>JBEKPI010000100.1:0-13359 GCA_049520855.1 Occallatibacter sp.
ATTCCCCAGTCTCTGGATGCAACCCCTCTCGAACTGCTTCAAATTGCTCCCGCGTTACCTCTCCACACAGACCCAGCAACTCCGCGCCCTGGCCATGCCATTCACCTTGGACACGACGGCCTTCATCGTAGTAGTCGCTGTGTTCCAGATGCCGTTGAGCATATCCCGCACCACCCGTCATTGCCCGCAAAGTCAGCACAACCCAACGCTAACCCTGTTCGAAATCCGAATGCAACAGGTTGTGTCTCGATACCCTGCTGAGGAACATTCAGATGCAGGACCCCGAAGAGCGCATCCTGCAAATCCTCATGGCATTCGGGCGGAACGTGAAGATGCAGTAGAGGCCAACCAACATCGTGATCTCCCCGCATTGCAGCAAAGCCGCCTAATTCTGCGAGCATCAATTGGAGAGAACATCCAGAAAAACACTCTCGCTACGCTCGCTTAGAAGGAAGACACCATCCCTAAGCCTGATGGCTTAGCGATGGTGACGTAATCCACAAAGATCGAACGGAATTCGGACAACGTCGAACAGTGTTCGAAGATGATCGAAGATTGTTCGCACTGCGTTCGAGGATCAAGAAACCTGCGGGAAGAACTTCCGACTCCAACACGGCGGCGATTTTCCGGTGCGCCTGGAGCGCGCGCCAGTCTATCGATTCCGAACACGAATGCTGCTCGAAAGTACCTTCGCCATCTCGCCTGGAAATGCGCTGAAGAGGCTATGCGGGAGTCGCCTTTGTTTGATTCTTCAATTTATGGACGAATGCAAGGTAGGCCACCATCACGCGAAATGCCTTGGACCGATTCACCCCGCCGAGAATCTCCCCGCCAACTCTTTCCAGTTCGTCGGCAATATCGAACGTCAATGGAAATACGAATGCAGTATCGATACTCTGAAATGGAATGTTCAGCCACTGGTTGTTGTAGAACGCAACAAGCTGCGCCTGCGCGGCCTTGGTTTTGAAACTCATAATGATGTGTTCAGCCAGGGCATTCTTTCGCCGGATTTTGAGCACGGCAAAAAGTTGGTTGAAATGGCTCTTGGTGAACTTGGAATCGACGGTGAGCCGGAGTTGAGTGCGTTCCTCTGCTGGAGAAACGATTCTACGCTTCGGTCGGGTTGTAGCCTTCTTCGCGGCAGGCATATGGTTTCCTTGTCGATATGTATCTTACAGCATTAATATATGAGATTGGTAGACTGTACTGCAAACGATTGCTGCAAAATGAGTTCAGGTGAAGAATGCGCCGGGGGAGTAGTGGGTTCATTGCATGAAAAGGCGAGGGATGCACGCCCAATGAACCACAACGAGTCGAACCGTGAGGGGGATGGAGAAAAGGGAATCGGCCAGATACCACGTAACGCGTCAGAGCTATAATCCCGGCATGACACGAAAAGGCGTATTTTAATCATCGGCGCGTGATAGAGAGGCTCAAGGAAGCCTATGCACTCCTTACGTACGGTCTGATTGATGGTCACCGCGCTCTGATGACTGATCCGCAATTGTCCACAAAGACTTCAATCCGTAGCATCCCTTCAAAAGTCCACGATATAATCTGATTTCCACAACCGAATTTGAGGCCAGCGATACTTGTGCCGCCGGGATATTGATTGACCTGTTTCCGCGAGGCCTTTCTTGCACCTTGGGCGATTTTGGCTTTCCTTATGGTCATGCTGCTCCCAGCGGGCCTGCTTCAAGATGCTCGCAATCCGCTCCACCGAAAGAACCTTCCTCTTCCTCCGTAATATCCTCCGCGTTCTCAGGCGCGGCTCTTGCCTAGGGACAATCACTCAATGGGTTCAAGAATCCTGGAGCCGTTTAGAATCGAAACGGAGAAAGTCTAACCGTAACATCTGTTATATCAGTAGGTTATGTAATGCGTCGTTTTTGCTGGAAGAACAGCGGTCAGTTTAATGGCGCGCCATGCTATGCTGGACGAGAAATCGACATGGAAACCACTGCCCAACAGCTCAAGACGATTATCATCGCCGGTCTGCGAATCAAGGACCGGACAGCCGCGGACCTGAGCGACGATCAGCAGTTGCTGGGCGGCGATCTGGAGATCGATTCCATCGACATTCTTCAGCTTATTTTGGAGATCGAGAGGCGCTTTGGGATCAAGCTGGTCGATGGCGAGTTCGACGACAGCGCCTGGCGGAGCATAGGAACGCTGGCCGCAGCCGTCGAAGCCAAAGTTGCGGCCAAGAAATAACTTCAGGAGTCTGGCCATGCCGACCAGCAACAGGATGAGACCCTCCCGTGTATTGCTGGTGGAATGCAACAACATGAACAAGTGGGTGGGCACAACCATGCCCTACGAGATGCATGTCCCTCCGCTTGGTCTCCTGTATCTGGCCTCCAGCGCGCGCGCGGCATTTCCCGGCATCGAACTGCGCATCGTCGAATCCTCACTCTCTTGCCCTGACGACGAGCGATTCCTGAACATTCTGCGGGAGTTTCAGCCCGATGTCGTCGGCCTTCGCTCCATCGCGTTTTTTCTTGAAGAGCTGCAGCGCGTCGCCACGCTGGCGCGCGCCCATAGCGACGCCAAGCTGATTGTGGGCGGGCCGATCGTCAAGGCCTACAAGCAGCGGCTCTTTGAAGAAGTTCCGGAGATAGAGATTGCCGTTCAAGGCGAAGGAGAGCAGGCCTTGATCGAGCTGCTTTCCGGAGCTTCTCCGAATGGGATCGCTGGAGTTCTCTACCGGGATGGTGACCGTGTGGTGGAAAACGCCGAGCGGCAGCAAAGCGCGACGATCGACAGCCTTCCCTTTCCCGCCTACGATCTGATCGACATCGATCAGTACCAGCGCCAACTCAGCTATGCCTACAATCACCGGCGCCAGGGAGTTCTGCTGACCAGCCGCGGCTGCGTCTACGGCTGCACCTATTGCTTCAGCCATTGGAAAGGCATCCGGCTGCGCAGCGCAGCCAATATCTTCGAGGAGATCGCGGCGCTGTACGACGGGCAAGGCATCCGTGATTTCTATATCGTTGACGACATCTTCAATGTCGATGTGAAGCGCTCGCTGGATCTGTTCGACAGGATTCAGGCTGCGGGTTTCAAGCTGCGCATGTACTTTGTAAACGGCCTACGCGCCGATATCGCCAGCGAAAAGTTTGTGGATCGCGCCATCGAGGCGGGCGCCGTCTGGTTTACGTATGCGGTCGAATCCGCCACCGAGGAGATTCAACGCCTGGTGCGCAAGCATCTCAATCTGGAGAAGGCGGGCCATATCATTGCCTACACGCAGCGTCAGAATGTAGCAGTGAATATCTCGACCATGTACGGCTTTCCCACCGAATCCAGAGAAATGGCGCAGCGCACCCTGGACTGGCTGGGCGAACTGCCCAAGCCCTCGCTGTTGCCCTACCACTTTTGCCTGCGCTTTTTTCCCGGCTGCGAAATCAATCAACAGGCTATTGAAGCGGGCTGGGACGCCGAGCGGTTCGGACTGACCAGCCGCTTCTCTTACAACGACATGGCAATGGGCACGCCCACGCTGTCGAAGCACGAGATGAATGAGATACAGATCGAGTATCACCGCCGCTTCGGCATGAACAATGCCGCTGCCGTCGATGGCGCGGTGCGCACGCTGCGCTCCATCGGATACGACGACACGGAGATCCTTCATATGTACTCGGTGTTGAAGCGCAAGGTGATTCGCGAGGTAAGCGAGCTGACGCAGGCGGGCGTCCATTGAAGCGCTGGTACCAGCATCGCTTTCACAACGTGGCGGCGCTCAACATGGTGTTTTTTACCATGCGCTGGCTGCCGTGCTTTGCGCAGCCTCCCATCGCGGCGGTTACCGCGCTGATCTTCTTTTTGCTGTTGAAGCGTGAACGCCGCGCCGTGGCCGGCAATCTGCGCCGCGTCTCGGGCAAGCGAGGGCTGGAGCTGCAATGGAAGGTCTATCGCGTCTTCTATTCCTTTTGCGACCTGATCGTTTCCTATGCATTTGTTCCCCAGGCCAGCCATGCGCAACTGCTCTCCATGCTGGCGGACGGGGAGCGGGGCGCCGAGACAATCGACCGCTGCCTGGCCGCGGGCCATGGATTGATCGTTTGGACGGCGCATCTGGGCAATCCGGAGTTTGCCTCGCGGCTGCTGGAGATGCATAACCGTCCGGTCAATGTGGCGCGCGTGGTCGAGGACAAGCCCGCGGAAAAAATGCTGCGCGACCGAATGTCGAACGATCGGCTCAGGATCGTGGATCTGCGCGACGGCGCGCGCGCCACGATCGAACTGTTGCAGGCCCTGCGCCGCAATGAGATCGTCGCCATTCAGGGAGATCGCGTGTACCACGCGCGTCATGGCGCGACGGTCGAGTTTTTCGCTGCGCCCGCGGAGTTTCCCTTGGGGCCTTTTCTGCTGTCGCAAGCCTCGGGCGCGCCGGTGCTTCCCGGTTTTGTGGTTCGCCGTGGCTGGCTGCGCTACCGGGTTCTGCTGGGCGAACCGATTCCGCCCGCCTGCTCGGGCAACCGCGACGAAGACCAACTTGTCGGTTTGCGCCAGGCGGTCCGGTTTCTCGAAACGCAGTTGTCGAATTACTATGATCAGTGGGTAAATTTCTTCGATTTCTGGCCGGTTCATCCTCGTGACTGATGCGCAAAAAACCATTGTCGTGACCGGGATTGGCGCAGTCAGTCCTTATGGCATAGGCGTGTCTTCTCTACAGACCGGAATGTTGGCCGGGCAAAGCTGTCTGCGGCCCGCCACTGAGTTGTATCCGGGCTTTCACGGAACTGTAGCCGCGGTCAGCGCCTTGCCATCTCTGGCCGAGGGGTATCGCTACTCGCGCACAGATCGGCTGGCGATGGCGGCGGCTCGGGATGCCGTGGCGGATTTTGACGGCCTCGCCAGCGACTTGCGTGAGAGCGGCATAGTGATGGCCAGCACGGTTGCGGGCCTGAGCGAGATCGATGCGGAGATCTCTCGCGGGCCTTCTGCCTGGTTTCGGCAGGGCGGATTGTCGCGGGCCGCATCCTATCCGGTGTCGCGGGTAGCAGCTTCCGTGGGAGAGCATCTGGGCATCGAGGGTCCAGATTGTGCGGTTTCGGTGGCCTGCGCCTCGGGGGCGATGGCCATTGCGCTGGCAGCCAACATGCTGCTCGACGAGGCAGCGCCCATGGTTCTGGCTGGGGGCAGCGATGCGCTGTGCCCCTTTACGCTGAGCGGCTTCAACTCGCTGCAGGCCCTGGACCCGGAGCCTTGCCGTCCCTTCGACCAGAACCGAAACGGGCTGAATATCGGCGAAGGCGCGGCCGTTTTGGTGCTGGAAACCCTGGATCATGCGACTCGGCACGGCGCCCGGATTCAGGCCGTGTTGCGGGGCTGGGCCATGACCAACGACGCCACCCATCCCACCGCGCCGCAGAGAGAAGGCATGGGGCTGGCCTGCTGCATCCAGCGCGCCCTGGAGATGGCTGGATGCGGCATCGACGAAGTCGGCTATGTGAATGCCCACGGCACCGGCACTCCCTTGAACGACATTGCGGAAACTCATGCCTATGAGAGCGCTTTCCACGGACGCAGCCGTCCCATTCCGGTTTCCTCGACAAAATCCTACTTTGGACACTGCCTGGGAGCGGCAGGCGCGCTGGAGGCGGCCATCACCATCACTGCCATGCAGGCTGGCGCTCTCTTTCCCACCTTGCGTCTGACCGATCCCATTGAGATCTCCGGGATCGACTGGCTGCGCGGCGAGCTGCGCCGCCAGCCGCTGCCGGTGGCCATGTCGGTTTCAGCGGGCTTTGGCGGTAGTAACGCAGCGCTGGTCTTCGGGAGTCACCGCGCATGAACGCGACCTTGCCCGTGCTAACCGGAATTGGCTCCGTGACCCCTTACGGTCCGCTGGCCGGACTTGTACCTGCGGAGCCGCTGGAGCCGAGCGCCATCACCGCCTGGACCACACCTGAATTGCGCCGCGCATTCCTGGTCGAGCGGTTTGTTCCTGCCAGTATTGTGCCGGGCGCGAAGACCCGCCGGCTGGATCGTCTTTCGGCGTGGGCTCTGGTGGCCGCGTCGCTGGCCCTGCGCAATGCGGGCATTGACCTGAGCCTGATGGATCGCTCTCGCATTGCCGTCTTCTTCGCCACCGGCTTTGGCTGCGTCGAACTCACCGAGGCTTTTTTTCAAAGCGCCGATGCAAATGGCTGGGCGGGAACCGATCCCATCACCTTTCCCGAGACGCTCCACAACGCCCCAGCCAGTCATGTGGCTCTTTTTCACGATCTGCGCGGACCCAACGTAACGGTCAGCAGCAAGAGCTTTGCGGCGGAGAGCGCGCTGTTGCAAGCCGCTTCCTTGTTGCGCCATGGGCAGGCCGATATGGCCATTGTGCTTGCCGGAGACACTCTGACCCAGGCTGTGTACGAGTGGTACGAAGCGGCAAATCTTCTCTCGCCGGCATGTTTCAACAGCGAACCTCTGCCCTCAGCGAGCGGATTCATTCCCAGCGAGGGCATGGTGGCCATGGTGTTGGAACCGGCCGGACGCCATGCGGCGCGCCCGTATGCCGCTCTTTGCGCGGGCCGCTGGGCGGCTGGCGGCGATGCGCGGGCCGCCGTGCGTCAGTTGCTGGGGGATGCCCGGCTGGACTTTACTATCTGCACAGGCAATGGCGCGCCGTGTGCCTCCAGTTCCTTGACTTCCTTAGCGCGTGACCTCGTTGGCGAGGATGCGGCGATCTACCCCGCGCCGGCGGTTGCGGCAGGGATGGGAGAGGCTGGAGGGTTGCTGCATCTGCTGCTGGCTTTGAGCAAGCGTCCAGGGCAAGGCCAGGCGCTGATGCTGGGAAGATCCGCTCACGGCAGCTTTGCCGCGCTGCGATTGGAGCTATTTTGAATCTGCATGTGCGCATTGCCGCGGCCGCCTACGCCGTGCCTCCCGATGAAGAGAACGTGGCAGAGATACTGGAGCGCGAGCAGCTCCGCGTGGAGACCGCGCTGGCGCCGCTGAGTTCCCCGGCCAGGCAAAAAGCCCTGGACAATCTCGGACTCAGCCGTGTGCGCGTCTGCGGCAGCCAGCAACCTTACGGCCTGGTCTTGCAGGCCGCAACAGAGGCTCTTGAGCAGGCCGGGATTGCGGCGCGCGACATCGACCTCATCCTGGATTACAGCACCTTTCCCGGCGAGAATCAGCAATCCATTTCATTCGCCCACCGGCTCAGCGCCGATCTCGGGGCAGAGACTTCGATGAACCTCAGCTTCCGGGCAGGCGGCTGCGGCGCGCTGCATCTGGCCATCAAAACCGCGCTGGGCTGGATGAGCATGGACGATCGCATCGAGACCGCGCTGCTGGTCACCGGCGATACCGCGCCGCGCGATAATCGCTCGCTACTGCCCATCACCGTGCAGGGCGACGCCGGCACCGCCGTCGTACTCCGCCGCCAGGGCGCGGAGGGTCCGCTGCTGCTGGGCGTCGAAGCCATGACGCTGGGTCATCTGCACCAGGCCATTGCTCTCACTCAGAACGAAGGGAAAATCCAACTTACAGCGGACGCGGTCATGATCGAACACAAGGTCATGCCCATCTTCTATCTCCATCTCTTCCGGCTGGCCAACAAAGTTTTGGCGGATGCTGGCCTGCATTTGAGCGATGTGGATCATTTCATCTACTCCAACATCAGCCGCCGCGATCGCGATGGCTTCCGCAGGATGGTGGGGCTGCCCGAGGGCGGTTTGCCGCCCACCCGCATGGCCGAATTTGGCCACACCTTCGCCAGCGATCTGGTTATCAACTATGCGGAGATGCGCCGCGAAGGACTGATTCGCCCTGGTCAGTTGCTGTTGTTTGCCTCGGCGGGCATCGGCTTCACCTGGGGGGTGACGCTTGCCCGAGCCTGACCCAAAGCCTAAGCCCAATCCGGCAAGCGGCCTGTTGCACGAGTGGCTGCGCGAGAGCGTGGCGGCTACGCCCGACGCCACGGCTATCGTCGAGGAGGAGCGGCTCACAACTTTCCGCGAGTTCTTCGTGCAAGCTCAATCGCTGGCCCTGCGCTTTTGCGAACACGGAATTCAGCCGCGCGACCGCATCGCCCTGGCCTTGCCCAAGAGCACCGAGGCCATCGTTGCCGTCTTCGCCTCGCTGCTGGCTGGAGCTATCTATGTTCCCATTCACCCGCGCTGGCCGCGCGAGCGCCTTGATGCGGTTCTGGCGGAGTGCGGGGCGCGGCTGCTGATCGACGGCGACGGCGCTCCGTCGCGCATCACGGATCTGCGCACCGGCGCTGGCATAGCCTGGCCCGCGCCACCCGTGCGGGAAAGCGATCTGTCCCTGCTTCCCGCAATGACCGCTGAAGACACTGCTTTCATCCTCTTCACCTCCGGTTCCACGGGTAGGCCCAAGGGCGTCGAGCTTTCTCACCGCGCCGTAAGCGCCTTCGTCCGCTGGACCGCGCAGGAGTTTCAAATCTCCTCCCGCGACCGTATCGCCTGTCCCTCGCCGCTGGGTTTCGATCTGTCTACCTTCGACATCTTCAACATGGCCTTGTGCGGCGCAACCGCGGTGATGGTTCCGGAGAACATCGTGTGGATGCCGCGCTTTCTGGTGCAATTCCTGCGTGAGGCCCGCATCAGTTGCTGGTATTCGGTGCCCTCCATTCTTGCCGGCATGTTGCGGGAGGGGCGCATGGCGGCACATTCCTATTCCGATCTGCGCCTGATTCTCTTTGCCGGCGAGGTCTTTCCCGCACCCATGCTGGCCAAATTGCAGGCCGCGGTTCCGCATGTGGATTGCGCGAATCTTTACGGTCCCACCGAGACCAACGTGGTGACATGGCGCCGTGTTCCGCCGGGATTCGACGGGGCACAGCCGCTGCCCATCGGCCATCCTTGCCCTTACGCAAAGGTGCGCATCGACGAGAGCAGCGGAGAGCTGCTGGCCGGCGGCGAGTCGCTGATGCGCGGTTACTGGAATCGTCCTGATGAGACTGCGCGCAGCATGGTCACTCTCGACGGCGTTTGCTACTACCGCACGGGAGACCGCGTCTCCTTAGCCCCCGACGGAAGCTTCCTGTTTATTGGGCGTCTCGACCGCCAGGTAAAACGCCGCGGCTTTCGCATTGAGCTGGGAGAGATCGAATCCGCGCTCGTATCCCATGAAGATATACTGGAAGCTGCCGTGGTTGCCGTCGAGGACGAGCAAAAGGGTGTAGGGATTGCGGCCTTTATTCGTCTCAGCGCCCCCGGCGCCGTGACCCTGGCCGATCTCAAAGCCTTTTGCGGGCGTCGATTGCCGCCGTATATGCTGCCCGACCGCATCGTCTTTCTCGATGAGATCGCCAAGGGGAATCGCGGCAAAATTGATTATCTCGCCCTTGGCAAGATCGCGGAAGGACTGAAGCGTGGAGATTAAAACCGAAATCAGGGAGTTTGTCGCCAGCCAATATCTGCCCGATGCTCCAGCCGAGGCTGTTACGGACACCATGCCTCTTATCACCAGCGGCATCATCGATTCCATCGGCATGTTGGGCCTGGTAGACTTCATCGAAGGCCGCTACGCCATTGAGTTCATGCCCCGCGAGATCGACGTGCATACTCTGGATACATTGGAACGCATCGAGTCGTTGATCCGCGCGAAGATGTCCGCCCGCAAGGCAAGTGTCAGTCAAGTTTGAATCCAAAGAGCTGTTGCAGTGAGAATTGCCGTGTCTCCCCGCGGAGCGGCGGAGGCCGAATTGAGGTCGAATGAGAGCATTGCTGGTTCAAAGTCCCGCTGCATCGCCTTGGGTTCCGCGCCGCCAATGGGAGCCGCCCAGCGTGGCCATGGCGACCATCGCCGCACAGATCGACAATCACGATGTGCGCGTGGCCGACGCAGTGGTCTGGCGCAAGCAGGCAGTGCCGCGCTTCCTCGAATTGCTGCGCAGCTTCAAACCCGATGTCGTGGGATTCACCTCCATGACCTTCCAATACGACACCACGGCCGGCTTCGCCCATTTGACCAAGCAGTTCGATCGCCGCATTAAAACCGTATTGGGCGGCTATCACGCCACTCTGTTTTCAGAATCCATCGCTTCCGGCCAGGACCTGGGCCTGTGGGACTTCCTCGTGCGCGGCGAGGGCGACTTCGCCTTCGGCGAGATGCTGGACAGCATCGAAGCCGGCGGCAAGGGGATGGACAAGATCCTCGGCCTCTCGTATAAGGAAGACGGCCTCTTCCGCCACAATGCCGCCCGCCCGCTCGAAGACCTCGCCCGCATCCGCATCCCCGCCCGCGACAAGCGCCTGCTCAAGGGCTTTCATATGTACTTCCGCAAGGCCGATGTAATCGAGACTTCGCGCGGCTGCCTGCATCTGTGCAACTTTTGCAGCATCCACGAGATGTATGGCCGCTCCTTCCGCCTTTTTCCGCTGGACCGCGTGCTGGCCGACATCGAGGATGCTTACAGCCGCGGCGCGCGCCACATCTTCTGCACCGACGACAACATCACCCTCGACATGGACCGCTTCGAGCAGCTATGCGAGGGCGTCATCCGCCTCAAGCTGAAGGATGTGATGTTCACCACCCAGGCCAGCCCCATCGGCTTTGCCCATCGCCCGGATATTGCCAAGAAGATGGTCGCGGCCGGCTTTGTTTCCATCTTTCTCGGCATCGAGAATGGTTCGCCGAAAAACCTGAAGGCCATGCACAAGCCCAACACGCTCGACACGATTCAGCGGGGCGTGGCGGCTCTTCAAAAAGAGGGCATCATCGTCATCGCCGGCATCATCAACGGCCTGCCCGACGACGACCCCGAGAGCATCCGAGAAAACTATCAGTTCATCAAGAAGATGGGCATCACCAGCGTCATGGATCAGATCATGACTCCCTATCCCAAGACGCCCCTGCGCGGCGAGATGATCGAGGCCCATCGCGTGGCTAACTTGGAGGATTTCCGCTGGTACGACGGCTACTGGAGCAACGTGAACACCAGCCAGCTCTCACCCGCCGAACTGAATTTCATGCGCTGGAAGATTCGCCGCGAAGTGATAGGCATGTGGCGCGCCACGAAAGGCGACTGGAAGTTTTTCAAGGGTTATACCTATCTGTGGGAGTTTGGCTTCCGTCATATCGTCTGGCTCAACGAGCGCCTGCTCGAACTGATCTTCGGCGTTGAAGGCCGCTACAAGCTGCAGATGCGGCAATTCCTGCAACTCAACGATTTCGGAATCGAGATTCCCGGCCGCCAGCGCGTCGAGACCTATCATCCGGTCTACGGCGGTCATGCCGACCCCTACAAAGAGACGCGCTGGAGCATGCTCAAGCAGCGCCTTCCCTTCTCATGGCGCAAGCGCTTGACGGATGTTCCTATCGAACAGTAGTGTGGATGTGTTCGTGAAAGGCGGCTGAATCTCTTCTGGAGATTTCGGTCGAACGTGAAAGCGATGCGTCTTGCGAAAGCCTTCTTGATGCTTCTATGCGCCGCGGCCCTGCCGGCGCTCTGCCAATCCCAAACAGACACATATCCGGATTCCTGGCAGGCGCGCGTATTGCAAGCTTGCGGCGCGCCTGAAAAGCAGTTAAATTTCACCGTTGAAGCCGATAAGTCCGCGCCTCCGGCCGCCGCGCAGCCCGCCGGCAAAGCGCTGATTTACGTCCTGCGGCCCCGCCATGGAATGACTGGATTTCCCAGCAAGATCGCTGTGGACGGCGAGTGGAAGGGCGCCAACCTCCCCGGAACTTACTTTTCTTTGACAGTGGAACCGGGCCTGCACTACTTTTGTTCCAGCGCCAAGAGCCAAAGCCTGCTCATCGTAACTTTGGAAGCTGGCAAGACCTACTATCTTGAACAGCAAGTGATCTTCAAGCCCCACTCCCCCGTTCACAACCTCTTCCTGCTCAGTGAGGCCGATGCTAAGCCCGTTTTGGCGCTGACCACCCCGAGCACCTGGAAGATTCAATAACTATCGGAGAAGAACGAAAGACAGGAGTCAGAAAATGCGAAGAGCGGCCGGATTGTTCGCCCTGCTATTTGCCTGCGCGATGCTTCTGCACGGTCAGAACACGGAGAAGGATGGAAAGGCTTGGCTTGATGCCTACACCGATTCCCCCACGATGAATGTGACCGGAATCTGGAACGGCGGGGACTGGGGCCTGGTTTCACTCAATAAGCAAGCGGGTGGCCGGAGGATCATCGGCAGCGCCGACGGGTGGGATGTCACCGGCGTCGTCAGCGGAAAAACAGTTTATCTTCTCTTCTGGAAGAAAGACAAGGTCGCGTTTTCCGCTCGGCTGACGATTGAAGGCGCCTCTCAACTGACTGGAGTGTATGCAAAAGGCATTCTCTCCTCCTCATCGAAGACGGTCCCCATGCAACTGAAAAAGTAGCAGCGGCTCGCGGTGAAACGCGGCCAGCCCTGTTCCAGGCGGCCGCGCTCCCTTGCATATTCGGTCCCTTTACTACTCGTTTGGGACTACCTTTCGGGCACTGCGCATCCAAGCTTCTCTTCCAGCTTTCGATTCACCTCATCCAATTCCTGTTCCAGACAAGCCGCGAGGCCGCACAGATGACCTCCGTACTTATGAGCGGGAATCGATGCCATCTCGGAGTTGGTCTTGAGGTTGATGAAGTGTACGGAAAGAGAAAGGACATATCCGGTGCTGAAGGAGGCATCGGAAAACTTGATGTAGAGGTCATTGCCCGCCGTGTTTTCATCCTTGCTGTCTTTGGCGCCAGCGACCGTCCAGCCACCAGAGCATTGCCTTTTCATATCCTGATGAAACTTTAAGTTCTCGTGACTAATCACATCCTCCCATTCCGCCCTGGAGTAGCCCAGGTCATAATAGGATTCAGGATCCAGGGCAACCCAGCCAACAAAAGCGCGGTCCATGCCCCCCAGGTCAAGATCGTGTTTCTTGTCGCGCGCCGAGAGGGAAGCCGGGAGCGCCAGGCACAGCAGGAATAAAGCCGCGGGAATAGCAAGATGTTTCACAGAACTCTCCTTTCGCAACTACTGGTTTACGGCTGCCGTCGAGCCGCTTTGCATGACAATCGCTTTTGCACCTCTCGATTCACCTGATCCAATTCCTTTTCGAGACAGCGCGTAAGGCCGCAAAGACTTGCGGAGTAGTGGTTGAGGTCAACCTCCGCAACCACGTCGTTGGTTTTGAGGTCGATGAATTGCACGTAGAGCTCAAGGACATATCCGGAACTAAAGTTGGCATCGGTAAACTTGATGTAGAGGTCTGAGGTGGTCCCGGTGGTTCGGACAGTTTTGTTTTTTCCTTAAGTGGAAGTTCTTGCTTTTGCTTTTAGGCTGCCAAGGGTACTGGCAGGCGGTTGAAGTATACCTGATCGGGCGTTTGCGCTTTCAGGCTGGAGTGCGGCCGGATGGAGTTATAGAACTCCAGGTAGCGGCCGATGGAAGTTCT
>JBEKPI010000101.1:0-13329 GCA_049520855.1 Occallatibacter sp.
GAAGACTTCAGCCGAGAGAGTTGAGAAAGGCGAGAACGGCGAGCTTGTCAGCCTAGCTATCTGTGCAGAAAGTGATAGGGAGAAGAGTGCCTAGTGAGATAGCCGCCCCTCCGCCTGGACGTGAATCGAGCCTGACCGGAAAATTCAAGGGTTCCGGTCGGTCACCGCCAAACCGGAAACTGCACCACCCCTCATCATTTCAGCTGAATTGGCGGGCAGCTGCTCCGCGCCGCATCAGGCCGCCGGTGCTAAATCGGCACATCCACAGGCATTCCTCGCGTCCAAAGCGATACACTCTCTTCATGCCTTCCCGCACGACAGCCCGCGTCAGCCTGACGGCGCTGCTCGGCACTCCGGTGACCGATGTGCAGGGCCACCTGCGCGGACGGCTCAAGGATATTGCCGTGGCTACCGGCGAGGATGCGGGCAAGGTGGCCGGCCTGGTGCTGAAGACCCGCGCCGGCTTGTGCATTGTGCCTTCGCACGAGGTGATGGAGACGCCCGCCGGCACGCTCGAGCTGCGCTCGGCCGGCGCGATGGTTCCGCTTGCGGATCAGGGCAATTACCTTTACCTGCAACAGGATCTGATCGACCGCCAGATCATCGACATTCACGGGCGCAAGGTGGTGCGTGTCAACGACGTCGATCTGGAGTGGATGGGGCAGGGCGCGGCTCACCTGCTGCGCGTGGCCGAGGTCGAGGTGGGCTTGCGCGGGGCCTTTCGCCGCGTCTTCAAGGGCATGCTGCCGCGCGCATCGCTGGAGAGCCTGTCGCGCAAGTTTGCTGCCCGCGGCATCCCCTGGGAGTTTGTCGATGTCATCGAGGTTGATCCGGCGCGCCGCGTGAAGCTGCGCATCGAGTACGAGCGCCTGGCCGAGATGCATCCCTCCGACCTGGCCGACATTCTCGAAGACCTGGCGCCCGCCGAGCGCGAGGTCATCTTTACCTCGCTCGACGAAGAGGTGGCCGCTGAGACCTTGGAAGAGGTCGAGCCCCGGATGCAAAAGGCGCTGCTCGAAAAGCTGGGCGAAGAGCGGATCGCCGACATCGTCGAGGAGATGGATCCGGGCGCCGCCGCCGATCTGCTGGCCGAGCTCTCCGAGGAGCAGTCCGACGCCATTCTCGAAGAGATGGAACCGGAGGAGCGGCAGGAGGTCTCCGAGCTGCTCGAGTTCGACGAAGATTCGGCCGCCGGCTGCATGACCACCGACTTTGTCTCCGTGGGCAAGGACGCAACCGTGGCTCAGGCCGTCGACGCTCTGCGCGCCTTCGACGGCGACCCGGAGAGCGTGACCGAAATCTACCTGCTCGACGAAAAGCGCGTGCTGCGCGGGGCCATTCCACTGGCCCGGCTGGTAATGGCCCAGCCCGAGACGCGCCTGGCGGTGCTGGCCGAACCCCGCGTCCTCTCCTGCCCCATCGGCTTGCATCAAAACGAGCTGGCCGAGTTCTTTGACAAGTACAACCTGCACGCACTGGCCGTCGTCGACCCCCAGGGCCGCATGGCCGGCGTCGTCCAGGCGGACCACGTCATCAGCTTCTTGCGCGACAAATTGTAGAGCCATCCGCAATTGCTCTGTGCTAGACTTGGGCGAAGCGAAACAAAGACAATCTTGCATTGTGAAGCCCGCCCGCCGGAATCCGCCTTTTCCGCGGTCCTGTGTGCAAGGGAGAGGCGGATACGCAGGAAGGAAAGAATGGCAACGCCACCGATGCCCCCCAAGCCGCCTCGGATGCACGGAATCACGCCGCCTCCGCACGCGATCCCCACGGAGATCCTGCCCCCGCCGGCAAAACAGAAGAGCAAGCGTCCATGGCTGCTCTCTCTCTTCATCTTGAGTAATTTCTTCCATTCCGCTGTTTATCTGGCCCTTGCCGCAGTGCCCTGGAGCGATCCGCAATCGGGATTGGCTACCACCCTTATTGCTCATCCGACCCTGGTCTTCGGCGTGCTGCCGAAGATGGTTCAGCCTTCGATGGGCGTGGTGGGCGCATCCCTGAATCGCGTGCTTCCTGGGCTTCCGGTGGTGTTCTTGTTCCTCGCAATCCTTTATGCTCTTGCCGGATGGAGGTTGTATGACATGGACCCCTGGTGGTACTTCCTGGTTCGCTGGGGCATGATGTGCAACTCCGGTTACATTGTCGTCAAATTCATGCTCGCCATGTCAGCCGATTATTTTGTCTCTGGAGGCCCTCGACTTATGTCCGACGAGACTATGCTTCTTCTTATCCCTGTCATGGGCTGGAATCTACTGATTGTCCTCTACTTTGCCATGATGCCCGATGTCGCCAAGGCCTACGACAGCGCCGGTTAGCGCGCCGGCATAGAGCGCCCGCGCCGGACTCGCATACTCTTTCGGCGCGGTGCGATGCAGCAGGAGGAAAGAATGGCAACGCCACCGATTACCCCCAATCCGCAGATGCATGGAATCACGCCGGCGCCGCTCGAGATGCCCGCTCAGCGTCGATCAGACCAGAAAGAGAAGAGCAACCGGCCCCTCCTGATTTCTCTGCTGGCTTGCTACTTGTATGTACGGGGGGTGGTTTTTCTGCTGGTGGGGATGACGGTATGGGGGCGTCCCGATTCGAGCCTGTGGGATTATCTGCTGCCCCATGCAAGGTTTGTATTCAGTTCGCTTCCTTGGATATTTCTTCCGCTTCAGTTTGCGGCCATGGTATCGGAAGAGGCGATGCTCTCGATACTTCCGGTCGCGCTTCTTCTTGGGTCGTTGTATTCGTTTATCGGCGGGGGATTGGTTTGGGGCCTGAACTACTGGGTGCGCTGGATTTGCATGTTTATGTCGGGAGCCACAGTGGCCAAAACCGTGATCGCTATCTCGGGTACGATGGTGGGCCCGTCCCTCGTGCCGATCACGGATGAGTTGAAACTGGGGCTGTATGTGAACGTTGCGGTGAATTTGCTGGTCTTCTGCTATTTTGCGTTTTACCCCGGCGTCAAAGAGGCGTTTGAGAGCAACAAGTAGCAGGCCAGGTTAGCAGGCGGGTGTCGATGCCTTGCGCGCCGGTCAGCGTGTCAAGCCGGCGCTCGACCCCGTCCGCCCCGATATCGGTCTTATTTTCGCCCGATTCGGCAATTTCCGAGCAAAATTGCTCACCGCCCGTGCCTTCCGTTTCATTAATATGAAAGATAAGTCTGGCATTTTTCCAGATCTGTGAAAGAATCCAGAGATGATGCAATTTCCCAAGGTCATTCAGGGCGGGATGGGGGTGGGCGTTTCCAACTGGCGCCTGGCCAATGCCGTCTCCAAGCTCGGTCAGCTTGGCGTTGTCTCCGGCACAGCGCTCGATTCGGTCCTTGTCCGCCGCCTCGCCGATGGCGACCCCGGCGGTCACATGCGCAGGGGTCTGGACGCCTTCCCCTTCCCGGAGATGGCCCAGCGCATCTGGGACGAATACTACATCCCCGGCGGCAAGGCTGCGGTCGCGCCTTACCCGCTGCCGCCGATGCACCAGCGCCGCGATCTCCGCAAGGTGGTCGAGCTTTGCATCGTGAGCAACTTTGTCGAGGTCTATCTGGCCAGGGATGGGCACAAGAATCCCGTGGGCATCAACTTTTTGGAGAAGGTGCAGATGCCGCACCTGTCGTCGATCTACGGCGCCATGCTAGCCGGCGTCGGCTATGTACTGATGGGCGCGGGCATTCCGTTGCACATTCCCGGCGTTCTGGACGCCCTTGCCGGCCTCCGTCCAGCCGAGTACAAGCTCAGTGTGACCGGCGCCGCGCAGGATCAGGACACGGCGATGAACTTCGATCCCGCCGATTACGTGCAAGGCCCACTTCCCCTGCTTGACCGGCCGCGCTTCCTGGCCATCGTCAGCTCGAACACTCTGGCCACCACCATGCTGCGGCGGGCGACTGGCCGCGTCGACGGCCTGGTGATCGAGAGCCCCATCGCCGGCGGGCACAATGCGCCGCCGCGCGGCAAGCTGATGCTCAACGCCAACGGCGAGCCGATCTATGGCGAGCGCGACCAGGTAAACATAGCGGAACTGCGCGCGCTGGGCGTTCCCTTCTGGCTGGCCGGGGGCTACGGCAATGCGCGGAGTCTGCGCTATGCACTGGAGCAAGGCGCAGCGGGCGTGCAGGTGGGCACCGCATTCGCCTTTAGCGAAGAGTCCGGAATGAGGCCCGATCTCAAGAACGAACTGATAGCCCAGGCGGTCACCAACTCCGGCGTCGTCTTTACCGATCCGCTGGCATCGCCGACGGGATTTCCCTTCAAGGTGGCCATCCTGCAAGGTTCGTATTCCGATCAGGCGGTTGCCGAGGCGCGGACGCGGGTCTGCGACATAGGGTTGCTGCGCGAGTCCTATGCCACGGCGGACGGCAAAATCGGCTACCGCTGCTCGGCTGAGCCCGTGGCGAATTATGTGGCCAAAGGCGGCAAGGCCGAGGAGACTGTGGGACGCAAGTGCCTGTGCAACGCGCTGATGGCCAATATCGGCCACGGGCAGACGCGCAAGGATGGCGCCGTGGAGCCTCCGCTGGTCACCGTGGGCGACGATCTGAATACCGTTGCGCAGTTCCTGGCCCCAGGCCGCACCTCCTATAGCGCCGCCGACGTGGTCCGGTCTCTGCTGAGCCAGAGCGCCGAGGAAGTCGCCGTTGAGCAGGATGAGCCGATTTATGCCACCGCGTAGATCGGAATAGGCAAAGCTGTTTCCAGAAATTCAAAGGGGTGGAGGATTCCGCAAGGAAAGCTCCACCCCTTTTCAGTTTTTTTTTAAGCGCCGGCCTACCGTTTGCGCTCCTTCAGGTTGTGGCTGTCGGTGGATTTCAGAGTCATGCCGTAGATGGCCTTGAACTGTTCGATCTCCTTGAGCGTCTGCGGCGAGAAGGGAACTGGCTTGCCCTCGAAGGCGTGCAGGACGATGCCTTCCAACAGGTCTCCAAGGGTGATCTCCTTCAGCTCGGCCACGGCCTTGAGTACCTTCAACAAGCGCTTTTCGATGCGGACGCCGGTCTGGACGCGCTCGACCACGACGGGTTCGCGATTTTTCTGTTCTTGCGGCATGAGAGCTTCCTTTGTACATTGGTACCAATGTACCATGATATTTCAGATCCGTCAACCCGCACGGACTTTTTAGGAGGTTCGCGCCGCCCGATTTCGCGCCCCCCGCCCTGGGCTGTTATGGTCAGTGAGGAAACTCGATGAATCCACAATAGGAATCCGCGGGTATGATGAAGCGTTGGCGAATCCGGATACTGCTGTTTCTGGCCGTCCTTGGCCCCGGATTCATCACCGCCAATGTCGATAACGACTCCGGCGGCATCCTAACCTATTCACAGGCGGGCGCGCAGTACGGCTACACGCTGCTGTGGACCATCATTCCGATTACCATTGCCTTGATCGTTGTGCAGGAGATGTGCGCCCGCATGGGCGTGGTCACCGGCAAGGGCCTGAGCGACCTGATCCGCGAGGAGTTCGGCCTGCGCCTCACCTTTGTGCTGATGGTCATGCTGGTGGTGGTCAACTACACCAACGTGGTCACGGAGTTCATCGGCATCGCCGGCTCGATGCATCTGTTTCACGTCTCCAAGTTCATCTCCGTGCCTTTTTGCGCCGGCCTGGTCTGGTACATGGTTGTTAAAGGCAGTTACAAGAGCACGGAAAAGATCTTCATCATCGCCTCTTTGGTCTATATCTGCTATATTTTCGCCGGTGTGCTCTCGCAGCCCAGTTGGCACGATGCGATGCTGGCCACGATCCAGTTGCCGGCCAAATCGGTGTGGAGCGACAAATCTTATATTTATATGGCCATCGGCGTGGTCGGCACCACCATCGCCCCGTGGATGCAGTTCTACTTGCAATCGTCGATCGTCGAAAAGGGCATTCGCGTCAAGGACTACGCGGCCTCGCGGCTGGACGTCATCGTCGGCAGCCTCTTCACCGACATTGTGGCCTGGTTCATCATCGTGGCCTGCGCGGCCACGCTCTACGTGCACGGCATGGGCGCCATCCAGGTGGCCTCGGACGCGGCCGAAGCGATGCGCCCTCTGGCCGGCGACTACGCCTTCATCCTCTTCGCCTTCGGCCTCTTCAATGCCTCGCTCTTCGCGGCATCGATCCTGCCGCTCTCGACGGCCTACACCGTCTGCGAGGGCATGGGATTTGAATCCGGTGTCGATAAGCACTTCAAGGAAGCGCCGTTCTTCTACTGGCTCTATACGTCATTGATCGTAGGCGGCGCGGCTACGGTACTCTTCCTGCCCGACGCGCAGTTGATCAACGTGGCCATTCTCTCGCAGGTGTTGAATGGCGTTCTGCTGCCTGTGGTCATCATTCTCATGCTGATGCTCATCAACCGCCAGGACCTGATGGGGGAGCATAAGAATTCGCATATTTGGAACATCATCGCCTGGGGCACCAGCCTCATCGTCATCGGCATGACGCTGGTCATGCTCTGGGGCATGATGCCGGGGCACTGAGGTAAAGAATGAAGCTACCGAACGGCGAGGCGTCGATTGTCGAGATTAAGAAACTCCGAGACGATTGCCTGAGGCCGGATTTGCGAGCAAAACCGCTCACTGCTCCCGAGAATCTTTTCGTTTCCGCAAAAACCGTGCAATGCAAGACATTCTTTCAGCCTTTTCCTCCGGTACAATTGGGACATAAGAGTGGGCACGGCGCCACCTTTCAAGGATCTTTCCCGTATGGCTTCCGTTCTCACCTCGCCTTCCCAGGCCACGTCTTCCCAAGAATCACCCGCTGAAATCTCTGCCTCCGGCGCCACGGCCTCCAAGGCCGCTCAGGCAATCCCCGCGCGGCGTCCGGTGCTCTTTGGCCGCGCCGCACAAGTGGGCGAGGGCATCAACTGGCTGACGCTGGCCGTGATAGTCGCCTTTCATTTGGGCGCCGTGGCGGCTCTGTTCTTCTTTACCTGGCAGCGGCTCACGGTGATGTTGGCGCTCTACGTGGTGGCCATCAATATCGGTATTGGCATGTGCTATCACCGCCTACTCACCCATCGCGGCTATCAGGCGCCCAAGTGGGTGGAATACGCAATGGCCGTCTGCGCCACGCTGGCTCTCGAGGGCGGACCGATCTTCTGGGTGGCAACGCATCGGGTGCATCACCAGTTCAGCGACCAGGACGGCGACCCGCACACCCCCCGCGAGGGTGGCTGGTGGGCGCATACCGGCTGGCTGCTCTGGGGCAATGCCATGCACGCTCAGACCGAGGTGCTCGACCGTTATGTTCCCGACCTGGGCCGCGACCGCTTCCATGTCTGGCTGAGCAAATATCACTGGATTCCGCTTGTCGCCAGCGGCGCGCTGCTCTTCGGCCTCGGCTGGATCTGGGGCGGCTGGGCCAACGCCGTCGGGATGTTGCTCTGGGGCGCGTTCGTGCGCGTGACCCTCGGCCTGCATGCCACCTGGCTGGTCAACTCGGCCACCCATCTGTGGGGCAGCCGCCGCTTTCAAACCCGCGACGACTCGCGCAACAACTGGTGGGTGGCGCTGGTTTCGGGCGGCGAAGGCTGGCACAACAACCACCACGCCAACCCGGTCTCTGCACGCCACGGCCTCGCCTGGTACGAGATCGATCCCAACTACTGGGGCATCTGGCTGCTCTCCAAGCTGGGCCTGGCCCGCAAGATTAGCGTTGCCAAGCTCGACCGCGCAATCCCCAAACCGGCGGGAAGCTAGCGGAACCTACTTGCCCAGCTTTGCCCTCACCCACAGCACGCCAAAAACCGGCAGCGCCACAGCCAGCACTACCACGAAAGCCGGAAAGCCCACATACCGATAGCTGTCGGCGTAGCTCACCGCGTGGTGGCCCATCAGATTCCATGCCAGCAGCGCGAAGATAGCCACCGTCGTCGACGCAAAAAAGGTGAAGAACGCCGAGGCAAGCGCCAGCAGCAGGCTGGTGAATAGGCCGAATCCCCGCAGCGGGAATCCAAAAACCTTTCCGCCTTCCGATTGTGCCGATTGCGTCACGTCGAGGCCCCCTATGCTCTAGAATACAAGTTCATGGCGAGCAGCGCGCAAATCGAGCTTTGGCACGCGGAGAAGGTTGCCGCGCAGGGCTCCGTATCCCAGGCCCCCAACGGAATTCACTACGCAATGTGGGGCGAGACGCGCGTCTCCGACGCCGACCTCGAACGCCTTGTGGGCGCAGTGCCGGCCACGCTCTCCGACGCGCTCGCGCACCGCGCCTATTACTTCGTTCCGCTGGCCATCGCAGACACCGACGACACCATGATCGCTCCGGGATATACCGTCGATCTGGGCGACCGCGCCATCTGCCATCGCAACGCCGTCTTCGGCTCGACTGAAGCGGTCTTCCTTTCCACGCGCCTGGTCGAAGACCGCTTCGGCCTGGCCTTCGAGTTCTTCATCAACGTGGCCCACAACTTTGTCGAGGCTGCCGGGGTTCCAGAGAGCTTTTCCCTGATCGTATGGCAGCAGGCCGAGGCCCAGGTGCGCGGCGAAACCAGCCAGGACGCATGGGAGACCCGCCGCCGCGCACAGGACGTGCGCCCCCTTGACAGCAAAGCCTCCCAGCCGAGCATCGACGAGCGCGCCCGCGGCGCCTACTACGAGTCGGCCTTCAGTGACGCGCTGGCGATTTATATGCTCTCGCTGGCTGTTGACTTCGATTACCACGACCTGCGCGAGCGTGACTACCCGCTGTTAACCGCTCCGGCTCTCGCCGAGCGCCTCCGCCATGTAGCCACCCTCTTCCCCGCCAACCAGGGATACGAGTTCCAGGTCCTCTACCGCCGCAAGGGGTAGGAACTGCGATAACAATCGGAACTGGCGCTTTCATTGCGAATCGGCCGCGGAAGCATAAATTATTCTCAACGAGCGCAAAGGCCTGTTTCCGTCTGTCGAGAATCGAGTATGATGCGTTTACTGGAGATTCCCATGCGGAAAAACGATTTCAGGCTCATCACATTCGTCTTATTTGTTCAGCTTTGGTTGCCCGGCGCAACACGCCAGGCACAGGCGCAGGCAGAGAAGGCTGCGTATCCGGCCATGGCTCCCGCGGATGCGTATTTGATCGCCGACCGGAATTCGGAAATCGCCTTGGCCCGCAGTGCCGCTCCGGCATCTATATCAAATGGTGCCGAGGTGATGGTGCTTGGGAAGAAGGGATTCACGACCGCAGTCAAAGGCACGAATGGCTTTCTCTGCCTGGTGGAGCGATCGTGGGGCGCGGCTACCGACGAGCCGGAGTTCTGGAATCCCAAAGTTCGCTCGCCGATATGCTTTAATCCTGCGGCCGCACGAAGCTTTGTGCCGATCTTCCTGATGAAGACGAGACTGGCGCTTGAAGGAAAATCTAAAACAGAAATTCTGGCGGCGACGGCTTCGGCGCTGGATAAGAAGCAACTGCCCGCGCTGGAGCCGGGAGCGATGTGCTACATGATGTCGAAGCAGCAGTACCTGAACGACCGCGGCATGAGCTGGCACCCGCATGTGATGTTTTTTGTCTCGGGAGACGCGGCAAAGAGCTGGGGAGCCGACCAGGAGGATTCGCCGATTATTGCCGCAAATGACCCTGAAGAGCGGGTGACGATCTTCATGCTCTGGGTTGCCAACTGGTCCGATGGGTCGCCTGCTCCGCCGATGGGGCACTGACCCCGCGTCGCCACTCATCCAGTTGCGATTAATAACCAAGAGTCGGCTTACCGGAAGAAACGGGCAAACTGCTCAGTTCGCAGGATTGGACCCAATCTTCTACTCGAACAGCGTCCCAGCCTTTGCCAGAACTTCCTCAAGGGTTTCCGGCGGAAGCGCATCCACCCTCCTGCCTCCCTGCGCGGCGAGGTCGAGTACACGCGTCTGGTCGCAGCGCACAATCCCGGTCGTCCGGATGCCCCTGATAGGGACCGCGAAGCCGATTTCAGCGCCGCCCCAGGTTAACCAAGAGCAGGCCTCGGTATGCGAGCCTGCCGGGGCTTTGCCAAGCCACACCCGTCCTCCTGTACACTGGAGTGTCTACGGCCATGAAAACAAAATACCCAATCGGAATCCTGGGCGCGACCGGAATGGTCGGCCAACGCTACATCCAACTGCTTGAAAACCACCCCTGGTTCGAGGTCGCGTGGCTGGCGGCCAGCGACCGGTCCAGCGGAAAATCGTATGGCGAGGCCGCTAAGTGGCGGCTGGACTCGCCGCTGCCCGAGCGCATCGCCAAGATGACCGTCTCCCCGGCCGAGCCCGAAGGCGCGCCGAAGATCGTCTTTGCTTCGGTTGACGCCCCCATCGCCCGCGAACTGGAGCCCAAGTTTGCCGCGGCCGGCTGCGCCGTGGTCTCGAACTCCAGCGCCTTCCGCATGGCGCCCAATGTGCCGCTGGTGCTTCCCGAGGTCAACGCCGACCACCTGCACCTGATCGAGGAGCAATCCTGGCGCAAGGAGTCGGGCGGCTACATCGTCACGAACTCCAACTGCACGGTGATGGGGCCGGTGCTGGCTCTCAAGCCTATCGCGGACCGCTTCGGTATCGAGCAAATCTTCGCCACATCCATGCAGGCCGTCAGCGGCGCGGGCTACCCCGGCGTTCCTTCGATGGACATTCTCGACAACGTGATTCCCTTCATCGGCAACGAAGAAGAGAAGATGGAAGAAGAGTTGCTCAAGCTGCTTGGCTCACTCGACGGGCACGCCGTCAAGCCGCTGGCCGCCCGCATGAGCGCCAGTTGCAATCGCGTTGCGGTCGTGGACGGCCACACGGTGTGCGTCTCCGTCAAGCTGGCCAAGCCGGCCACGTGCGAAGAGATTCTGGCCGCGTGGGACGAGTTTCGTCCTCTGGCCGGCCAGGAGCTGCCTACCGCTCCCGATCAGCCGGTGCAGTGGGCGCCGCAGCCGGATCGCCCACAGCCTCGGCTGGACCGCAATCGCGGCAAGGGCATGGCGGTCACCGTGGGCCGTCTGCGCCCCTGCGGGCTGCTGGACTGGAAGTTCGTCGTGCTCTCGCACAACACGATTCGCGGCGCTGCCGGAGCGACCATTCTCAACGCCGAACTGCTGGCGAGCCTGGGGAAACTCGCATGAGCATGGTGGTGATGAAGTTTGGCGGCACGTCGGTGGAGGATCCGGCTGCCATCGGCCGCACCGCGGCCATTGTGGCGGGGCGCGTGGCCCTGGGCAAGCGGCCCGTCGTTGTTGTCAGCGCAATGGCCAAGGTTACCGACCAGTTGTTGCGCGCCGCCGGGGCCGCCTCGACGGGCGACCGCACGGGCGCGCTGGCCATCAGCGCGCGGCTGCGCTGCCGTCATCGCGATACGGCCGCCGCTCTGGTGAAGAACGCGGCCGACTCCGCCACCTTGATCAACCTGATTGACCACAAGTTCGACTCGCTCGATGAGATTCTGCGCGGGCTGGCGGCCATCCTCGAACTCACCCCGCGCATCTCCGACCTGATCGTCAGCTACGGCGAGCGCATCTCCAGCCGCATCGTCGCGGCTGCTTTCCGCGAGCTGGGCATGGACGCCGCGCACGTGGACGCGCGCGAGGTCATCGTCACCGACTCGCAGTTCCAGAAGGCCGTGCCGCAGGATGCGATCATCGAGGCGCGCGCCGCCGAAAAGCTGCGCCCGCTCGCCGATGCGGGCAAGATTCCCGTGATGGGCGGCTTCATCGCCTCCAACGAAGCCGGCATCACCACCACGCTGGGCCGCGGCGGCTCCGATTTCACAGGCGCCCTGGTCGGCGGCGCGCTCACGGCCGAGGCCATCGAAATCTGGACCGACGTGGACGGCATCATGACCGCCGATCCCCGCATCTGTCCCGATGCGCTGCGCGTCAAGGTCATCAGCTTTGAAGAGGCCGCCGAGCTGGCCTACTTCGGCGCCAAAGTGCTGCACCCGGCCACCATCCTGCCGGCTGTCAAGAAAAATATCCCGGTCCTGGTGCTCAACAGCCGCAATGCGGCCTGCGAAGGCACGCGCATCACCTCGCTGGCTCCGCACTGCAAGAGTCCCTTCAAGTCGATCGCCGTGAAAAAGAAGCTCTCGATCATCGACGTGGTGGCCGGCAGAATGTTGATGACCCACGGCTACATGAAGTCCATCTTCGACATCTTCGACAACCACAAATGCGCCGTGGACATGGTCTCGACCAGCGAAGTGAGCGTCTCGCTCACCGTGGACTCGAACGAAAAGCTGCCCGCGCTGGCCGCCGATCTGAGCAAGCTGGCCGACGTGAAGTACGAGGGCCGCAAGGCGCTGGTCTGCATGGTCGGCGACGACATCCGCGGCCAAAACGGCATCGCCGCCCAGGTCTTCACCGCGATACGCCACGTTAACGTCCGGATGATCTCGCAGGGCGCGAGCGAAATCAATATGAGCTTCATGATCGACGAAGACGACGCCGACGAAGCGGTGCGCTCGCTGCACGCCGCATTTTTCAAAGACCCCGACCCAGCCATCTTCGATGTCGAGGCGCGGCGCTCATAAGCCGGTTACAGGCTTTGATTCATGGCGCTTGGACGAAGCGCTCTCCCTTGCGCTGCGCACCGAAATCCTTGGCCAGTTTGCAGGCGCGCAGCCTGCCGCTCTCGTCGAAAGAGACGCCGGGATCGACGCCGGTGAGCGAGGCGAAGAATCCGCCGCTGGCGCAGGGAACGCCCTGCACGGTCTGGTCACCGGCGAGATAGCAGAGCTTCAGCTTGCCGCTGGGATAGAAGGCCACCATCGCGCCTTCGCCCGGTCCGAGCCAGCCTCCGCCCTGGCAGATCAGGCCGAGAACTGGCGCGCCGTGGCTCATCTGCACGAGATTCGGCGTGCCATCGGGATTCAGGCCGATGTACGATCCGGCGGGGATGCTCGCCTCGCCAAACGGAATCTCCCGCGCGACGGTGCAGCGGCTCAGGCGGCTATCGTCAAAGAACCACGCGTAACCCTTGGCGCAGGGATAGCCTTGAATCCCGGTTGGCTGGTCGAGAGTCTTGCGATAGGTGTGGGGTGGGGCGGCAACGCATAACGCGCATTGCAGGCTACAAAGAGACAGAATGAACAGGACGGTCGTTCGCATGGCTGTCTCCTCGGGCAACTCCAGATTCTAACCCTGATGAGTTACTGTCGATGTTATTTGTTTGACCGGACCTGGATCTGTCTCGAATTCAGGAGAGTGTGGATGGTTGCTATCTCCCGCTTTACCATCCGCCAAAAGCAAGTGACAGAAGTATGATCCCCACCACAACAAGAGAGATTATCGATGGCTTCATGCTTGGCCGCGGCTCACTCCAGGAGGCCTCCTCCACTGTTGCATCCTCGCTTCTTATGCCCTTGAGGCGGAGCCTGATCTTTCGTCCGGATTGCAGCTCCCAAGCGCGGATGGTGAGGCTTCCGT
>JBEKPI010000102.1:0-13113 GCA_049520855.1 Occallatibacter sp.
CCGACGCGAACTACTCTGTCAGTTGGAATCACCCCGAGGACGACAGCTTGGGTGGATCGACGGAGACCTTCCGTTCCGACGAGTGGCAGCTTGAGCAGGTCAGCGTCGGCGGAGACATCCGCATCGACAACGTCCGCGGGCGCATCCTGACCATGGACGGCTTGTTCGCTACGACCACAGTACGCAACGACGCCAGCCCCAATCGCGGACAGTGGGATCTCGGCGGCGCATACAAGTACATCTCCGAAGGATGGGGCGGCTATCACTGGGATGTCGGCCACGGCCTCAACGTGGATGCCGGCATCTTCGTCTCGTACATCGGCCTCTTCAGCTACTACAACTTCGATAACTGGACCTATCAGCCTTCGTACGTTTCGTCTAACACGCCCTGGTTCTTCAACGGCCTCCGCATCCAGTATTTCCCGACCTCGAAGCTGAAGATCGAGCCGTGGATTATCAACGGCTGGCAATCCTATGCCCGCTACAATGGCCACGGCGGGCTCGGCGGACAGATCCTTTGGCGTCCCACTTCCAAGCTTGACGTCGTCTGGAACGACTATGGAATGGGCGAAGACGACGCCGGTTACCCTGGACGCTCGCGCATCCATGCCGACTACAGCGTGCAGTACAAAGCCTACGACAGGCCAGCGAAGTTCCTGGATAAGATCGCCTACACCGTCACCGGCGACCTTGGTTGCGAATACGGCGGCGGCCCTGCTTCATTCGCCACCCCGGACGGCGCGTTTGGCCCCCACGGCTATTCTCCGCTGAAAGGCACAACCGACACCTACAACGGCGGCGTCAACTGCACGGCCAACAAGAATGGCAGGCCCAAGCAGGCCTTCCTGGGCTGGATGGCCTACAACCGCTTCTTCTTCAAGAAGGATCTCTTTGCCGTAACTCTCGGCGGCGGCGAGATGAATAACCCCGGCCGTTACCTGACCCTTCTGCCGCCCATCAACGGCGCAACGGGCATCTCAGGATCCCCATACTATACCGAGAATGCGGGAGATCGCGCTGAGATGAAAGACGGAACCATCACCTTCGACTACATGCCCAGTCAGTTCATCACCTTCCGCCTGGAGAGCGGCTACCGCTACTCCGACACGCCCTACTGGTCAGGCCGCGGCGGCATAACTCCGCCCGGCGGCAACAACGGCTCCCCGGCGCAGTATGCATGCGCCAGTGGCGCTCCCTCAGGTTTCGGTTATGGAACAGCGGGACTCGCCGCGGCCGAAGCGGCCTGCTTTGCTAATGGAAGTGGTACAGGAGCTGACACCAGCGCCATCTGGTGGCCTGACCTGCGTACCAACCAGACTACAAGCACGTTTGCGATCATGGTCAGGTTCTAACTGTCCTTCCCCGCCAGGTCTGGCCTCTGAAAGCGAGGCCAGACCTGCTAACTCAACCAGCCTCAATCACTACGGTTTCTTGATGAACTAATTATGCGACTCCGATAGGATTCGAGGCACACTTGGAGTATCACTATTAAGTCTTACAAGCAGCAGCGCCAGGATTGTTTCCGAATCAGAGTGGAATCGAAAGGTAAACACCCATGGAGTTGGCCCTCAATCTCGGCTGGACGGCGATGGCCATAGCGATGTGCTGGCTGTGGGTGCGCCATGCGCGGCGAGAGGGCCAAGGACGCTCGGCGCAAGCCGTCTCCCTGGCGTTAGTCCTCTTCATCATGTTTGTTGTCATCACGGCGTATGACGACATGGCGATGGCGCAGAATCCCGCCGAGACACGCTGTTTCCAGCGCGAGGATGATTTGGGCATACATGCACACGCTCAATTTCATCCGGTCGTGGCATCGATTCCCATGCCTGCCGCGGAGCTTCCTTTCAACACGTTTCTCTTTGCCGTTCCGGGCAGTCTCCTTGCCCCGGCTGTGAAGGCTCCCGCTCTCTCCTCCATTCGGAATCGCCCCCCTCCCGCGGCCTGATCCACTCGTCTCATTCGATCGAACTCCAGGCAGGTCTACTTCCAACAGTTGCAGCGCGCGGCAATGCGCAGAGGCCGCTTCGGGAAGAGACTTGTTTCAAAATCCGGCGATGTTAACTACGGCTGCCGCTATTTGAAGTTATCCGGGTGCCCAGATGGCCGAAACCCACAAGGGGGCGGGAATCATGATGAAAAGCAAAGCTATGGGATTTGCACTGCTGCCGATGGTGCTGATCGCAACTCTCGTTATCAACGGCTGCAAGAGCGATAAGGTGAGGGCGGACGAAGAGGCGCCGCCGCCAGCTAAGGTGATTTCCGGAGTGGACGTCTCCTTCTTCGCGGTCGACCATCCGGAGGAGTATCCGATCGTAACAGCGACCGAATACCAGGCCCCGTCGCAATTGCTCGTGACCGGCTCTGTATTCCCCGACATCGCGCGAACGGTTCCGGTGATTTCGCTTGCATCGGGCCGCATTGTGGACATCCGCGCCCGCCTCGGCGATGCGGTGAAGAAGGGCCAGGTCTTGCTGCGTGTTCGCAGCGACGACATTTCGGGAGGCTTCGATGCCTACCGCAAGGCCATCTCCGACGAGCTGCTTGCGCGCAAGCAATTGGATCGAGCGAAGACGCTGTACGAGCATGGGGCCATAGCGACGCAAGACCTGGAGGTTGCGCAAGACGCCGAGGACGACGCCAAGACCACCCTCGATACCGCCACCGAGCATCTCCACCTGCTCGGCAGCGATCCCGATAACCCCAAGGGAATTGTCGATATCCTCGCCCCGGTTTCCGGCGTGATCACCGATCAGGAAGTGACGAACTCGGCGTTCGTGCAGGCCTACTCGACGCCGAATCCATTCACGATTTCGGACCTGACCAGCGTCTGGATCGTCTGCGATGTCTACGAAAGCGACATGGCCAACGTGCGCGTCGGGGAACCCACCGAGATCAAGCTGAACGCCTATCCGGACAAAATTCTCAAGGGCACGATCAGCAACATCGGCTCGATTCTCGATCCGAATATCCGCACGGCAAAGGTCCGTATTGAAGTGGCCAACCCGGGCGAGATGATGCGGCCGGGCATGTTCGCCACGGCCACGTTGTTCGGCAAGGAGAAGAAGAACTACGCGGCTGTTCCGGCGTCCGCGATCGTGCATCTGCACGACCGCGATTGGGTCTACGTCCCGGCGCAAGAGAAGTTCAAGCGGATTGAGGTCGTCAGTGGCGGACAGTTGCCGAACAACATGCAGGAGATTCAATCCGGGTTGCAGCCGGGCCAGCAGGTCGTGACCAACGCGATCAATCTCCAAAATGTCATCGACAATGAATAGCGCTCAACGCCGGGGGACGGGGAAGAAGCCATGATTCGCAATCTCGTAGATTTTGCTCTCAATAATCGGTACGTGGTGCTGGCGGTTGGAGTGCTATTGCTCCTCTGGGGGGCGGTGTCGTTTCACAACATGCCCGTCGAGGTCTATCCTGACATCGCCGATAATTACGTGCAAATCATCAGCCAGTGGTCCGGGCGTTCCGCCGAAGAAATGGAACAGCAGGTATCGGTTCCCGTAGAAATTCAGATGTTCGGGATTCCGCATCTCACGACGGTGCGGTCGGAATCGATCTTCGGTCTTTCCCTGGTTACGTTGATCTTCGACGACCAGTCGGTCAACGAATGGAACCGCCAGAAGGTGCTCGAAAGGCTCACGCAGGTCAATATGCCGGCCGGCGTGGTGCCACAAATGGGAACAGATTGGAGCATGACGGGCCAGATTTATTGGTACACAATCCGGAGCACGAATCCGGCGTATGACCTGATGAACTTGAGGAGCATAGAAGACTGGACCCTGTACAAGGAATTCAGGAAAGTTCAGAATGTCGTGGACGTGAGCGACTTTGGCGGCACCGCGCGCGAATATCAGGTGCGCGTGGACCCGAATAAGCTCATCACCTACGGTTTGAGCATCGCCCAGGTCGAGCAGCAGTTGGCCATCAACAACGTGAACGCCGGCGGCAGCTTCGTCGAAGAGGGCTTGCAGCAACTGAACGTCCGCGCGCTCGGACTTTATCGCAGTGTGCAGGATATCGAGAATACCGTGCTGACGACCTCGAATGGGGCTCCAGTGCGCATAAAGGACATCGCGGTCGTCGAATGGGGCCCCAGAATTCGGCTGGGACACATGGCCAGAGCCGATCATCGTCCGGACGGCGTCATTGTCGATGAGCCCGACGTCATCCAGGGCGGCGTGCTGATGCGCAAGGGGGCCGAAGAAAGCCCCACGCTCGAAGGAATTCACGAGAAGGTGGACGAGCTCAACAATCACCTCCTGCCCGAGGGCGTGAAGGTCGTTCCCATGCTCGACCGCAGCGATCTGCTTCATTACACGCTGCACACGGTGCTGCACAACCTCGGCGAGGGAATGATCCTGGTTACGATCATTCTGCTTCTTTTCCTCGGCAATATCCGCGGAGCCTTGATCGTTGCGGTGACGATACCGTTTTCTCTGCTGTTCGCCTCAATCTTTCTGAATTTGACCCATATCCCCGCAAACCTGATTTCACTTGGCGCGCTCGACTTCGGAATGGTTGTGGATGGCGCCGTCGTCATGATGGAGAACATCATGCGGCACTTGAGCCATCATGGCAAGAGCATTTCGCCGGAGGCGGGCCGCATCACCATGAGCCTGAAGACACCGGTAGGGATGATCCGCGATGCTGCTCACGAGGTCCAACGGCCGGTCTTCTTCGCCATCGGCATCATCATCACCGCCTACATGCCGATCTTCACGCTCCAGCGAGTCGAAGGGCGTTTGTTCAGGCCCATGGCCTGGACCGTTGCCTTCGCGCTGCTTGGCGCTATCGTATTCTCCATCTTCCTTGTCCCTGTGCTTGCTGCCCTGGTATTCCCGCATGGTGTCAAGGAATGGCGCAACCCGGTGATGGAGTTCCTGAAGGATCGGTACCGGAGCGTGGTGAAGCTGGCGATCGAGAATCGCTGGATCACCGTTGGCGTTGGACTGGCTTCGTTGGCCATCGCTCTCTTCCTGACGTTCAGCGGAATCATTGGCTCGGAGTTTCTGCCCCACTTGGACGAAGGCGCCATCTGGGCGCGTGGCGCGATGGCGAACAGCGTAGGCGAGACGGAAGGCACACGCTTCACTCAGCAAAGCCGCTATATCTTTGCTTCGTTCCCCGAGGTCACCAAGGTCGTTTCGCAAGCCGGGGCGCCCGACGATGGAACCGACACGGGAGGATTCGGCAACACTGAGTATTTCATCGACTTGAAGCCCAAGGAGCAATGGCGGCCCGTCTTTCATCAGAATAAAGAGGAACTGATCGCCGCGATGGATCGCGAAGTGGAGAAACAGCCAGGGGCTTTCTGGAACTTTTCCCAGCCCATTGAAGACAACGTGGATGAAACGATGACCGGCACGAAAGGCGGGCTGTGCGCCAAGCTTTACGGGCCGGACCTGGACGTTCTCGAGGATAAGGGCGAACAGATCAAAGAAGTCATGGCCAATATCGACGGGGTCAAGGATTTGGGAATTCAACGCGATACAGGCCAGCCGAATATCGATCTCACCGTTGACCGTCAGGCGGCCGCGCGCTTCGGCATCAATGTGGCCGATATCCAGGATGCGATACAAACCGCGGTGGGGGGGAATCCGGTCAGCCAGGTGCTGCAGGGAGAGGCTGTCTACAACGTGGTGGTGCGCTATCAGAAACAGTATCGCGATACCAAGGAGGCTATCCAGAGTATTCGACTGCTCTCTCCCTCGGGTGAGCGCGTCTCGCTGGCTCAGTTGACCAAGGTCCAGATTCGCGATGATGCCTACGACATTTACCGGGAAGACGGCTCCCGCTATGTGGCCATCCGCTTTGAGGTTCGCGGGCGCGATCTGGGAACCACGGTCAAGGAATCCATCGACAAGATCGCCAAGAATGTGCAGTTGCCGCGCGGCTATCACCTCGAATGGTCGGGAGAATACGACAGCGAAAAGCGGGCCGAAGCGAGGCTGCTCCTGATCCTGCCCCTGACAATCTTTTTTATCTTCATCATTCTCTACACCATGTTTCGTTCCTTCAAATGGGGGCTGCTTATTCTCGCAAACGTGGCCATGGCTCCAGTTGGAGGCTTGCTCGCTCTCTATTTGACCGGCACATTCTTCAGCGTATCTTCCGGTGTCGGCTTCCTGGCGCTCTTTGGAGTTTCGGTTCAGACGGGCGTCATCATGCTTGAATACATCAATCAGCTGCGGGCGCGAGGCTATACGCCCGAAGGGGCTGCTATCGAGGGCGCTGTCTTGCGGCTTCGCCCCATCATGATGACGATGCTGGTGGCTACCCTGGGACTGCTTCCCGCCGCGATGTCGCACGCTATCGGCTCCGACTCGCAGCGCCCATTTGCCATTGTCATTGTGGGGGGACTCATGACTGCTCTCGTGTTGAGCCTATTCCTTCTGCCTACGCTCTATGTCTGGATAGCAAGAGAAGGGGACGTTCTCCCGAGGCCGGAGGTGACACGTGAAGCATAAGCTAATATCTGTCTTGACTCGAAGCGTGTGCGGTTGTGTTCTTGGAATTGCTTTCCTGGCCAGTTCCGCGAGCGCGCAGCAGGCGCTCACGTGGGACCAGGCGAAAGCGAAGTTTGAGGCGGCCAACCCGGTGTTGAAAGCGGATGCGGCCAATGTGGAGGAGATGAAGGCGGAAGAGATCACCGCCTTTCTCCGCCCCAATCCGCAGTTCACGCTTTCAACGGATGGAACTCAGCTCGTTCGCCATAACGGGGTCTGGCAACCAACGGCAGGCACTCAGTTTTCGCCCAACTTCAGTTACCTGCACGAGCGCGAACACAAGCGGGAACTGCGCTTGAAGAGCGCCCAGGAAGGCACGGAGATTACCCAGTCTCAGCACGTGGATCTCGAGATCAACTTGCTCTTCGGCCTGCGCTCGGCCTTCGTGCAAACGCTTGAGGCCAAGGCTGTGCTGGAGCTGGCCAAAGCCGATCTCGAGTACTACGACAAGATCATTGACATAAGCCGCGCCCAGTTTAACGCTGGCGGCCTGGCCAAGATCGACTTGGCGCGAATCGAACTTCAGCGCGTGCAATACGAGTCCGAGATCGAGACCGCAATCGTCAATCTGCGCACCCAGAAGATTGCGCTCTTGCTGCTGCTCGACGACCGCACGCCGGTTGACCAGTTCGACGTGACCGGGCACTTCGACTTAGGCCCGGAACTCCAGCCTCTCAGCGACTATCACCAGATTGCGCTCGACAACCGGCCTGACCTGCGTGCGGCGATCCAGACCATCGAGCAATCGCAGACCAATTACAAGCTCGCTGTCTCCAATGGTTCCACCGATCCGACCTACGCCGCGTGGTATTCCTACAACCCATCCTTCAACAACCCCAACGACCACCAAACGATCGGCCTCAGCGTCAGCATTCCACTGCGGATCTTCGACAAGAACCAGGGCGAGAAGAAGCGAACGCTAATCGACATCGACCGAAGCCAGGAAGCGGCCGAAGCGGCCAAGGCGCAGGTCTTCAGCGACGTGGACGGCGCATACGAATTGGTGCGCAGCAATATCGCTTTGATCAAGCCGTACAAGGCGCAGTATCTCGATCAATCGGTTTATGTGCGCGACACCGTTACGTTTGCCTATCAGCATGGCGGAGCATCGCTCATGGATTTTCTCAATGCGCAGGCCAATTACCGCCTCGTGCAACTGGCCTACCTGCAGTTAATCGGCGCGTATATGACGGCCGCCGGCCAGATGAATCTTGCTGTTGGGCACGAGGTAATACAATGATCGGCGTGGCTCTTGCGAGCTGGGCTTGCGTTCTGGCACACTCTAACACCGGCACGGAGAGGTCGAGTCAATGAAGAGACATGAAGTTCGAGCTCGCATCGAAGAGTTTGGCATTCTGCCCTCTGTACGCGTGAACTCGCGGGAACTGGCGCGATTTGCGGCGGAGACTATCTACTCGGCGGGGATTCCCGTTGTCGAAATCACCATGACTACGCCCGGCGCGCTGGACGTGATCGATGACCTGGCGAGACGCTTTCCCGATATGGCGGTGGGCGCCGGCACAGTATTGGAGGAGGAAGCCGCGCGCGCGGCGATTGACGCAGGCGCGAGGTTTCTGACCAGCCCCGGATTTGTTCCGGAGGTGGCGGCCTATGCAAACCAAGTAGATGTCGTGGTGCTCCCTGGAGCCTTGACTCCGACCGAAATCATCGCTGCCTGGAAGGCGGGCTCGGATCTTGTCAAGATTTTCCCAACCGGTCACATAGGCGGCGTCAAATATGTGCGCGCCCTCAAGGTGCCGCTTCCCCAAATCCCGCTGATTGCCACAGGCGGAGTGAATCAGTTGACGGCCTTCGACTTTATTCAGGGCGGGGCGACAGCGATTGGCCTGGGCGGAGAACTGCTGCCCAAGGAGGCTCTGCATTTCCGTCAGGTAGACCGCATCCATGAGCTGGCGAACAGGTTTCTTGGCCTGGTGAGGGATGCGCGGGCGCTGCGCGAAACCTACTACTAAGGTAATGCTCCGAATGTACATTCCGAGGGTAGCAACGGGGGATAGGATATCTCTCGTAAGTTTGCTTGCAGGCCCCCCGGCATCGCTCATAGATAGAAAAAGCGGCGCAGCCGCATATGGATTCTATAAATACAACTAAACGATGCCTGCTAGCTTCCCAAAAAGTTTTATTCCGTTCCATTGGTTCCCTTCATGCGCCCCTCATGTTATCTCATCGATACTCAATCATGGGAGGTAAGAACACATGACTCGGAACCTGTTAGCAACATGCATTCTGTCAATCGCTTTCGCAGGTGTTGGAAGCGCGCAGGGCACGGCCTCTTCCGCGGTGACGGGCGCTCATTACACTCAGGCGGAATTGAAGGAGATGGCGCTCAACGCGCACGCGCCGGCGCAATACAAGGTTCTCTCCAGTTACTACGGCGAGCGGAAGGCCGACTATCTTCAGCAGGCTACGGAAGAGAAGAAAGAGTGGGACCGGAGGAGCCAGAACGTCATGGGCGTGGCGGCCAAGTATCCAAGGCCTGTAGACTCGGCACGGAATCTTTACGAGTACTACATGTACAAGGCCACCGAAGCCGGGACGCTCGAAGCGAAGTACAATCGGCTGGCATCGCCCGATGCCCCCGTGAACGCGCAATAACGCGCTGCAATCCAACAGTTTGACCGAGAATATGCCTCACGGGCGATGAGGGGACAGGGAGCCGGGTCGATTGACCGGCTCCCTTCCACGCTCACACCCGGTCAAAATGAATTCTTTATACTATCTTCACGACAATCCAGCTAAGCTAAGGCCAGCTAGACTGGAAATCCAGCTCCGCAAGGTGCAATTCCAATGGAAAATCCAGTCCTTTTGGGATCGACGCAGCAGCCTCGAAAACTTCGGATTTTGGCGCAGTATCTGGCGGCCAGCGCGGCCATCATTCTGCTGACCTATGGCGGGTTTCTGCTGCAGATCAACCTGCTGACTATCAGTTTTCTCTATTTGCTGGTGGTCGTGGCTGTGGCGTCGCGTTTTGGCTTTGGGGTGGCGTCCTTTACGTCGCTGCTGGCGGTGCTCTTGCTCGACTACTATTTTGAGCCGCCGCTTTTCAGCCTTGAGGTTGAAAATCCAGGGATTTTCGTTGCGCTGGTGACATTTGAAGTGACCGCGCTCGCGATCAGCAGATTGCACGGGCGAGGAGTACGAGTAGCGAGAGAGGCGGCTGTCAATCGCGCCGAGATGGAGCAGTTGTACGAGTTGAGCCGGAGTTCGCTTTTGCTGGACTTGCGCCAGCCGCCCGGGCCGCAACTGGCGACTTTGATTCAAAGGATATTCAACGTGCGCGCGGTCGCCTTGTTCGACATGAGCCTGAGCCGCCAGGACAGAATGGGCGACTGGGACGCGGGCGAGGAGGATCTGGCCAAAGAATGTTACTTGCGCGACGCTTCGCAGCAAGACACCAGTACCGATACCTGGCAACGGGTGCTGCGGGCCGGGCCTGGGTCGGTTGGCGCTTTGGCGGTGCGAGGCAAGCTCAGTCCGCTTGTAGTCGATGCGCTCGCATCTCTGGCCGCCATTGCGATTGACCGGCACCGGTGGGTTGACAAGGAAGAAAGAGCCGAGACCGCGAAAAAGGGCGAGCAGTTGCGCGCGACGGTGATGGATGCGCTCGCGCATGAGTTCAAGACACCGCTGACAGCGGTTCAGACAGCCAGTTCCGGCTTGCTTGAACTTGGGGGATTGACGGAGTCCCAGCGCGACTTGGTGACGCTGATCGACGGGGAAGCAGTTAGACTGAACAAATTGTGCACCCAGCTTCTGAAAGCGGCAAAGCTAGAGGCGAAGCAGACAGGCTTGGATGCGGCCGACGTGAAGGTGGTTGATTTGGTAAACGAGGTTTTAGCCGGCCATCCGGCGGAAGCGGAAAGGAACAGCGTTCATGTTGCCGTCGAGGATCCTTCGTTGACCGTGCGCGCGGATCGCGAATTGCTTGCCATGATTCTCGCGCAGTACATTGACAATGCGCGGAAGTATTCGACGGCGGGGTCGCCGATTGAGATTGCCGCCCGATCGAGCAATACCGAGGTTCTGATTTCCGTTCATAACTTCGGATCGACGATTCGCATTGAAGACAGGGAAAGAATTTTCGAGCGCTTTTACCGGTCACCCGAGTTAAAGGATGCCGTTGCTGGCACTGGCATCGGGCTCTCCGTAGTAAGGAAGGCGGCTGAGGCTCACCATGGGCATGTGTGGGTCGTAAGCGATGAAAAGGAAGGAACGACATTCTTTCTTTCCCTTCCCATGGACGCAAGGAGGACGCATTGAATACGGAGCAGTCGAATGGCGGGCAGGGCACGATCCTCGTTGTCGACGACGATAGTTCCACGCGGCGGGCATTGCGCGTGACATTGACGGGCATGGGATTCACGGTTGTGGAGGCGGCTCGCGGCGAGGAGGCATTGTCGCTGGCTCGCGTGACCTGGTTCGATGCTGTGCTGCTGGATGTGGATATGCCGGGGATGGGCGGAGTGGAAGCCTGCCGCTGCATACGCCGCGCGGTGGCGCGCCTGCCGATCCTGATGCTGACCGTCATGGACAGCGAGGACGACAAGGTGCTCGCCCTCGATGCCGGCGCCGACGACTATATCACCAAGCCCTTTCAAGTGCGGGAGTTGACGGCTCGGCTGCGCTCGGCTGTGCGCAGAAGAAATGTGCAGGAAACCAATCGGGACGCGCCGATTCGCCATGGCCAACTCGAATTGGACCCGGTGAAATACCGGGTCATGAAGAGTGGACGCTCGATTCATCTGACGCCCAAGGAATTCGAGGTGCTGCATTACCTGATGATGCACGCCGGCGAGCCGATTCCTCACGCCCGATTGTTGAAGTCCGTGTGGGGACCGGAGTATGGGAACGAACTGGAATACCTTCGGACTTTTGTCCGGCAACTACGCAAGAAAATCGAAGACGATCCAAAGAATCCGCAGTATTTGCTGACCGATGCATACGTTGGCTACCGGTTCAATGAACAGCCGCAGCCGGCCTAAGCGGCCACAGTGCGGGTCTATCGATGCAGGGCGGGATAGAATGCGATTTTCCGTTCGCTTGAGTATCCCTTATGGTTTCTTTCTGTTAGGCGTTCGATAATGACTTATGTACCGTCGTATTAACAGGACCCACAGAATCCTTCCGGTGATTCTTGGCGCGGTTGCGCTGGCGGGTGTCGGAGTGCTGCTCGCCTGGGACGCCTTTCCGAGTCTCTTTCCCGCCAGCTCCCATGCCTTTCTCGGAGCTTTTCCGCTTGCGACGATCGCCTTCGCATACATCGCCTACCAGGGCGCGCATAAGCCTGCGCGCGCGGAATTGGTAAAGGCGATTCTACTGGCGGTCGCTTTTCTCTTTTGGTCTGCCAATCAACTTTGGCCGGATCTGCGCCAGGCGTCGCTCTTCAACGACATTGCCATTGCGCTCTTCGTCCTCGATGTCTTCCTGGTCATGACCGGCTGGCCGGCAACATCGCCGGACGAGTCCTTTGGTGAAACCTACGCGGAACCTCCGCGCGATGAATCCTAGCTTCCTTCGTCGATCGGCAGAGGCTTCGGATGCCCAAGCTTCAGGAACGCGAACTATATTCGAGGAGCCAGATTCTCCTTGGGCCTGCCGTGGCGAGATCGGACAAACCTCCCCAACAAGATAAATAGAAGCTTCAGCGAACGCGGCGTGAGCCAGCTAAAAAGTTTTCAGTTCCAATTGCACGTCAGTTACTGCCTGAAATAGCTTCTATCCCCTCTGCAGAACGCGCCGATACACTTCACGCAACGACCTGGACAACCAACCCAGTCTCTGCGGCCGTCACCCGTGTCAACTCGCACACGGCGTGTCTGGGCTGACACGTTCCTCTGCGGCGAAACCCCCCCTAAGAGCATTGTTTTCAAACGTTGGCGTTTGGCGGACAGGTTGCAATTTGTATCGGCGCAGGGGATTTCAAAACGAAATAGGGGGATGCGATGAAGGCTCTGATGCTCAGCAAATTGGCGGTAGTGATCGTGGCGGCGATGGTTCTTGCAATGCAGGCGATGGCGCAAGTTGCGACACAAAGAATCATCGTGGTTAGCCTTGAAGACCGCAAGCTGGCGCTGGTCGAGGGCGGCCAGGTGAAGAAGGTTTACTCCGTCGCGGTGGGCAAGCCATCGACGCCCAGCCCGGTCGGAACCTACACCATCGCGCGGCGCGCGGCCAACCCGACTTACCACCACAATGGCAAGACTGTCCTGCCGGGACCGGGCAATCCGGTAGGCACCCGTTGGATGGGCCTCAGCATCCCCGGCTACGGAATCCACGGGACCAACGAGCCCCACTCCATTGGCAAGGCCGCCTCGCATGGATGCATCCGCATGGCGCGGGCCGACCTGGAGGAGTTCTACGGGCTGGTAGCCGTGGGCGACACGGTGGAGCTGGTGGGCGAGCGCAACGAGGAGACGGCGCGCCTGTTCGGCGATAACGAAAAGCCTGCCGCTCCGGCACAGCCGGTTCTGGTGGCCATGGCCGTGCCGAGTGCGGCTCCGGCCCCGGTTTCAGCGCCGGCTCCAGCGTCCGGTCAGGCGAGCGCCACCAAGCCGGCGGATCGAGTTCTCATGGCTTC
>JBEKPI010000103.1:0-13055 GCA_049520855.1 Occallatibacter sp.
ATTCAGGCATGATCTTCCCGCCATAGATTCGGCGCAGCTGATCCTCCAGTCCAGGGAGCCTTTCCGAGGGTACAAGGCAGATCGGGAAATCTCGGGTGCCAACGCTCACCGCAATTGCCTGAATGGCCTCGTAGAGGGCCGCCAGAGTTGAAGTCTTGGGAATGTTGATTGCTTTGCGCCAAGCCATCCCGCGTTTCACGAGCCAGGCAGCCTTTGCCGCTCCGGTGTCACAGGCTGCAAGATCTCCCCATTCCTTCGCGCTCAAGACGGCAGTTCCGTCTCTCCGGGTCGCAATCAGCGTCTCAATAGCGAGGAGAGCTTTCCCCTTGAGGGCTTTTTCCTTGCCGAGGCTCATGTCGTTCCTTAGTATGCAAGCAAGGAGTTCGACCGCTTCCTGTCTGCCAAAAGACTTGCCGAATAAAACGCGTTCCCCCTCTTGGATAGATGGGCTTGGTTCAAACACAGGCAAGACCAGCGTCTTCAGTGCATCTCCAAGGGAAAGGTAGGCGAACGGAATTAGCGGGTTTGGAGTGCGACCAGCTTTGATCACGCGAGCCGCGTTCAGTTCAGCACCGCCCAGCTCTGCGAAATAGAGGAATGGTATTCCAGGGTAGGCGAGATTCAGCGCCCGCCCGCACCTCTGCCAGGCGTTGTTCCCGGCGGGCAACGCACCGCAGAACTCAAATGCGACAATTGGCTCCTCATCGTCTTTGGTGACGAGTTTGGTTATGATCGCGTCCGGCATTTCCCGCAAAGGCGCGCCTCGGCGATTCAGCTCCTTCTGAATATCTGCCGGCCACCGGCCGTATCCAGGCAGTAATTGAATCGTGGCGACGTGTCGCGTTCCCTTGCTGATCGTGTAGACAGGTGACCACAGAGGAGAAGTGGGATCGTGAGCGGCATCCGCCTTTCCGTCGAGGCTTAGCGACTCCTCTATCAGATCGAGCGCATGTTCGCACTCCAGAATATTGTCACCGTGAATGCGCAGATTCATGATTCCTCGATTGATTTGGTCTTGTTATCTATGTCGCCAAAAAGTTCGGCTGCCGAGGAGCGAGTCGGACGTGTAGATTCCGGAGTCCTGCTTCACCAAGCAAAACAAACGGCTTCCACGCAGAATGATCCTTCGATGAGAGAATACTCAGGTTCTCGGAGCGTGGCAACCAACTGTTGTATGTTTTTCCTAAGCTTGTGGGCTGATGCCGGGTTAAAACCCTGGCCTGCTGTGCGTCTCTCTGGCCCCCTCCTTGCGCAATCTTCTACACTCGATGTGAAGGCGATTTTGCACTATGATTTCGCATCGAGGTCCGTTGCCGTGAAAAGATTCCCGCTCCCCGCTATGGCTGTTGCCGCTGTTTTGCTGTTTGCTGCTCTTTCCGCGCTTTCGGCGCAGACGGCGGCTAATCCTGCGGCTGGCGCGGCTTCGGGTGAGGCGGGCTCGGTTGCGGCGAACCGCAAGGCGCTCAACCAAATCTTTGACGATTACTGGCTGGATTATCTGGAGCATAATCCGGAGTTTGCTTCTTCGCTGGGGGATAAGCGGTGGAACGACCAGATTACGGACTATTCGGTGAAGGCGGTCAACGAGGGGCTGGCGCGGGAACAGAACTTTTTGATGCGGCTCGCGGCGATCGATGCGGCGGGGCTGACGGACGAGGAGAAGATCAGCCGGGAACTGCTGCTGCGGCAGTTTGCCGAGGATGAGGAGGGGGCGAAGTTCAAAGAGTGGGAGATGCCGCTGAACCAGATGGGCGGGATTCATACGACGTATACGCAACTGGCGGCGCAATTGAGCTTCGCGACGGTGAAGGACTACGACGATTGGATTGCGCGGCTGCACGCGCTGCCGAAGGCCTTTGAGCAGGTGACGACCAACATGTCGATCGGCATGGACGAGGAACGGATGCCGCCGAAGTACTTGTTGGCGCAGGCGCTGGAGCAGGTGAGGGGGATGGCCTCGCAGAAGGCGGAGGATTCTCCGCTGGCCGCGCCGCTGAAGAGCTTTCCGGACGGGATCAAGCCGGCCGATCAGGCGCGCATCCGGACGGAGATGCTGGAGGCGATTGGCAAGGAAGCGCTGCCGGCGTATGCGCGGTTTGCGCACTTTCTGGAGGTGAGCTATGTGCCGGCCGGGCGGGCTGCGCCGGGGGTCTCGGCGCTGCCGGATGGAGCGAAGTATTATGAGTTTCTGATTCGGCGGACGACGACGACGGCGCTGAGCGCGGAGGCGATTCACCAGATTGGGTTGGATGAGGTGAAGCGCGACGAGGCGGAGATGCTGGGGATTGCGAAGAAGCTGGGTTTTGCGGATCTGAAGAGCTTCAGGGAGAGCTTGAAGGTCAACCCAAAGATGAAGCCGGCGTCGGGCGAGGCGCTGCTGGCGGCGTACAAGGGCTATGTCGGGCCGATGCAGGCCAAGCTGCCGCAGCTTTTTGGGCGGCTGCCCAAGGCGCCGCTGGAGGTTGTGCCGGTGCCCGATTACATGGCGAAGACGATGTATCCGGCGTATTACGAACAGGGCACGCCGGATGGGAGCAGGCCGGGGCGGCTGCGGGTGAACGAGTACAACGCCAAGGACAGGAACTTGTATGGGGTGGAGGCGATCGCGTATCACGAGGGGATTCCGGGGCACCACTTGCAGATCTCGATTGCGCAGGAATTGCAGGATGTGCCGGCGTTCCGCAAGTACGAGGACTATACGTCATACGTGGAGGGGTGGGCGCTGTATTCGGAGCGGCTGGGCAAGGATGTGGGGTTTTATCAGGATCCGTATTCGGACTACGGGCGGCTGGATGCGGACATGTGGCGGGCGATAAGGCTGGTGGTGGATACGGGGGTCCATTCGCAGCATTGGACGCGGCAGCAGATGGTGGATTACTTTCATGAACATTCGTCGCTCGACGAGACGACCGTGCAGTCGGAGGTGGACCGCTATATCGCGTGGCCGGGCCAGGCGCTGGCCTACAAGATCGGGCAGATGAAGATATTGGAGCTGCGCGACCGGGCGAAGAAGGCGCTGGGGGACCGGTTCGATCTGCGGGCGTTTCACGATGAGGTGCTGGACGCGGGGGCGCTGCCGCTGGATGTGCTGAGCGACCGGATCGATGGGTGGATTGCGGGGCAGAAGGCGGGGAAGTAGGCTGGAGAGAATTGCTGCGAGGGCCGGAAATCTCTTTTGCGAATTGCGCGGAATTGTGTTTCTGTGTGGACCTATATACGGACAAAAAATCGGCGTTTTGCAGGTCTATACGTTGACAGATTGGAAGAATGTTCCGCGCGGTCGAAGATCGTAGACGTATGGACCTACATCTTGCGATGAAATGTCGGGTTCTTTCAGGACCAAAACATTGAAAAGTGGGTGTTTGGGGGCTGTTTTTGGCCGTTTTTGGCGCGGAATCGGGACTGTTTTGGCTGCGTTTCGATCGGGGGCCGGGGGTTTCAAATTTATTTCACGGCGTGAAATGATTTATTTCATGCCTCCAAGAGTCTGAAGGTTCCTACTCCCTCGGCATTGAAGCGGTCAAGGCGGAGAGAAAGCCCGCCCGGATGCCCGTCCGGCTAACAGGTCGGAGACTGCGATGCGCGACGGGTTCTGCCGGCCTTGAAGAGCGCATTGGCGATTTCGCGCCAATCGAGAACCCTGCATGGCAACATCTGCGTTTATCATTCCCGATCTGTCATGAAACTGTAAGTCGTTGATGTCTTGTAGATTCCACGCCATTTCTTCGGAGCCAAGTCTTTACGGTTGGAGGGACAGCGGCGTCGCCTTTGCCGTCGGCATACGGAGATTCAGAATCTTCGCCACGGTGGGTGCGATCTGCCGCATATCGATCACTCCCAGATCACGGTGATGGGCGATTCCAACCCCAGAGATAAAGAACGACGCGCGCATCTCGGGGAACTCCGGCGAGAATCCGTGCCCGCCCCGCTCGTCTGGACTCGCATTGACCAAACCGCCGCTCGTGTCCGAGCCAGTCGTATAGCCAGATTTCAGAACGACAAGAAAGGCTGCATCCGGAAAGCCTCCGCGCACCTTGATCGCATCCCGATTCAGGACTGTCGCGATGCCGTTGTTCTCATCCGCCGCCAGCTTTTGCAGGAGTTCGCGTACCTGCTCCTCTGTCTGGTGATCGTCCACGTCATGAAGCATAATGGCGGCCATGCCACCCGCCAGCCACGGCTGGGCCTTCCAGGAGCTGATCGCCGGAGCCTTGGTTGCTGGGTTCACACTCGCCTGGATAAGTCCTGCTTGAAGAAATGGAATAATGAGGTTGACCGTGTGCGTGAGGGTGGTAAATCCATGATCGGAAATCACAATCACCACCGAGGCAGGATCACTCGCAAGCGCTGCCGCGGCTAGCCGCGCGACCATTCCATCGATCGCTTCCAGATCCTGATTGGCTTCCGCGCTGAATGGACCGTACTCATGTTCGGTTTCATCTAAAGAACTAAGATGGATGGTCATGAAGGCAGGTTTATATCTTCGCAAAATTTCCACCGGATAGTATGTCTTAATCTCATCACCATCAATGCTTGTATCGTCTCCCATCATGAAAGGACCAGCAGCGGGCTCCAACTGCTTGAGCAGCGTTTCGGGACGCGAAAGTGCTGAGATCAACTCCCGGTCCAGCGGATTTAAAGCTCCGGGAGGGGCCAACGTCCGCCAGTACTCAGGAATCAGCCAATCCACATCGGTTGCGCCAACGCTGACCGGCCACCCAACGCTGGCTGTGCGCAGGCCAGCCCTGTGCACAACCTGCCAGAGCGTCGGCACGCGGATCTGCGCCGCATACCAGTTCCATGCTCTCCCAAAGTTCTGGCCGGGATCGAATTCGACGTTGTTATAGATGCCATGCTCAGCGGGCGAAACGCCGGTCAATATGGTTGTGTGGCTGGGATAGGTTACGGTGGGCCACACTCCTGTCACACCCTCGGCATAGACGCCGTCGCGCATCAAAGAGCGAAGATAGGGAATCTTCAAGCCTCGCGCATCCGCTTCCGTAACATACTCAGGCTTCAATCCATCGATGGAGATCATCAGCACCGGAGCGGCCAAGGCCGATGGGAGAGCGGCGGTGACTAGCAGCAGCAGCAGCGATTGCAAAAGAAAACGGCGAGTAACTTGATTCATCAGCAGTCATCCTCCGCGGCCAACGGTTGCCTGTTCCATAGCGAGGAACGGCCGCCGCTGGCAGCTTGTCACTACAACACGAGAATATGGCAACGTGAAGCGCGGATTGTGAACGTCTGAAGAATCATAGCGCAATTCATACGCTAGTTCCATCACTGTCGCATCGCCGCCATGCTCTCCTGCGTCCTTCTTCCAAAATTCACAACAGGTTTACCGAAACGTCATCTTTGGCTGCAAGTGTATATCCAGCAAAAGTTGATGAGTGCGACTTAATTTGGCATTGGTCACTATTCGGACTGCACACACCTTTCGCAAGCTCAGGGCGCGTCAAAGGCGAGTCGCAGACGACAAGTGAAGTTGTGCTTAGTCAAGCCGTGCGTTGTTGATCCAGTTACAGCCCAGGTCTCAATCATGCGCCCGGTTCCGGCTCTGAGCAGTGTTTCAATCCGTTGTTCTGAGCAGCACCGGCCACCGTCAAAACAAAGGAGAGAAACTTGAAAAGCATAATGAAACTTTTTTCCAGAGCGTCTTTCATTTGTCTAGTGGCGATTTGCGGCCTGCTCACGTCCGCAAAGATCGCTGCGCAGTCAACCTACGGAACAATTACCGGAATGGTAACTGACGCAAGCGGAGCCGTGATCTCCGGCGCGAAAGTGGAGACGTTGAACCAGGCTACCGGGGAAACCCGCGGCTCGGCCACGGACAGCGCTGGCGAATACCGCTTTTTGAATGTCGATCCGGGGCAATACACGATCACCGCCTCGGCGGAGCGGTTCACCGCGACGGAGGATAAGAATGTCGTTGTGCTGGCCCGCGAAACCGCCCGTTCGGAGATTCGCCTGGAAGTGAAGGGTGTGCAGCAGACGGTGGTTGTGGAGGGAAGCCAGTCACTGGTGAGTGAAGACCTTACGAAGTCTACCTCAATGTCCGGGACTGAGATCGGTTCGCTGGCGTTGAACTTCCGCAACTCGAATGCGCCCAGCCCCATTGAAGCCGCTGCAGTCTCGCCCGGTGTCAGCCAGGATCCGGGCGGCAACCTGACCTTCGCGGGTCAATTGCCGACAGCTACGTCGTTCTCGCTTGACGGCATCTCGATCCAGGACGTGCGCCAGGGCGGACCCAGCACTAATCTCTTTCCCTCGGTGGAAGGGATCGCCGAGTTCCGTGTGAATACGGCCGGCAATAGCGCGGAGTTCGCACAGCCTACCGATCTGACGGTTGTAACTCGCGGCGGGACCAACCAATTCCATGGCAGCGGCTTCTGGTATTTCACCAACAAGAACTGGAACGCCACGGATGGAATCGGGCTTTTCAATCCCACCCTCAGCGCCAACACGTTCGGCGGCTCGGTCGACGGTCCCATCATCAAAAACAAGCTGCTCTTCTACTTTGACTACGAAGGCGTGCGGCTCGACCAGGACACGTTGGTCGCGACCCAGACCATGCCTGCAAGTTGGGCCTCCGGCGACTTCAGCGGCGTCCCAGGCCTGCAGTTGTACTCTCCTGCCGGGGTTCCGGTGAGCGGCAACAAAGTTGCGGTGAATGCCGATTCGGCAACGATCATCAACGACTTTTTTCCCGCGCCTGCCGGACCCAATGCCGCCAGTGACAATATCGACAGCACGGGGAATAACCTGAACAAGACATGGCCGGGCACTTACTCGGCCGATGGTTACGACGGCCGTCTGGATTACAATTTGTCGGAGAAGCACCACATCTTTGGCCGCCTAACCAAGCACAACATCACCAGCACCGGCAGCGACGCAACTTCAGAGGGCGCGCTAGGCGCGGTTGGCGACACCAGCTACAACCCCGCTATGGGGACGTTTTCGACGATTACCGACGCCACCAACGTGGCTGTCTCCTACAACTGGATCATCAAGAACAGTATGGTGAACGAGCTGCGCGGTGGCTACACGGCCTACAACCTGACCTTTGCCTATCCGCAGGCATTGCAAGGGAACTCGATTATCAGCGCTCTGGGCATCAAGGGCCTGCCCGGACCGCCAGTGAACGGACTGGGCGGAGTGCCTGTCTTCTATGTCGCGAATTTAATGGGCGAAGCTACCAACCAGTTTGGCCACCCGCGAGATCAGAAGAACGGCATCTGGGAGGTCGGCGACAACCTTTCCTGGACGCACGGAAAATTCAACTCGAAGTTCGGCGGCGACTTCCGTCGTCTGAACTACCAGGACAACATTACCTTTGAAGTGGGCGATGAATACGGCGATTACTACATCACCGGAGATCAGGTCTGCCCGTCTGCCGAGTTGAAACTCTATCCCGACGCCTGCGCCGCCGCGCAGTTCGTGCAGGGCTATCTGGACGAAGCCGATCAGGCGCAGAACGGCCCAGACGGCAAGCCCTACGGCTATCATTGGGACTTCTTCGCGCAAACTGAATATAAATTGCTGAAAAACCTCACGGTGACGGTGGGTTTGCGCGACGAACTGAACACGCCCTTCCATGACGCCAGCAACCAGTTGGGCAACTTCGACTACCGGAAAGGCTCCTCGACTTACGGAAAACTGATCTACGACCAGAACGAAAAGCTGTCCCCCGCATGGGTCGATTTCGTCAACAACTCACAAGTCAATTTCCAGAACCAGTTTGTCCTGAATTCGGCAGTCGGGCTTCCCACCTCTCTCCGCAAGCTGGACACGACCAACATCCAGCCCCGGCTCGGCCTCTCGTGGAGCCCCAAATCCGGAACCGTGGTCCGCGCCAGCGGCGGCATGTATTCGGTGCCGGTTCTGGGCGCGGTGCTCTACTCTCTGCTGGGCGTCGATACGAGCAACTTCGGATCCTTCTTCCCCACCGCGGGCGCCGGCTCCATGACCTGGGCCAACGCCTACGGTACCGGCAGCAACCCCTACTCTCAGCCATGGTCCGCCTGCCCCACCTCCTGCCCCGGCTATCGCCGCGCCAACCAGTGGGATTTGAAGGATCCCAGGGTAATCCAGTGGAACGCCGCCTTCGAGCAGAACATTGGCTTCCGTACGGTCGCGAAGGCCAGCTACGTCGGCTCCCACACCTATGACCTGATTTACAGTCCGGACTTGAACCAGATTCCCGCCAACACGCTGGGCTATTGGCAGTATCGCGCCGCCAACGGAGCCAACTTCCCCAATTTCCGCGAGGTTCTCACTCGCGCCAACGGTCCCAGCGACAAGTATGACGCGCTCATCCTGGAATTGAACCGGCACATGGGCCGCGGCTTCACCTTCGACAATGCATTTACCTTCACCCGCAACAAAACCAACGCGCTGGGCGCCGTGCCCAGTGGAGCAATCCCCGTGGGCGGCCAGGGCGACAATGGCGACAATGTTCTGAATGCCTTCAACATTTCCGCCGAAACCGGCAATGCTTTCTACGATCCCAGCGAGAGATTCCTGAGCACCGTGGTTTATGACATTCCGGTCGGGCGTAACAAGCAATTCCTGGGTAACGTAAGCAGGGCATTGGACGCCATTGTCGGCGGATGGAGCACCTCCAACATTTTGCTGTACCATTCCGGCTTCTGGCTTACGCCCTACTTCCCGAGCAGCGAAGCCGATCCTTCCGGCACAGCGCCGAGTTACCGCTCTGTCAAGCAACAGAATCCGGATTACGTTGCCGGCGTTAGCGGAACCCTAAGCAATCCAACCATCGGCGCATACTTCAACGCCAAGGCGTACCAGTTACCGTCGGACAACCTTGGCAATACCAACGATATCGGCCGGTTTGGCACGGCTGGCGTCGGCATTCTGCAAGGCCCGAGCACCTTCACCTTGTCCTCTTCCTTGGGAAAGACCTTCCATATCAATGAGCAGGTTGGCGTTCATTACGAGGCGCAGTTTGCCAACCTCCTCAACGTCAACAATTGGGGTATTCCCAACATGAACGTGGGCAGTTCGTCGTTTGGTCAGATCACTAACGAGCAGGATGGAACACCTGGCTCGCAGGCTGGACCGCGCTCCATACAGATGTCCTTGCGTGTCTCTTACTAACTCCTGCGGTCTACCCGGAGGGAGTGCTCCATGGCGAGTACTCCCTACCGTGTATGAGTGCCCATTGGCACGACGAACTCTTTTGGCCTTTCTGAACAACATCTTTTAGGGAATGGGAGAGAAATCTTGAAACCTTTAAATCCTGCGGTTCCTCCGCAGGCTATTCATGCCGACCGCTTGAAAGCGCTGGTGCTGGATTGGGCCGGAACGACGGTCGACTTTGGCAGCCTGGCGCCGGCGCGCACTTTGCAGAATCTCTTCGGCCGAATGCAAATCAACCTCAGCGAGGCGGAGACCCGGCAACACATGGGCCTGCCGAAGAAGGAGCACATACGGGGGATCCTCTCGATGCCCAGGGTGCGCGAAGCCTGGCGCGAGCTTCGCGGCCGCGTTCCCAGCGATGTGGACGTCGACGAAATGTACAGTGATTTCATCCCTCTCCAGTTCTCCTGCCTCAAGGAGTACTCGGCAGTGATTCCTGGTGTGCCGGAGGCCGTCGAGGGCTTTCGTAGCCGCGGCTTGAAAATCAGTTCGACGACCGGATACACGCGAGCGATGCTGGACCTGCTGCTGGAGACGAGCGCACAACAGGGCTATGTTCCCGATTGCAGCCTGACTCCGGATGAAGTGGGGTCGGGCCGGCCTCATCCTTTCATGATGTATGAGAGCGCCGTGCGTTTGCAGGTGTATCCGCTGGCGGCCATCGCCAAGATTGGCGACACGCCCGCCGATATTCACGAGGGCTTGAATGCGGGAGCCTGGTCGATCGGAGTCGCCGGAACGGGGAATAGCATCGGCCTTTCCTTCAGCGAGTTCCATGCACTTTCCGACGCCGAGAGAGATTTGCGGCTAGCTGAGGCGCGCGCTGAATTAAGGAGGGCCGGAGCACATTACGTTATCGACACATTCGCTGATGTCCACCCCGTTTTGGACGAGATCGATGCACACTTAAAAGCGGCATCCAAGAGGGGGAATGAGTAGCGCCGCGGTATGCCCTGGCCCACCGCCGCGCACGGCTAAGGACGGGCTGCGCTCCCGGCAGCTATGGACGGTGGCGTTGCTCTTTGCGGGCTACGCCGCCTACTATTTCTGCCGTTCCGATCTTTCCGTTGCCATGCCGCTGCTGATCGAAGATCTTGAGCGGCACGGCTTGGCAAGCAGTGATGCGGTCATCCGCATGGGGCAACTCGCTTCGTTTGGAGTTCTCGCTTACGCCATCGGCAAGCTCACTTTGACAGGACTGGGAGACATATGGGGCGGCCGGAGAAGCTTTACTCTCGGCCTGGGGGGCGCTATCGTTTTCACGCTGCTCTTTGCTTCTACCGGCTTCTTGCCGATATTCACGATAGCCTGGATCGGCAACCGGCTGGCACAATCCATCGGCTGGGCGGGACTGATTAAAGTCTGCTCCAAGTGGTTCGGTTATTCCTCGTATGGGACGGTCATAGGCATTCTAAGCCTGAGTTATCTGGTTGGTGATGCCGTGGCACGGCAAAGCATGGGGTTGCTCATTCAGCATGGATATGGCTGGCGAACGATATTCTTCTTCGCCGCCCTTGTCGCGGGCATTCTCTTGATAGCGAACCTGCTGTTTCTGCGCGAGTCGCGAGTGGAGGCTGGTTACTCCGAAGCGCCGGCGAATCCGCTGAATCTTTTTGCCGGTTCCAGCTCGGAGGCGAGAACAATCTGGGAAATTCTGAAGCCGCTGCTGATGAGCCGCATCTTTGGGTTGGTCTGTCTTCTCTCTCTCGGATGCACATTGGTGCGAGAAACCTTCGGGCTCTGGACTACGGTTTACTTGCATGACTTCTTTGGCTACAGCGTCAGCAGGGCAGCCAGCGGCAGCGCCATTTTTCCCGCCTTGGGGGCGGTTTCAGTGCTGCTCACGGGCTGGATCAGCGACCGGTTGGGGGCAAGCGGCCGCTCCCTGGTCATGTTCTATTGTCTGGCCGCAACGGTTGTGCCCTTAGCTGTGTTGGTTTCTCTTCGCTCCGGCACCGCCGTTTCTATTTGGCCCATCGCTTCCGTTGGAGCCGTAGCGTTTTTTCTGCTCGGTCCCTACTCCTATCTGGCTGGAGCGTTTGCCCTGGACCTAGGCGGAAGCAAGGCAGGCGCGGCCTCCTCTGGTCTTATCGATGGAGTGGGCTATCTGGGCGGTGTGGCAGCCGGTGATAGCATTGCCCGGCTCTCTGTGGCCTTTGGCTGGCGCGGCGTCTTCATTGCGCTGATGGTGGTAACTGCCCTGTCCGCCTTGGCTGCTGGTTATCTATATCTTCATCAATGCAGAATTCAACGAACACAATCACGATGATTCAAGGAGATGCTCACGATGACAAGAGATAAACTGCTCTTCACTCCCGGACCGCTCACCACCAGCGCAACGGTGAAGGAGGCGATGCTGCATGACGCCGGATCGCGCGACCGCGTCTTCATTGAAACCGTGCGCGAGATTCGTCAGCGCCTTTTGGCGGTTGGTGGAGCGGCATCGCCGCAGAGCGGAGGCGAATACGAATGCGTGCTGATGCAAGGCAGCGGCACATTCGCTATTGAATCGGTGATTTCATCGGCGATTCCACGCGATGGCAAGCTATTGGTTCTGGTCAACGGCGCCTATGGGCGCCGCATCGCGCAAATGGCGCGCGTCCACAGGATCAAAACTGAAGCCATGGAGACGCCGGATAACCGCAAGATCGCGCCCCGAAGTGTGGCGGAGCGCTTGGCGGCATCGCACGGCATCACCCACGTAGCGGTGATCCATTGCGAAACGACCACGGGCATTGTCAACCCAATCGAAGAGATTGGCGAGGTGGTGAAAGGTATAGGCGCCGTGTATATCGTTGATGCCATGAGCAGTTTTGGCGCAATTCCCGTTGATCTCGCCACTGCGCACATTGACTTTCTGATCTCCTCGGCGAACAAGTGCATTGAAGGCGTCCCTGGCTTCGGGTTCATACTGGCACGGCGCAGCCGCCTGCTCGAAGCCGAAGGCCGGGCGCGCACGTTGAGCCTTGATCTGTACGCGCAGTGGGCGGGACTCGAAACCGACGGTCAGTTCCGCTTCACGCCGCCCACGCACGCGCTGCTGGCCTTCTATCAAGCCTTGCTCGAATTGGAAGCTGAGGGTGGCGTCGCAGGCCGCGGCGCGCGCTATGACGCTAACCACGCGGCTCTGATGCACGGGATGGCCGAAATCGGCATCGAGGCGTACCTTGCGCCGGACGACCAAAGCCCCATCATCACCACGCTTCGCTATCCCGAGCATCCGCGGTTCAGTTTTGCGGAATTCTACGAACGGCTGAGTCAGTTGGGATTCGTCATTTACCCCGGCAAGTTGACGGCGGAGCCTTGCTTTCGCATCGGGACGGTCGGGCGTTTGTCTCCCACTGACATTGAGGCGCTGCTCGCGGCCATGCGGCGCGTTTTGGAGGTGATGGGAGTTCGTTCCACCGCAGATGTTGTGAATTAAGGGCTGTTCGCACTGCCTGCACAGCCAGCCAAATCGAGTATTCACAACAGTTTAGAACTTGCTGAATTCTTCAGCTATTCTGGCAACCAAACCGGGAACCAACACATCATATGGAATCTAAGCCAATGAAAATTCTTTGTCTTGGCGGCGCTGGCCGCATCTGCCGCGAGGCGGTTCTGGATCTCGTGCAATTCTCCTATTTTGAGCGGATTACCGTTGCCGACAGCAATGAATCCGAGGGTCGGCAGGTTGTAGCTTGGCTCAACGATCCACGCATTGATTTTGTCCGGGCGGATGTGAGAGACCATGACACAACAGTCGCTCAAATGCGCGGATACGATGTGGTGATGGACGGAACCACGATCGCGCTCAACGGGCTTTCAACCGCATGCATTGCCGAGGCCGCCTGCCATGGCATCAACCTCAACGGTTTTGGCGAGGAAGAGATATCGGACCCGGTCTTCAAGAG
>JBEKPI010000104.1:0-16040 GCA_049520855.1 Occallatibacter sp.
TCAAGTGTTTCCGCAGGTTCGCCACCCGATACGAAAAATCCAAAGCCTGCTTCAATGCCCTCGTCGCCCTCGCCCTCGCCTGCGCCTGGTTGCACCTCAGGTTATATGTCGATACGGCCTAGGGCATCGCCTTCCGCTTTGATTGCGAGTAACGTGGTCTGGACGGCCTTTGCGCGTTGCGCCGCCGCCTGCAACGCTACGTGCGAACAGGATTGCTGTGCCTGCGCGGTCGGAGCAAGGAGCAAAGCTATGACACCGAAAACGATCAAGACTTTCATAGCAAGCCAGTATAGCGCCGATCTCTAATGCGCGCCGGGCACCGGCGCGGCGTTCATTTTGGGTTTCTTGAAGAGCCACGCCGCCGCCGCGCAGAAAAACGCCAGCAGCGCCGTCCAGCGGAAGACATCCACATAGGCCATCAGCGCCGATTGTTGCTCCATCATGCCGTAGATCAATCCATACGAGCCGGGGCGTCCCGCGGCGGGGCCGATGTGGTGGCCGAGATAGCTGGCGATCAGCTTCGATTTCTGCTGCAAGATCATATTCGACGGCCCAAGGCCCGCGCCGATCTCGGTCTGGTGCAGCGCCGCGCGGCGTATCAGCGCCGTCGTCGCCATCGAAATCCCGATCGATCCGCCGATGTTGCGCAGCATGTTGAAGAGGCCGGTGGCGTTGCCCATCTCCTCGCGCGGAATGGTCGATGTGGCCATCGTGGCCAGCGGCACAAAGACAAAGCTCAGCGCAAAGCCGGTCAGCGTGATGGGAATCAGCAGCGTGTAGGGGCCGATGTCCAGGTTCACCATTCCGAAGAAGAGGGCGCAAACCCCAAAGGCGAAGAATCCGCCGGAAAGCAGCTTGCGCTGATCGACACGCGAACCGAGAATGCCCACCACCGGCGAGCCGAGGAACGAGCCGACCCCGCGCGGAAAGACCACCAGCCCCGCCGTAAAGGCCGTGTACCCCATCACCTCTTGATAGTAGAGCGGCAGAATGGCGATGGTGATATAGATGGCCATTCCCAGCATCGCGATCAAAAAACACCCTGTCCGGAAGTTGCGGTCTCTCAGAACGTGCAAATCGACCAGCCCCTTCGGATGGGTCCATGAATGCCAGATCCAGAGCACCAGCGCCGTGGCCAGCGCGGCCACTGCCCAGCGCACCCAGCTTGCGCCGAACCAGTCGTCCTCCTGCCCCTTGTCGAGCACGATTTGCAGCGCGCCGGTCCACACCATCAGCAGCCCGAAGCCGATGTTGTCGAATGCGCCCACCTTGGCGTTTTTGATGTACGGCGGATCGTGCACGAACCGCGAGATCATGAAGACCGCCAGCAGGCCCACGGGGATATTGATGTAGAAGGCATAGCGCCAGCTAAACGTATCGGTCAGCCAGCCGCCCAGCGTGGGACCGATCACCGGCGCGACCACGATCCCCAGGCCATACGCCGCCATCGACATGGAGCGCTTTTCCAGCGGAAAGCTTTCCAGCAAGATCGATTGCGAAAGCGGCTGCAATGCGCCGCCGCCCGCTCCCTGCAACACCCTGGCCAGCAGTATTACGGCCAGCGAGGGCGCCGCGCCGCAAAAAAAGGAGGCGATGGTGAACAGGATCACGCAGATCAGCAGAAAGCGCTTGCGGCCAAAGCGGCGGGCAAACCAGTTCGAGGCGGGCAGGATCACCGCGTTCGCCACCAGGTAGCTGGTCAGCACCCAGGTAGCCTCGGAGTTCGACGCCGAGAGGCTCCCGGCAATGTACGGCAGCGCCACCGAAGCGATGGCCGTGTCCAGCACCTCCATGAATGTGGGCAGCATCACCGACAGCGTCACCAGCCACGGGTTCACGCCCTGAGTGAGCGGGTAGCGGGCTTGGGCGGCGGTGGTGGTCATCGGTCAGTGAGCCTCTGATTCATTTGATGATTTGAAAGGGCACGACTTTAGTCGCGCCGTAAATGCTGCAATATCGCAAAGGGCTTTGTCCCGGAGGGAAGGCTGGCACGCAAAATGGACTTGCTCAGAACTTCCTTAGGGACATTCTTGAGGGTAAATGCGGTTGCCCCCTTGGCTGAGACAAACGGTTAAGACTCTATTCGCCGTTCGCTGTAAATTTCTCGACCGGCAAGACTACTTTATCGCATTCTGATGCCGGCCGGTGAAGCGGAAGCCGAGGAATAGCCGGCTGGAACTCATCGATGCCGATGAGCGCCGGGAGTTGGCGAGCAGCGCCGCTCCCGGCTCAACCACCCAGCATCGGACCGATAGATTTCCGATGCCTCGAAAAACTCACGCAACGAGCTGCCGCCGAGCGGCCTCCATCTTCTGCGTTGCCAGTTGCGCCTCGAATTCGACCGGCGGCAGATAACCGAGCGCCGAGTGCAGGCGTTTCTGGTTGTAGACCTTTTCCAGGAACTCGCGGATTGAGGCGCGGGCTTCGGCCAAGTCGCGGTATTCGTTGCGCAGAACCTCCTCGTACTTCAGCGTCTTCATGAACGACTCGCAGGCCGCGTTGTCCCACGGATTGGCTTTGCGGCTTATGCTGATCTGGATTCCATTGGCCTTGAGCAAGTCAGTGTAGTCGTTGCTGGCGTACTGGCTGCCGCGATCGGAGTGATGCGCCAGGCCCGGCTGGATGCTGCGCCGAGCCAGTGCCATACGCAACGCCGTCAGAGTCAGTTCGTCCTCCATGTGGCGATCCAGCGCCCAGCCGATGACGCGCCGCGAGAAGGCGTCCAGAATCACGGCCAAGAAGACGAACTTACGCTTGCGCACGCACAGCAAGTTATCCTCGCGCAGCAGGCGATAGACGCGCTTGGCGTTCACCCGCCAGCCGCGCCGCCGCAGCTCCGCCGTGATGCGTGGGCGGCCATAACTCGGCCATTCCAACGCGATGCGCTGGATAACATCGCGAAGGTCTATGTCCCTGTCAGGCTTGGTGTCCAAGTTGAAGCGGTAGAAGCTGGCCCGGCTCACCCGGCCCAGCTCCACCATCCGCTCGATGCTCAGTCCCCGGCCTGCCGTCACTTCTTCCGCGACTTTGCGGTAGACTGCGGATTTCCAGTCGATACCTGCAGCATCCGCTGTTCTTCGATGCGCTGCAAGCACGCTTTCAAAAAATCGATCTCCACGGCCTGGCGGCCGATCTTGCGTTCCAATTCCGCGATCTGGCCCTCGCTCCAGCGGCGTTGCCCGTGGCCGGGAAAGGCGTTGCCCGGCGCCTGCCGGAACTCACGCTGCCAGCGATGCAGCACGTTAGGGCTGACCTCCAGCCCGCGCGCCACCTCGGCCATCGATACCCCTGCTTCCAGCCGCCGAACGGCTGCCAGCTTGAACTCTCTGGTGAAATTCCTGCGTGACAATCCCATGACTCAATTCTCCATTCAATGGATTTTGAGTCTTAACCGGTTGTCTCAAAAATGGGGGCAAGTCCACTGTATGAACCTTATGAGGGGGTTGCCACATATGCGGTCTGTTTTCTTCTTCGCTTTGAGCGTCTTCGCAGGATGTCTCGGGATTTCATCCGCCGCGCGGGCCAGCGGGCCCGATCCGGCCGATTATCCTCTGCGGGTGCATATCATGAAATTCATCTCCCAGCCGCGTGACAGGCGCGAGAGCAAGGGCTTGTCCGGCGTGGAGGACTATGTGAGCGGGAGAGGCGTGGCCGATCTCTTTGAGAATGGCGAACCGCAAGGCTTCCAGTTCAGCTTTAGTTGCATGGGAGGCATGAAGGCCTCCTCCGGTTACGGCAGCTTTCCTGCCCGGTGGAAGAAGAGGGACAAGACCCTTGAGATTCTGCTGCCTGAAACCGGCAAGCCGTGGAACATGGTCTCCTGCCAGCTCCAGGCGGAGATGAGGCCAGGGCTGGTTTTCTACTGGAAGGACGGCGCTATGGCGGAGGAATCGGCGCAGGTGCTCAAGGCCTGGATGGCGAAGCACAAGTACGACCCGGAGAAGGACGATGCCGAGCCGGCCATGGCGGCTGGCGAGTCCGTGGCGCCCGGAGACTCGAGCGACCCCCAGCTCGCCGGGCCTGACTAGCAAGGCAGTCAAAATGATTGGGAATCGCCCCTGGCTCCCCCGCATTGCCGCTACTGAATTGACCTCAAGTAAACCACCACCTGCCACCGCTGCGCCTCCGGCAGGCTCGACCAGGTGGGCATGCCGTGGCCGAGATCGCCCTGCCGCAGAAACCATTCGATATCTCCGTCGCTGGCTGAGCGAATCCGTTCGCTGCGCAGCGCAGGCCGCTTGTGCCCGTCGCCCATCGCATCGGCCTTGTGGCACTGCTGGCAGTGCTCGCGATAGACCAGCGCCCCGGCCGCGGCCGCCTCCACATTCCCGGCCAGAGGATTGCTCCGCGCGTGATCGACAGCCGGAACTTGCTGCCATCTGGAGCTGGAAACCGCGGCAGCCGCCAACGCCGCGCTCAGCGCAATCAATAGAACCGCCATGCTCCGACGCATCATTCCCCACCTCCATGTGAACCGTGGAACCAATTGCCAACCTGCTCGAACTCAAAGGCCAGGCCCACGCGGTAGACCCGCGCCAGGCTTGTCCCCGTCAGGCCGAAGCCCGGTGAAAAGCTCAGCCGAGCGCCCTTGGGCGATTGCCAGCCGATCAGTGGCGCAATGTAGTGCGAAGTGTCGCGCATCGTCAGCGCAAAGGTGTCGCCCAGACCGCCATAGCCCTCCGCGCCGGCGATGAACTTCTCCGCGCAAAAGGTACACTCCCGGCCGCTGGCCGCGCTGCGCAGCGGGCGCGTCGCCCCGACCGCGTAGCCGAACTCCCAGGGCGCATGACCCAGATTCTTCTCGGAGATGAAATTCTCGCTGATATTCCAGTCCTTGACGTTCGACGAAAGAATCAGCTTCAGCTCCGCCTCATGCTGATGGTCCCGGCGCAGCGCGCCGTTGGGCTGCGCGAGGTCGGCCTGGCCGTCGTGGCCCGTCACTTCCAGAATCGTCTTGTCGGCCCCGGAGGTATTCTCGTACTCCACATAAAACACCGGATTGACCGCGTGATCGCGCATCAGCGGCCGGATTCGATTCTCCAGCCGCCAGCCGGTAAAGATCGTCGAGTCCTGCGCCGTCGCCTGCCCGTCCAGGTAGAGCTCGGTCGTCCACCAGGCGCGAGTACCATACTCCAGCTCCATCGCCGTCGCGCCATAGCTGTTGCCTCCGTCGGGTGTGGCCAGCGCTGTTTTGGTCTCGATCTCCAGGTTGCCGGGCTCCTCCAGATCGTGCGAATAGGTCACAAAGTAGGGCTTGTCCTGCGCCCCGCACCCTGCCGAAATCAAGACCGGTAGCCAGACGGCCAGCCAGCAGCCGGGCCTGAGAACCCTCTTGAGCGATTTTGAAAGCAAGATTGTATCCTCCATAGAAATGCGACCAAATCAGTCGCTTATTTGATATAAGACTAAATCGGTCGGATATTATTTGCAAATCAACCGGCTCCATGCCCAGGGCTTTCCCCCAGCTTCTTGTGCTGCTGCTTGCTCCGTTGGCGTGTGAACGTCACGCCAAACAAGCGCTACTTCTCTTCGGCGTTGGCTTCCTTCTGCTGTGCGCGGATTGTCTGGACAATGGAGGTCATCAGATCGTCGAGGGTTCGGCCCGGCGCAAGGGCGCAGCCGCTTAGGGTGCCGGTATCCACCTGCTGTTTGGCGCAGGTCATCAGGACGCCATGCATATCGGTCACCGTGAAGTTCAATATGGTGTTCGGCAGAGCGGCGGGGGCGGGCGGAACTGGCTTGAGATTGTCAGCCGGAGCAGCCTTGAGGGGCTGCGTTGAACCTGTGGAGGCGGCCATCTGCCTGGCAGAGAAGGCAAGCAAGACGGCGAGGACCAGAAGCGTTGCAGCGGGTTTCATGATCACCTTTCTTCTTTCCTGTGCCAGGATTCCGGCGGTCGTTGAGGGTCTGCTGAAGGATCAAGTTGCTCACCGGGAACGGCCAAGGGCCCCCAGAACCGCCCGTGACCTCGCTCCGATGAACGGCCATCGAGTGAGCAAAATGGTACACAACAATGGCATAGAAACAGACAATATGCAATTGAAAAAGAAAGAGATATTGCACTAGCTGGGGTGCATTTTGGGCGTTAGGTAATCTTTATATTAATCGTGTCATATAAACTTGACAACAAGTCACTCAATATGACATCCTTGCAGTGTCGGAAATTCTATTCAACAGGCAGGAATCCAAAAATGGCAAAGATTATCGGCATCGATCTCGGCACCACCAACTCTTGCGTCGCTGTCCTTGAGGGCGGCGAACCCAAAGTCATTGCAAACGAAGAGGGCGCGCGCACCACCCCCTCCGTTGTCGCCTTCTCCAAGAGCGGCGAGCGCCTCGTCGGCCAGGTGGCCAAGCGCCAGGCCATCACCAACCCGGAGAACACCATCTTCTCCATCAAGCGCTTCATGGGCCGCCGCTACAACGAAGTGAGCGACGAGCTGAAGATGGTGCCCTTCAAGGTGATCTCGCAAGGCGACCACGTGGACGTCGTGGCCCAGGGCAAGGAATACACCCCTCCCGAAATCTCCGCCATGATCCTGCAAAAGCTCAAGAAGTCCGCCGAAGCCTACCTGGGCGAGACCATCACCGAGGCGGTCATCACCGTTCCCGCCTACTTCAACGACGCGCAGCGCCAGGCCACCAAAGACGCCGGCAAGATCGCCGGCCTCGACGTCAAGCGCATCGTCAACGAGCCCACCGCGGCCGCGCTCGCCTACGGCCTCGACAAAAAGAAGGACGAGACCATTGCCGTCTACGACTTCGGCGGCGGCACCTTCGACATCTCCATTCTTGAGGTCGGCGAGGGCGTCATTGAGGTCAAGTCCACCAATGGCGACACCCACCTGGGAGGCGACAACCTCGACCAGCGCATCGTCGAGTGGCTGATCTCCGAATTCAAGCAGGAGCAGGGCCTCGACCTCGGCTCCAAGGGCAACGAGATGGCCCTCCAGCGCCTCAAGGACGCCGCCGAAAAGGCCAAGATCGAGCTCTCCACCACCATCGAAACCGAGATCAATCTGCCCTTCGTCACCGCCGACGCCACCGGCCCCAAGCATCTGGTTCGCAAGCTCACCCGCGCCAAGCTCGAGCAGTTGGTCGAAGACCTGCTCTTCCGCTCGCTCGATCCCTGCAAGAAGGCCATTGCCGACGCCGGCGTCAAAATCGAAGACATCGACGAAGTCGTCCTGGTCGGCGGCCAGACGCGCATGCCCAAGATTCAGGAGCTGGTCAAGACGCTCTTTGGCCGCGAGCCGCATCGCGGCGTCAACCCCGACGAAGTAGTCGCCATCGGCGCGGCGGTGCAGGCCGGCGTGCTGGCCGGCGAGGTCAAGGACCTGCTGCTGCTCGACGTGACGCCGCTGACCCTCTCTATCGAGACGCTGGGCGGCGTGGCCACCCCGATGATCCAGCGCAACACCACCATCCCCACCAAGAAGACCGAGACCTTCTCGACCGCCGCAGACTCGCAGACCGAGGTCGAGGTCCACGTGTTGCAAGGCGAACGCCCGCTGGCCGCTCAGAACCGCACCCTGGGCAAGTTCAAGCTGGGCGGCATCATGCCGGCCCCGCGCGGCGTCCCGCAAATCGAAGTGACCTTCGACATCGACGCCAACGGCATCCTCAACGTCAACGCCAAAGACAACGCCACCGGCAAGGACACGCGCATCACCATCACCTCCAGCTCCGGCCTCAGCAAGGACGAGGTCGAGAAGATGGCCAAGGAAGCCGAGGCCCACGCCAGCGAGGATAAAGAGAAGCGCGAGGAGATTGACGCCCGCAACTCGCTCGACGGCATGGTCTACAACATCGACAAGATGCTCAAGGAGTCGAGCGACAAGATGCAGGGCCCCGAAGCCGCTCCGGTCAAGGGCGATGTCGAGACGGTGCTCGCCGAAAGCAAAAAGATGCTCGAAGGCACGCCAACCTCCGCCGAGCTGAAAGCCCAGCAAGAGCGCCTCACCCAGGCCAGCCACAAGCTAGCCGAGATCGTCTACAAGGCCACTGCGGCAGCGGCAGCCGCGCAAGGCGGCGCATCCGGCACCGCCGGCGAAGCCCAACCCGAGCCCAAGAAAGACGAAGGCGTAATCGACGCCGAGTATGTCGACGTCGAAGACAAAAAGTAAGCACCTGTGGTGCGGCAGCCCCGCCTTCGGCGGAAAGACAACAAATCGGGGTGGGCGATGTCTATTGCCCTCTCCGAGTTTTTTCTAAACCGAATACGATTTGTATTGAAATGACGAATATTGGTTGACTAATATTCGTCTGGGAGCTATTAGATATGATCGACAAATTCTATTGCGATTGCGGTCCAGTTCGGAAGATTGTGTCTGTACTCAGAACAGGGTATGTGGTAACGGATCAAATTCCCGATTGTCCAAATTGTCATAAAAAAATGAAAGTTATAAATTTGAACGTCTCAACATCAGGAGGAAAGCAAGTTGGTAGAAAACCCACTCCTAGAACCAAATCAAATGGACGAAGGAAAAAACCGCGAAATTCCAGCAATCGTAATAGTAGTAGTAGATAAAGCCGGATGCCACATCCTTCCGCGATCTGTGCGGAAGGGTGGGAACCAAGAAACCGAATTAGCCGCCTTGTATCAGGGCACGACACCTCGACAATCTCAGGCCAGACTTTCAGGCGTGCCGAAAAGCGCCATAAAACCACGGGCTTAAGCAGCATTCTCTGCCCAATGGCTACGCACACTTCCCTTGCCATCCCCATCATGGTCGGATTATGATGAGCAGCTGATTCTGCCTATAGTAAGGATGGGCCTCCTGTTCTTAAAGTATATGCAGTGATCCGCAAAAAATGATCCACGAAATCCCAAGAGGTGCTTTATGCTGAAATTACACCGTCACGCCGGATGGTTCGTTGTCGTGCTGATGACCCTGCACATGGCCGTTGCGTTATCGGCCCAAAGCAAAGGTATCGACCCGACTCAGCTTGCAAAGGCCAAAGCGGGCGATGCTGAATCCCAGTTGCTCGTTGGACGGGCATACGAAAAAAAGCAGAACTATACTCAGGCAGCATTTTGGATTCGCAAGGCAGCGGAAAGCGGTAATGCAGAAGCGCAATACAAATTAGGGTATCTTTACAGAGCGGGACACGGTGTTCCGCAGAATAACAAACTAGCGGCTGTCTGGTGGCGCAAGGCAGCGGACCAAGGGAATGCAAATGCACAAACCAGCCTTGGTCTTGCGTACATAAACGGGGATGGTGTGCCAACTGACTTTGCAGAGGCGGCATTCTGGTTACAAAGATCTGCTGAACAGGGTGACGCGCATGGGCAGGCTTTACTCTCTATGCTGTATGAAGTCGGATGGGGAGTGCCCCAGGATGACGCGCTGGCCGTGTTTTGGGTTCGCAAGGCAGCAGAGCAAGGAGATTTAGCAGCACAAGAACACCTTTTACTATTGTTAAAGAAATGATACTGCCCCATGCCCCATCCATCCGCGATCTTTGCGGATGGGTGGGAACCATGAACCCCAATCAGCCGCTTTGTATCAGGGCACGACTTCAGTCGTGCCGCAAAAGCCGCATAAAACGACGGGCTTTAGCCCCTGAGGGATGTTTTTCCTGGCTTGACCAAGCGCTCGATTGAAGAGCCGCCCCCATCCTTTTCACGCCCATTGTGAAAAGAGTGGGATACCACGAACCCAAACCCGCCGAAGAGAACACCCCCGTCGTGCGCGATGCGTCATCGCCATTGCGGCGGGAGCGTAAAGAAAACATTGATTTGAGTCCCCACCTCGACAGGTTCGCCATCCAAGGCATAAGGCCTGTAGACCCATTGCTTCACCGCGTCCAGCGCGGCTTGCTGCAACATCGGTGGTCCGCTGATGACGCGCAGGTTTTCAACTCGACCATCCTGGCCGATCATTGCCTGCAAAACAACCATCCCCTGGATCCCAGCCGCCTTCGCGATAGGAGGATATACGGGATCGACCTTCTTCAAGATAAGCTTCGCCATTACTCCGCCAGACACCGTTACTCCGCCAGAGATGTTGATCCTCCTCGGCTTTGGCGGTGCCGCGTCGGCGGGCGGAACAAAGATTGCCTCGTCGATGGTGTCAAGCGCCTCAAGAATATCGATATGGGCGGTCAGAGTCGTCTTCTCCTCTTGAACAAACGCCAAATCTCCTGCGATGAAACGTCCCTGGAAGCGAAGGATGCGGTTGTGTAGATTCTGCGTTCCCGGCGAGATAGCGTCGATGCGGAGGATCGGTTGATCGATGTCGATGCACCAGGCAGCGCCGAAGGCGTTCCCGCCTTCATCTTTCATCTTCAGGCAAGTCAACTTGACGCCACCCACCGTCTGCTTCTGGGCAGCGAATCTCTCCCTCTCAATGGCCTTGACATCCGGCAGTGGCGAGATGAGCTTGACGCGTACGAGGATAGCGTAAAGCACTTGGTCCTGTGAGCCGGAACGCAGGTCGCCTTTGTCGGTACCGTAGTCGGTCTGAGTGAAGGCAGCCCCGGTAAAGGTGCGCTTGTACTTCGTCGGGCTGACCCAGAACTCCTCATAGGTTCCCTGATCCTTGACGTTTCCCTCGCCATCAAGCAGTTGATAGGTAGCCTTCACGTGCCAGGGCTTCACGTCGTCCCCGGTCAGCCCGTTGCTCTTTGCGGCCAGCAGCATCAATTCCTTCGGGTCGCTGGGCATGGCGGCGGCGGGCGCGTCTTTGGCGGTGGCCGTCGCTGTGGCTGTAGCTTGGGCTTCGGTCGGGGCTGCGGCTGGGGTTGCGTTCTGAGCGAATGCCGGCAGGCATATTGCGCCGTGAGCCAAAAGCAAGGCGATGCGGCAAGAGAGCGTTCTCACGAAGATAGTTTTTCGCATACCCGCATCATAATACCGCCGCCTGAATTCCGCATACCTGTGGTTCTTGCAATACGTGGGTCTTTGGGTGCCCATCCTTTTCCCGCCCTTTGTGAAAAGGGTGCGATACCACGAAACCAAACCCGCCGAAGAGAGCACGCACCGCAGTGCGCGACCCATCATCGCCCGCCCCCGCTTCATCTCTCCAATCAGTCGTCTCTGTCCCTTGGGTTACCCAGCGTAAAGACCACGTCGACCTGAGTCCTCACCTCGACGGGTTCGCCATCCAGCAGATCAGGCCTGTAGACCCACTGCTTCACAGCGTCAAGTACTGTTTGATGGAGCTGGTACGGCCCGCTGACGACATGCGGATCGTGGATGTTCCCATCCACCCCGATGATGGCCTGAAGAACAACGGTCCCCGAGATGCCACGAGCCTTGGCGACGAACGGATAGCCGGGGAAAACCCGCTTGATCAGGTATCCATTAGCCACACCGCCAGAAAGGTTGATTCTCCTCGGCTTTGGACGCGAATGCCCAACGTTCTAGACTCCGCCGACCCGGCAAGAGTTTTGGACGCTAAAATCCGCAAGAGTCGCGAGAGGGATGCTTTTGCTTTGTCTTCCCTGGCTGCCAAGGGTAGGCGGACTTTCGCCCCACGGGAATGCGCTGTCAAGGGGCCTGGGCGAAGACCTCTGGACGCCATATTGAACGAAATTGCGGCATGGCTTGGAGGAAACGATGCTCGATGTACTCTCGAAGGGAGTCGGTGAGGCCCTGTCTTCGGCGGGTGGCCGAGGTCTGACTAGCGGGAGATGGGGTGCTCCAGGTGCAGGCGGATCACATCGGGCCCGGCGGCGGCGCTGCGCCCCTGTGTTGGGCCGCACACTTTTCTCTTGCGCATCTCTGCTACCATGGGAATAATTGCAGATTTTGCCGCCCGACAGGCTGATTGCTTGCTCCGAAGCGCACGAGCGCGGGGCGGACGGAACCAGGCTAGAACAGAAGCAGGACCAAAGCAGCGCAAGACAGATCCCAATCCAGAAGGAGAATCCGTATGCCATTAGTCTCCATGCGGCAACTACTCGACGAGGCCGCCAAGGGCGGTTACGGCGTCGGCGCATTCAACGTCAACGATATGGAACAGATTCAGGCCATCATGATGGCGGCCAAGGAAACCAAATCGCCGGTCATCGTGCAGGCCAGCCGCGGCGCGCGCCAGTTCGCCGAGGATCTCTACCTTTTCAGGCTGATCCAGGCGGCGGCCGAGCTTAATCCCGAGATCCCCATCGCCATGCACCAGGATCACGGCAACAGCTTCGATACCTGCAAGAGCGCCATCGAACTGGGCTACACCAGCGTGATGATGGACGGCTCGCTCAAGGAAGACGGAAAGACTCCGGCATCCTTCGAGGAGAACGTCGAAGTGACCCGGCGCGTGGTCGATTATGCGCATGAGCGGGGCGTGACGGTGGAGGGCGAGATCGGCGTGCTGGGCGGCGTGGAAGACGGCCACGGCGCGGGCGGCTCGGGCCTGGAACACATCACCGACCCCGATCAGGCGGTCGAGTTTGCCGAGCTGACCGGCGTGGACGCGCTGGCCATCGCCATCGGCACCAGCCACGGCGCTTATAAGTTTACCAAGAAGCCCGACGGCTCGGTGCTGAAGATGGACGTGCTCATCGCGATTCACAAGCGCCTGCCCAACACGCATCTCGTGATGCACGGCAGCTCGTCGGTGCCCAAGGACTTGCAAGATATCGTCAACCAGTATGGCGGCAAGCTGAAGGAGACCTGGGGCGTGCCTGTCGAGGAGATTCAACTCGGCATTCGCAACGGCGTGCGCAAGATCAACGTGGACACCGACAACCGTCTGGCTATCACCGGGGCGATTCGCAAGGTCTTTGCGGAGACGCCGGAGAAGTTCGATCCGCGCGACTACCTGAAGCCGGCCCGCGAGGCCATGAAGAAGGTTGTCGCCCAGCGCATGGTGCAGTTTGGCCAGGCCGGACACGCCGGCGACTACGCGCCCATTGCGATTGCCGAGATCGCCAAGGGCTACGCCGACGGCTCCCTTACAACCCAGCCGCTGGTCGCCGCGCGGTAACCGTGGCAGGCTTTAGCGCACCAAGACAAGGGCCACTCCGCGGTTGCGGAGTGGCCCTTGTCCGCAGGTTGGCGCCCTCTACCAAGACCTCGGTGCAAACTACTTCGACAACCGCGCCAAAGGCAAGCAAGTCCTGCGTCTCGTCAACCGCCTGCAAAACATCGGATTCGACGTTCAATTCAAGCCCATAGCTGCTTAACCGTGGGCCTGTTTCTTGTTAGCCGTTGGGTATCATCATTTCTTGGCTCTTGGGGGTCTGCTGCGCCTCTGCGCGCATGATTGAGAGGGTGATAATCTGCGCCAATCCCGATTCCCTATTCCTTAGTCCCTAGTCTCTGAAATGCGGTACGCAGGCCTTGAATGCCAAGGGGGCTTGCTGGCGGCAAGGAAGCCTGCCTTGGTTGGCTGCGGATGGGTTCGTCGCTTTCCATTCCAGCCACAAAAACCTTTCGCCGGAGATTCAGCCTTTTTGGCTTCCCCCAGGCAGCCCTTTTGTGGCACACTTGCACACATGGGAAGCAAAGACAAAGGCAGGAAAGAAGTCAAGAAGGCGCCCAAGCCGAAGCCTAAACCGGAACCCGCCCAAAGGCGCGAAGGGTTCACGCCGGCCCCGCCCAAGTAAGACAGTAACCACCCACCGCCTCCGGCGCTCCGCGCAACTGACGCGGAAAGGCTCTCTCTGTCCTCGGGGAAAGTCTTTTTGCGTCCACAGCCCTATGCGGTTTTCCGCACCCTTTGGATGATGGGTCCGGCGTTGGCCCTACCTCGCCCGCGCCGACGTCTGCGCCGCTGGCGGATCTGTCGGCCGGTCGAGGCGGGGCTATCTTGTACACGCCAAAAGCCCTCCGCGAGGGAGGGCTTTTGGCGTGTGAATCCCTTTCGAGCCGCGGCTTACGCCACCACTTCAATGCCCATGGAGCGGGCGGTGCCGCGGATGCTCTTCATGGCCGTCTCGACGGAGGCGGCGTTGAGGTCGGGCATCTTCTGCGTGGCGATCTCGCGCACCTGCTTCTCGGTTACCTTGCCGATCTTTTCCTTGTTGGGCGTGCCCGAGCCCTTGGCGACCCCGGCGGCCTTCATCAGCAAAACCGCGGCCGGCGGCGTCTTGGTGATGAAGCTGAAGCTGCGGTCGGCATAGACCGAGATGACGACCGGAATGACCAGCCCTTCCATCTCCTTGGTTGAGGTGCGCGCGTTGAACTGCTTGCAGAACTCCATGATGTTGACTTGCGCCTGGCCCAGCGCGGGGCCGACCGGCGGCGCCGGCGTAGCCTTGCCGGCAACGATCTGGAGCTTGACGTAACCCGTAATTTTCTTCGGAGGTGCCATTGGTTCCTCTGGAACCAGCTATTAGCTCCTAGCTTCTAGCTTTTAGCTGGACGTTTCCTGTTCAATTTTGGTGTTGCCGCCCAAGCGTTCGCTCGCAACCGGCGGCCGCTAGGCGGGCACAACCGGCTAGAAGCTGCAAGCTAATAGCTAAAAGCTGCAACTACTCAATCTTTTCGACCTTGCCGAACTCCAGCTCGACCGGGGTGGAGCGTCCGAAGATGGTCACCATTACCTTCATCGTCTCGCGATCTTCGTTGATCTCATCCACCACGCCGTTGAAGTTGGCAAAAGGCCCATCGGTAATGCGGACCTGTTCGCTCTTTTCAAATTTGATCTTGAGCCGAGGCTTGTCTTTGGAGGTCTCGGAACGGAAGAGGATGCCGCTCACTTCCTCCTCGGAGAGCGCCACCGGCTTGTCGCCCGTGCCCAGAAAACCCGTCACCTTGGGCGTATCTTTCATGACGTGCCAAAGGTTGTTGTCCAGATCCATCTCGACCAGCACATAGCCGGGCAGAAAGACCCGCTCCACGGTGCGCTTCTTGCCGTTGACGATTTCGGTAACCGGCTCGGTGGGAATCATCACTCGGCCCACCTTGTCGCCCAGCCCGAAGGCCTCGACACGGCTGGCGATCGACTCCTTGACCTTGCGCTCAAAGCCCGAGTAGGCGTGCAGGATGTACCAGCGGAAGCGCTCATTGCGCTCCGGCAGCGGCTGCGCCTCGGTGTCCGCCTGCGCGGCGGCTTGTTCAGCTTGCCCGGTTTGTGCTAACTCTTTACCCATCTGTCGCTCTCGATTCGCGGACGCGGTCACGGCTAAAACCCGCCCAGCTTGCCCAGCAACGCATGGAGGCCGTTCTGGAAGATGAAGTCCACCACGAAGAAGAACACGCCAAAGATGAACACCGCAATGATCACCACCGTTGTCGTGGCTTTCACTTCCTTCCACGACGGCGTAACCACCTTGCGCATCTCAGCGCGCACATCGCTCAGAAAGCTCGTGAATTCCTTCCACTGCCCAACCGCGCTGCCGGAAAACTTCGTCAGAGGATTCTCACCCGGACGCTTCGCCGGCGGCTGCCGCACTTCGCCGTTTACTAATGCTGCCTTTGTTGCCATGCTTCCCGTTCCTTCGCGTCCGGCGTCGGCCAGCCGCATCCTAACTTAATCTGGCAGGGGCGGAGGGATTCGAACCCCCAAGTTCGGTTTTGGAGACCGACAGTTTAGCCGTTGAGCTTACGCCCCTAAAAACAGCCTCTAGCTGCTAGCTTTTAGCTTCTAGCTCGTTCCTGGAAGTGCGAAAACCTTGGCCTTCCGTTAGAAAAAGCTAGAAGCTAGTGGCTAGAAGCTGAAAGCTGCTTTACTTCGTTTCCTTGTGCGGCTGGTGCTTGCGGCAGCGGTTACAGAACTTCTTGAACTCCAGACGGCCTGTGGTCGTCTTCTTGTTCTTCGTCGTCGTGTAATTCCGCTCCTTGCACTCAGTGCACTGCAATGTTACGATTTCCCGCATTTCCAAATCCCTCTTAGTGAACCAGTGAAGAAGTGAACAAGTGAAAGAGTGAAAAAACACGCGCTCCTCTTGTTCACTTCTTCACTCCTTCACTGTCTTTCCTTCACTCATTCACTTTTTCACTCGTTCACTTGCTACTTCACAATCTCCGAAACCGTGCCCGCGCCCACCGTCCGGCCGCCTTCGCGGATCGCAAAACGCAAGCCCTTTTCCAGAGCCACCGGCGTGATCAGCTCCACCTGCAACTGAACGTTGTCGCCCGGCATCACCATCTC
>JBEKPI010000105.1:0-12686 GCA_049520855.1 Occallatibacter sp.
AGAAACCTTCCGCATTTTCTTAGCTGCCTTTTTCAGCGCCTTTTTCGCCGCGGCCTTGCGCCGCCTGATCTCTTCCTTCGAGTACATCGTTCCGCGGCACTTCGCCGCGCCGCAGTTGCAGATCGCCTCGTCGTCGCCGCCGTCGTAGAGGCAGTAGTCGTAGGTGATCTCAGCGCCCGCGGGAATGTTCTTGATCGCCGTGACCCAAACGCGTCCGTCCTCCTCGCTGGTCTCGCAGTTGGCGTCGCAACTGTGGTTGATGAACATGGTGATGCAGTGGCCGTCGATGACCACCGAGCCGTCGCCGAGTCCAAACAGATAGGTAATCGGCGAGGTCTCGTAGGCGGCGTCGGCCTCGGCCTTGGTGAGCCGGTGGCCTGTGTATTCGGCCACGCGCGCGCCCTTGCGAATGGCCGTGGTGGTGTAGCAGCCGGCGGCGTGTATGGCGGAGGAGCGGATGATCAGTCCCATGCGGATGTGCGATGCTTTCTTTGGAGCCGTATGAACCGCATCGTAACAGTGGACAGGGGCCAATGAACAGTACTCCGTGACCAGAGATGGCTTTGAGGGATAGGAAGATGAAAGGGATTCTTTCAGTCGCGCTGCTAGTAATCTGCTGCCTGACTGCGCCGCATCTGGCCGCTCAGGCGGCCGCTGGCACGACAGACCAAAAGAAACCAGCCGCCGCCGCGCCGCCCTCCCAATCCAACGCCAACCCATTTCCCGAGGACACCAGCAACGTCCCGGTGATGCCCTCCAAGTCCACGCCCGCCCTGCCCGAAGGAACCTACAACCCGCCCGAAGCCGCCGGAATCCCGCTGCCCGGCGACGATCTTGACCCGGTCCGCTCCCCCGACGACCCCGCGCCGGCTCCCGCCAGTACCGTGGACGCCGATTCCAGCTCCAGCCTCGCGGGCCTTGAGAAGCTGTTGCCCCCGCCCGACGACGATCAGCCCAGCAAGAAGAAAAAGCTCGTCGTCAAGGAGCCGACCCACCAGGAAGCCGCCTCCAAAGACATCGAAGTCGGTACTTATTATTTGCAGACCAAGAACTGGAAGGGGGCGCTTTCGCGCTTCGAGTCCGCGCTCATCCTCGACCCGGAAAATCCCGACGTCTATTGGGGTCTGGCCGAGGCCGAGCGCCGCGTCGGCAACATGGCCGACGCCCGCGCGCATTATCAAAAAGTTGCCGAATACGACCCCGACAGCCGCCACGGCAAGGATGCGGTCAAAATCCTGAAAGAGCCTGAGATCGCCAACGGAAAGAACCCGCCGCCCACCCCGCCCCCGGCAACGGTGACGTCGCAGTAGCGCTCAGACCCCAGCCCAGCGAAGATAGGCTGCGATCATTGGCTGCCCCCACAAGCTGCTGACAATGCCGCCGATACAGAGAAAAGTCCCCAGCGGCAGCTTGCTGAGCGCCCAGGTTTCCGAGCCTCGCCGCGCGGTTGGGACCACCAGCAGGACCACGGCAGCCAGCGCTCCCAGCACCATTCCCAGGCCAAAGGCGAGCAAAGCGCCAGGCAGACCGAGCCAGGCGGCCAGCATCGCCATCAGCTTGGCGTCGCCCAGGCCGATGCCTTCGCGCCGGCGGATGAGCCAGTAAGCCCAGCGGATGAGCAGGATGAGTCCGGCGGCGATAAATATGCTGAGTAGATCGCATTGCGCAGATAATATCGCGGTATATCCCCAAGACCACCAAGAGTCGTCGAGCGGACCAAGAAACACGGCAAAGAAAAATCCAATAGCGGCTCCCGGTAAAGTAATCCAATTCGGAAGCCAGAGGTTCTCTGCATCTAGCACCGCCAACGCTACAAGTAGCCAATAGAAGATCATCTTTCCAATTGCGTCTGCCAAGGCAATATCAACAGTCGGCGCATCAGGTAAGAAGATCAAGTTGAGAATGTCCCACGCGACCGCAGCCCACAGCGCCCCCACAGTCAACTCGACCAGCGGATACCGCCATCCAATCCACGCATGGCAGGTGCGGCAGCGCGCACGCAGAGCGAGCCAACTCACCAGCGGCATATTCTCCCACCAGGCTAGCGTCCGTCCGCACTGGCGGCAGTGCGAGCGCGGCTGCACCACGCTCTCGCCCTCCGGCCAGCGGCTCAGGCACACGTTCAGGAAGCTGCCAAAGGCCAGCCCCAAGAGTCCCGCAAAGATCGTTCCCAGAATCCGAATCATAATCGAGGTTGAGTATATCGCTTCGACAATTCTTCCGTGCTGGACGTGCCTCAAAGGCCGGGCGCCCTATCCTCCTCGCGCGATGCGATCCAGGCCTATAATTCACAAGCAGGAGACAACCCATTGCAAACGACCCTCCACAGAGCCCTCTGCGCCTTCTCCTTGCCTCTCTTCGCGCTGCTTACCACCGCTCCGGCCCGCGCGCAGCAACTCTCGCCGAAGCTGCAAAGCGCCGTCGGCCACTGGCAGATCGTTAACAGCGACGGCACGCCCGGAGGTAAAGCTGAAACCTACCTGATGGACGGCAAGCTCTTTGGCCGTGTCACCGAGGTGCGCCCCGGCCGTACTCCGCGCGATCTATGCGACAAGTGCGCCGGCGAATGCAAGAACCAGCTTATCCTCGGCATGGTCTTCATGCGCGGCTTCCATCCGGATGGAGACGACTGGGTCGACGGAACCGTCGTAGACCCGGAGAACGGCAAGGAATACAAGGGCAAGATCTGGGCCGTCGGCAAAGACAGCCTGCATATGCGCGGCTATATCGGCATCTCGCTGCTGGGCCGGACTGAAACCTGGGTAAGAATTCCATGAACCAGCCGCCTGCACATTGAATCCGCCTGCCCCGCAACCCCATTCTCCGAGCCGGTGCGCACTCCGCCTCCCTGTCATCCCCAGGCATCGGCGTTTATCATTATCGCCATGACAGCCAAACTTCGCTGGGGAGTTCTCAGCACCGCCAACATCGGCATCCAAAAGGTCATTCCCGCCATGCAGAGGTGCCAGTTCTCCACGGTTGCGGCCATCGCATCCCGCGATCTTGCCCGTGCTCATCAGGCGGCAGCCGCTCTCGGGATTCCCACCGCTTATGGCTCCTACGAGGAGCTGCTGGCCGACCCCGCCATCGACGCGATCTACAATCCGCTGCCCAATCAGATGCACGTTCCCTGGACGATCAAGGCCGCCGAGGCCGGCAAGCACGTTTTGTGCGAAAAGCCCCTCAGCCTCACCGTCGCCGAAGCCAAGACGCTGCTCGCCGTCCGCGCGCGTGCCGGAGTCAAGATCGGCGAAGCGTTCATGATCCGCAGCTACCCGCAATGGCTCCGCCTGCGCGAGTTGCTGGCCGAGGGGCGCATCGGCGAACTGCGCTCCGTCGCCGGCTTCTTCAGCTACTTCAACGCCGATCCAGCCAATATACGCAACAGTGTCGAGTCGGGCGGCGGAGCGCTGCTTGACATCGGCTGCTATCTCATTCACGCCGCGCGCTACGCCTTCGGGCAGGAGCCAACCCGCGTTGTAGCCGCCATTGATCGCGATCCGCGGATGCAGACCGACCGGCTCACCTCGGCCTTGCTCGACTTCCCCAACGGCCAGTCGATTTTTACGTGCAGCACGCAGTTGGTTGCTTACCAGCGAGTTCATTTCCTGGGAACGCGCGGGCGCATCGAGATCGAAATCCCCTTCAACGCGCCTCCCGATCGTCCAACTCGCCTCTTCATCGACGCGACCGGCGACCTCTTCGGCGGCGGCATCGCGACGGAGACCTTCCCCGTCTGCGATCAGTACACCCTGCAAGGGGATGCCTTCTCGAAGGCTGTCCTCGAAGACACGCAGGTTCCTGTTCCCCTCGAAGACGCCATCGCCAACATGACCGTCATCGAAGCCATCTTCAACTCGGCCAGCTCGGGCCAATGGGTGGCCCTGTAACGACGAAACCTCCGTCTCTCTACTGGCTCTGCCGCGTGGAGAGGCCGAGCCGTCCCGAGCCAAACGAATCAGGCTCGCTTGCGTCTGAGCACCAGGGTGTCGCATGTGATCTCAAGGGAGGTTCCCCGTATCCGCTCGACAATGGAGAAGCTGCGATGAAATGGAAAGAGACGAAGATCGTCTTGGCATGGGCGGTCCTCATGCTTTCACTATTGGTTCCCAAGCTGTTGGCGGCGCAGCAGGCCGCGGCTCCGCCGGAAACCCCCGCCAACCCGCCCGCCGCGGCGTCTCAAGAGCCTCTGCCCAATGCGCCTGCCCCGGCCCCGGCAGCTCCTTCGCTCGGCGATCTGGGCTTCACGCCGCAACAGTCGCAGCCGAACGCGCAGTTGCAGGCGATCCTCGAGAAGCGGACGCACATGCTCAAGGTCCATCAGCGGCTGGGGTTGATTACCACGATTCCCATGGCAGCGGCCCTGATTACCGGATCTATGGCCAAGGCGAAGGGCAAGAACGGAGAACCGATCAAGGAGCCGACTCAGGGGAATCTCGATTTCCATGCCGTTCTCGGCGGAGCCACCGCCGCGCTCTACTTCACCACGGCCTACTATGCGGCCTTTGCTCCCAGAGTGCCTGGAACCCACAAGCACGGCGCCATTCGCGTCCACGAAGTGTTGTCTTTCATCCACGGGCCGGGGATGATCGTCACTCCGCTCCTGGGGATAATGGCTTATAAGCAGGAGTCAGCCGGAGAAAAGGTCCATGGCCTTGCCTCGGCGCATGGCCCCGTGGCCTATGCCACGGCGGCCGCCTATGGCGCGTCGATCGTCGCCGTGTCCTGGCCGCTTCATTTGAAATTCTGGGAGAAGAAATGAACAAGTGCATCCTGTTTGCCCTGCTGCTGGCTGCTTCTCCCGTCCGGGCGCAATCCGATACTCAATGGGTAGCCGAGCAAGCTACCCTCACCTATCACATGTCTCACCCGGTGCATGAGCTTGACGGCGTCAGCCATGCGGCCAAAGGCAAGGGCGTCTGCCACGCAGGACAATGCGATTTTCTCATCGCGGCTCCGGTCAACTCCTTCAATTCGGGAGACACCAACCGCGATCTGCACATGCTCGAAACCACGCGCGGGGCGCAGTATCCCATGGTTGTGGTGCGCACACGCTTTTCCCAGGCGGACGCAGCCTCGGCAACCTTCTATGCCGATCTGGAAGTGCAGTTTGCCGGTCAGACCGCCCGCTATGCTCACGTGCCTTTCCAGCGGGTAAATCAGGGTGGCGAGGTGCGCATCACCGGGACCGTTCCAGCCACCTGTTCCGATTTCAAAATCGATCGCCCCACGTTCCTTACAGTGCCCATCAAGAACGAGATCCCCGTCCGCGTCGAGATGACCTGGCGGCCAATGTGATTCCGCAGGTTTTTTATGGATAGGTTGTCTGCGGTACACTCAGGCCGATGCGGGTCTTGGGGGCGATTACGAGACACGCCAACCCTGTCGGCATGGACGGGCCATGCGCGGCGGCGTCCGGATCGTGGATTGGTCTACAGCTTATTCGAGGTGGCGGTAGCGGGGGCAGGTGCAGTGCCGCCAGCAGGAGTAGCTGGTTGTACACCGGCTACCGCTGCTCCGCTGGGCTGTCCAGCTTTCTTGGCTGAGGTTATCGAGTAGTTGCCTTTGGCATCCGTGGTTGCGACGCCCATCTCTTTCCAAGGCCACATGACGCCGACCTGGACATTGGCCAGCGGGGTGGCCGGCGTGGTCGATGTGCAGGTCACGGATCCGGTTGCGGTTGTGACCCAATCGGTGCCGCTCTGCTTCGTTGTGATCGCGACGGTGACCGCGATGCTACCCGCAGCGCAAGTGACGGGGGAGACCGTTTGCAAATCTTTGAACGGGTTATCTTCCGGGCCTGAGGCGACGATACTCGCCGCACCGGCAAGAACGATGGGGATCAACAGCAATCTGCGCCAATTCATATGACTACCTCCGGGGTTGAATTTTGAGAACGACGAGAAATGCCACGCTCGCCCCGAGCGCGGCGGCAACCATATCCCATGGGTCGAAGCTGCCATGCAGGAAGAAGGCGGCAGTTCCATCCAAGAGCCAGACGCGGCTGAACCAATGAGGAACCTCTGACGCCAGCCAGGCGCCGGCCGTTGGAAGCTGCCCGACTTCAAAGGCCATCTCCAGGAGCATCCAGCCGGCACATGCCGCCAAAGCCTGCTTTCTGGTGCAGTCCAGCGCCCAGGCAGTGACGAGCGAAAAGGCGATAACATGAGCGAAGGTTGGAAGCTGGCCTGTCAGGTGGCGCATCGAGTGCGGGAGGAGTCCAAATTGCAGCGCCGGCGGAAGAAAATGCACGCTGCCCGGATTGCGTCCAAGAGCGTAGACCATGACTCCCGCAAAGAGCGCCGCCACGGCGAGGACAAGCAGCCGCGGGTCTCCGAAGCTTCGGGGAAATCTTTCCGCAGTTTCCCTTTCCACTTTGCCTCCAGCTGGGGGAGATGGCTGACGACAGGCCCGCACACAGGGAGAAGATGGGTAGCGGGTTCTACCCATCGCGTATTCGGCTGAGCGCAGTATACACGCGGTTGTCCTCGCGGGTCATTCTTTTTTTCGTCCGTATCTGTAAGAGATGAATTGCGTTACTCGCAGGCGGCTGGGCGGATTGAGGGGTCTGGCCGTAACTGCGGTACACTTGCTGCAAATGCGTGTCTTCGGCATCGATTGCGGAACGGAAGTGACCGGGTACGGCGTTGTCGAGTCGGACGACGCGGGACGGCAGCCGCGGCTGGCGATGAAGGCGATGGGGGCGATCCGGCTGGTCAAGTCCAAGACTACGGCCGAGCGCCTGGAGCAGGTATTTCGCGCGCTGAGCGCCGAGTTGGAGCGCTGGCGGCCGGATGCTGTGGCCATTGAAGAGGTCTTCTATTCGGTGAACGCCAAGTCGGCGCTGAAGTTGGGCCAGGTGCGGGGCGTGGCGCTGCTGGCGGCGGCTGTGCAGGGGCTTCCCGTGGCGGAGTATGCGCCGCTCACGATCAAGTCGAGCGTGGTCGGCTACGGCCTGGCGAAAAAGGAGCAGGTTCAGTTCATGGTGGCGCGGCTTCTCCAGTTGACCGAAGTGCCTCAGCCGGCGGACGCCGCCGACGCCCTGGCGATTGCGATCTGCCACATTCACACCGCCGAGACGCTTGCCCAGCAAGGGGGTGGGCGATGAAGGGGGCGTGGCTGGCGTTGGCCGCGCTCGTTTTGGCTTCATTTACGCTGCCCGCGTTCGGCCAGTCCGGCCCAGTGGTCCAGATGGATTTCTCGAACCCTGGCCTCGCCACGCCGCACTGGACGCTGACGCTTCATCCGGACGGGAGCGGGCATTTCCGTTCGGAACTGGGTGCTGCGCCCGCTCGGAGCATGGAGACCGAGGATTACCCGAAGCTGAATGCTCCCGCCCAGGACCGCGATGTCCATGTGAGCGCGCAGTTTGCCCAGCGCGTCTTTGTTGCGGCGCGCAAACATAAGGGTTTCAACCAGGAGTGCGAGAGCCACTTGAAGGTGGCTTTCCAGGGATCGAAGAAGCTGAGCTATGCCGGCCCCGACGGACAAGGCTCGTGCGAGTTCAACTACTCCAGCGATAAGGAGATTCAGGCGCTGGGCGAGTCGCTGGTAGCCGTGGGCGAAACCATTCTGGAAGGCGCGCAGTTGGAGACGCTCCTGCTGCATGACCGCCTGGGCCTGGACCGGGAGATGGAGTACATGATCGAGGCTTCGGGCGACGGGCGAGTGCAGCAGCTTTGCGCCATCCGCGAGATTCTTGAGCGGCTGGCCGGCGATCCGGACGTGATGGAACGGGTGAGGAAGCGGGCCAGAGAGCTGCTCAAGAAGGCGGATGAGTAATTTTCCGGCGGAGCAGGGCGCGACTTTTTGCCTCCGCGCGTGTCAGAAGAGGGTTGGATAGCCGTGCGCGCAGGACGGTCCGGTCAGGGAGCGCGCTGGGAAGGTGGGGGAACCATGCATTGCAGAGGATTGCTAGGACGGCAACCAGGCTTTTGGATGCTGGCGCTGACGGCGCTCGTTGTGGGTGCGGCTTGGCTGACGCCGGGCCTGCGCGCCCACGCCGAGGAAGCCGCCGCCACGCCGACGGCCAGCGCGGCCCGGCTGAGCAGCGTCGAGGGCCAGGTGCGCATCGCGCAGGGCAGCCAGTTGCTGGCCGATCCGGCGCTCGCCAACACCCCGCTCTTCGAGGGAACCCAACTGCTCTCCTCCGACGATGGCCGGGCGGAGATTCAGTTTGACGATGGCAGCGTGGTTCGGCTCTCGCCCAACAGCTCGCTGACGCTAGCGGCACTGCGCGGACAGGGCGGCGCGGGCGATGAGGAGATCGTGCTGAATGGGGGCCTGGCCTACTTTGAGCTGCATGGCGAGGCTGGCCAGATTCAGGTTCGCTTCGGCGACAGCGTCGTCACCCCGAGCGGCTTCACCGTGATGCGCGTCAACCTCGACAACCCTCCGGGCGAATTGGCCGTCTTTTCCGGCAATGCGCATCTGGAGCGCGGAAGCGCACTGGCCGTCGATCTGCATGGTGGCGAGAGCGTGGCTCTGAACGCCGCCGATCCAGCCCAATACGTTCTTAACGAATCGATCGAACCGGACTCCTGGGACGCGTGGAACTCTGATCTCGATCAGGCACTGACCTCCGCTGAAGCGGCCAGCACCGGCGCGGCCAGCAACATGCCCGACAAGAATAACCCGGCGTGGAGCGACCTGGACGCCAACGGCAACTGGTACAACGTGCCCGACGAGGGTGCTGTCTGGTCACCCTATGAGGCCGCCAGCGCGGACTGGGATCCCTATGGCAACGGCAACTGGATGTGGACTCCGCGCTTTGGATACATTTGGGTTTCCAGCGATTCCTGGGGTTATTTGCCCTACCAGTGCGGCGCCTGGAATTTTTATGGCGGCTTCGGCTGGGGCTGGGCGCCGGGCATGTGCAGTCCCTGGTGGGGTACCGGCTTTTGGATCTCCAATATACGCCATTGGCCGGGCGGCTATCGTCCGCCGCTGCGGCCGCATCCGCTGCCGGTGAGAGGGATGGGTGGCCGGTCAGTGATCGCCGGATTCAGACCCGCGCCCTATGCGGTGGTTGCGGTTGATCGCCGTCCGCCCGCCGGGGCGGAGGGTGTCGTGATGCGCGACAGAAATGCCCCGGTCACGATTGCCGGTCACGTAGTGCAACCGCTGCGCGCGATCTCGCCGCGTCCGCAGTATGACCATTCAGCCTCGGCGCAAGCGTATCGTTCTCAGCCCGCTTCAATGGGCGTGAGAACGCCCGCCGGGCAGCGCCCCGCACCCGGCGCGGCTTATGGCGGCAGCCGTCCCGGCTATGCGCCTGCGGGTCGGTCCGGCGGCGTCCAACATGCGCCGGCAGGCAGCCGTCCCGCTCCCGCCAGAAGCGCGCCGCCCACCCATGCCGCTCCAGCAGGCGGGGCTGCGCGTAGCGGAGGCAGCGGGCACCACTAAAACAAAGCCGATTCAGGTTGTGCAGGCTGATCTCCGATCCCTGATCTCTGATCCCTGAGCTCTGAACTGCGCCAGAGTGCCGCAATGCTTTCGATGGGCAGTTCTTCGGCGCGGGCCATCGAGTCGATTGCTGCCTCAGCCAGCGCAGCCGCCACGGTCGCCGGCGGAACCCCGGCAGCGCGCAGGTTGTTGGCCAGCGTCTTGCGCTTCTGCGCAAAGCATTGCCGCACGAAGCGCAGGAAGCCAGCCTCCTCAACGCCCAACTCGGCGAAGCGCGGCGCAAATCGCCAGCGGAAGACCGTCGAATGTACGTCGGGCGGCGGCGTGAAGGCTTCGGGCGGCAGCATGAAGATTCGCTGCGCCGGCCCGTACATCTGCACGGTCACCGAGAGCAGGCCGTAGTCGCGCGAACCCGGCTCGGCAACCACGCGATCGGCCACTTCGCGCTGCACCATCAGCACGGCGCGGTCCAGCGCCGCATGGCTCGCCGCCAGCTTCAGCAGGATCTGCGAAGTGATGCCATAAGGCAGGTTGCCCACCACCAGCAGCCGCTCACCCGCAGATGCCGAGGCCGCCGCGAAATCGAATCGCAGAACATCCTGCTCGATAACTGTCACTCGCTCCGCCGGAAACTCAGCTCGCAGACCAGCGGCCAGCTCGTGGTCCAGCTCGACCGCCAGCACATGGGCGGCGCGCGCGGCCAGCGCTCCGGTGATCGCGCCGCGGCCGGGGCCGACTTCGATCACGGTGCGCCCGGTGAGATCGCCGAGCGAGGCCGCGATGCGCTGGATGGCGTCCGCGTCGTTGAGAAAATTCTGGCCGAGCTTGGGTTTCGCGGGCATGGGCTTCTTTGATGGTAGACGAAACCTGGCGCCCCTCGCACCGCTCAGCCGCGCGAGGTGGGCTTCGATCGAACCCGCGGAGTAGACGAACCAACAGGCCGCTCGGGGTTACGCTCGGTGAATTGGTCGAGCAGAATTACATTGAGCAGCGACTTATGGACCCGGATGCGGCCGTTGTATTCGATCAGGCCGAGCTTGCGAAAGCGATTCATGAAGAAGCTGACGCGGGACCGGGTGGTGCCGATCATCTCCGCCAGAGTTTCCTGGGTGATGGGAGGAACCCAGTGCTCCCGTTCTCCCGGCTCATCGAATTCGGCCAGGATCAGGAGAATCCGGGCCAAGCGCTTTTCGCTGGAGTTGAAAAGCTGATCGACAAGATCGGCTTGGGCTCTCATGCTGCGGACCAGCAGGAATTTCAAGTACATTTCGGATAGCGAATGTTCCTCATGCATCGCGCGGATCATCTCTCCCCGCTCTATTCTGAGCGCCGCACAGGCGGTGATGGCAGTGGCAGTGGCCAGATGCAGCGCGCCCACGCTGGCCAGCGACTCCTCTCCAATGAATTCTCCGGCGGGGAGAAGAGCGACGGTGGCCTCCTTCCCGTCATGCGAAACGACAGTGAGTTTTGCGCGGCCCGTCTGAAGATAGAAGATGGAGTCAGCCGAACTTCCCTGTGAAAAGAAGGCTTGCTTGGGCTTCAATTGGACGACTCTTCGTCCCACTCCTGCCGTCCCCAAAAACGCGGCAAGGTCAAAGGTCATGCTACTCACCTCGAAAAAGAAAACTGGCGGACGGGAAAATTGTACTCGCTTATCCTGGCGAACTTTGTACAGATTCTTACCTAATCCAAAAAATCTTTGTACGGTAGCTGACATAACTTGAAGGAACTTTGTACGGTAGCTGACATAGGCAGAACTTTGTGATGCATCAAGAGCTTGGCGCGCACTAACTTATGATAGGGTTTTGTTTGAAAGTGAGGATTCCTTGCGCGCAAGCGGCTTTAAGAATACGCTTTTGAAGGCTCTGGACGCGGACATCATTGAGCGTCTTCGTTTGCAGCCGGTCAGATTCGAGCTGAAACACGAAATCGAAAAGCCTGGCACCCCGATCGACCGCCTCTATTTTCTCGAAGAAGGGATGGCGTCGATGACGACAACCTTCAAGGATGGCTCTCAGGTCGAGGTCGGTATGTTCGGTTATGAGTCGGTCATCGGCGTCTCCGCGCTGATGGGAACAAAGCAGAGCCTGAATCGCGTCTATACCCAGATTGCCGGCCATGGCTATAGCTGCCAGGTGGAGGATGCGAGAAGAGAGTTTCGCCTTGGCGGCGCCTTTCAGTTTCTGGCTCTGCGCTATGTTCAGGCTCAGCTCGTTCAGGCAATACAATCCGCTGGATGCAATGCGAAACACAACTTCGAGCAGCGGCTCGCCCGCTGGTTGCTCATCTGCGCGGACCGCGCGCACATTGACACGTTCAAGATTTCGCATGAGTTTCTGGCTGACATGCTTGGCGGGCGGCGTCCCACTATTTCCACGACAGCCGGGATTCTTAAGCGAAAGGGACTTATCGAATATACCCGCGGAGAGATTCGCATCCTCGACGTTCCTGGGCTCACGAAGGCCTCTTGCGAGTGCTATCCGATCATCAAGAGTTACCTCGACAATTACACAAAGTTCGACACTTCAATCACGGCGTAGGCGCGCCCCCGCCGCCGCAGCGGATGTGGACCAGGACTTCGGCCAGGGGCGCTTCCTTGCCCCGTCCTTGTTGTTGTGGCAATTGCGGGGCCGCCTCTCCTCATTGGCCTGCCCTGCATGGCCTGGCCCGCCAACCTCTTTTTTGAGCATCGGCATAGTAGACTTGCACTTTGGCGGTTCGTTTAGCCTGACTTGGCTGATGCGCGCGCCGGCCCAGGGAAGCCATCATGCATATCGTCTTTGCTGCCTCCGAGTGCATTCCGTTTGCCAAGACCGGCGGATTGGCCGACGTGGTGGGGGCGCTGCCGCCGGAGCTGGTCAAGCTCGGCCACCAGGTCACGGTCTACCTGCCGCTCTATGCGAGGGTGCGCCCACAACTCCCCGGCGAGTTGAACTACGCGGTCCGCTCCATCGCCATCCCCTTTCAGTCCGGCAACCGGTTTGCCGGCATCGTGGACGGCGGCAAGCGCGCCGGAGTGCAATACTACTTTATCGATTGCCCGGAGTTCTTCGATCGGCCGGGACTTTATGGAACAGCCGTCGGCGATTACCCCGACAACGCCGAGCGTTTCGCGCTCTATTGCCGCGCGGTGATCGAGGCAACCAGGCAACTTGGCGTACCGCACGTCTTCCACGCGCATGACTGGCAGGCCGCGCTGATTCCCGTCTATCTGCGCACCACCTATAGCGAAGACCCGGCGCTGAGCCGCGCCAGGGCGGTGCTCACAATTCACAACGCCG
>JBEKPI010000106.1:0-12592 GCA_049520855.1 Occallatibacter sp.
GCTTGCGGATCGATTCGGCGCGGTTGGCTATGGTTCCCAGACTGCGCACCTCGCCATCCGGCTCGGCTATGGCAACGGCTATCGTTTCGGCATGGATATCCAAACCTAAAAATCGTACCTTTTCCTTCATGACCGGTTCCTCTCCGCTTGTGGCTCTGCACTGTGCTTCCTTCCAGAATCACAGCCTAACCCACGGTCAGCGCATTGGACCGGTCACTCCATTCTGACTAGACTGTACGATTCGATAATTGCTCGTTGACAAGCGCGGGCGAGGACGCCCGCACGACAGCCGGCCGGAAGCCGGCGCTATGTTCCGGAGATTACGCGGCCTCAGGACTCGTACCGATTCCCAGCCTTTCTCATAGCTTGTCCAGATGCCTGAATCCGCCGGTGCCGATCAGCATGGTGGAGAAGATCATGAAGTTGTAGCAGGCATGAACGAGTGTGCTGGCGGCCAGGGAGCGGGTCTTGAGGCGCACCGCGCAGAGAATCAGGCTGACCGTGACGAGCAGGAGAAACGGACCGAGCGAGTGGCCGGTCTGCTCGGCATGCATGAGGGCGAAGGGAATGCTGGTGGCGATGGACCCGGCCACCATGGCGGGGATGGACCATTGGGGATGGCCGTTTTCGTCGAGCGGGAGAGCTGGCTTGCCATTGCTCTTTTCGGTCGTCCAGTCCCAGGCGGTGGCCAGGGCGGGGAGCAGGAAGCCGCGAAAGAATATCTCCTCGCAGAACGGCGCAACGGTGACGCCGAAGGCGAACATCAGCCAGGCGGCGCCGGGGGTGCGAAAGATATCGTCGATCGGCGCGTGGGCGGGTCCGGGCAGCAGCGTTTGGTCGATCAAGGCGAGGAAGAAGCAGCCAAGAGCCAGCATGGGCAACCGCAAACCGAGCCGGAGAGCCGTTTCGCCGCGCCAGTGAATTCCGCTGAGGAAGCTCTTGTTCCAGATCAGCGGAAAGACGAAGAAGGACAGGAGCAGAGCGACGAGATAGAGGACCGCTTCCGTGCCGAGAAGGTATTGAACATTGGTCTTGATCTGATCGGTATTCGAGACGCCGTCGTAATGGAAGTACAGCGCGATCCCCAGCAGCGCCATCATGCACGCAAACCCGCAGACGAGAAACGCTGCCAGCAGGGCGAGATGGCCAAGGTGCGGAATGCGCGCGGGGGCGGCGGCCTCGGGCTGCGAGAAGGACTGAAAGAACTCCGCCGGCTCATTGGCGACAGGCCCGGCTTGCGGCGCGATGGAATTCTGGTCCGGCTCTTGCGGCGTGTATTCGAGGTCGCTCATGGCAGCACCGTCTTCTTTCCGCGGAGGGCGGATTTGTTTTTGGCGGTTTTCTTTGCGGGTGGGCGCTTCGCTTTTGAGCGCGATGAAGCAGGTCCTTCGAGTCGCTCCGCTCGCTCAGGATGACAATCGAGGGAGGGTTCGTGGTTTCCCATCGTCAGTGGAGCGTACGGTTCCACCGGCTCCAATCTTCCATTGCTCGACTTATAGTAACGGGCCAGGAACTGGCCGGTGTAGGAGCCGGGAGTGGCGGCGATCTTTGCCGGGCGGCCTTCGCCAACCACGCGGCCACCGTCTTCGCCGCCTTCGGGGCCGAGGTCGAGAATCCAGTCGGCGTTGCGGATCACGTCCAGGTTGTGTTCGATGATGATCACCGAGTTGCCCAGGTCGGCGAGCCGGTGGAGAACCTCGAGCAGCTTGCGCACGTCGTCGAAGTGCAGGCCGGTGGTCGGCTCGTCGAGCAGGTAAAGCGTGCGGCCCGTCTGGCGCTTGCTCAGTTCGCGCGCCAGCTTCATGCGCTGCGCCTCGCCGCCGGAGAGCGTGGTCGCGCTCTGGCCGAGATGCACGTAGCCGAGACCGACATCGACCAGGGTTTGCAGCTTTTGGCGCACCTGCGGCACGTCGGCCAGCACGGGAAGCGCGTCTTCGATGGTCAGGTCGAGAATGTCGGCGATGGAGTGGCCGTGGAATTGAACCGCCAGCGTCTCCTGGTTGTAGCGGCGTCCGTTGCAGACTTCGCACTGGACGTAGACGTCGGGCATGAAGTTCATCTCAATGCGGCGCTGGCCGTCGCCCTGGCAGGCCTCGCAGCGTCCGCCGCCGACGTTGAAGCTGAAGCGGCCCGGCTTGTAGCCGCGTTCGCGCGCCTCGGGCAGCATGGCGAAGAGGTCGCGGATGGGCGCGAAGACCTGCGTGTAGGTGGCGGGGTTGGAGCGCGGAGTGCGGCCGATGGGGGATTGGTCGATGCGCACCACCTTGTCGATCTGCTCGGCTCCGGTGAGCGAGTCGTGCGCGCCGGGGTCTTCGCGCGAGCCGTAGATCGCCTTGGCCAGCGAGCGGTAGAGAATATCGTTGATGAGCGTGCTCTTGCCGCTGCCGCTGACGCCGGTGACCACGGTGATGACGCCCAGCGGGATGCGGATGTTCACGTCCTGTAAGTTGTGTTCGCGCGCGCCGGTGACGGTGAGCCACTTGCCAGTAAGGGCGCGCGGCTTGGCGCGTTGCAGCATGGGTGCCGCGCCGGAGAGATAGCGCCCGGTCAGCGATTCGGGACAGGCCATGATCTCGGCGGGCGTGCCTTGCGCAACGATCTGGCCGCCGAGACGGCCCGCGCCGGGGCCGAGATCGAGGACGTAGTCGGCGTGGCGGATGGTCTCTTCGTCGTGTTCGACGACCAGCACGGTGTTGCCGAGGTCGCGCAGTTTGATCAGGGCCTCAATGAGCCGGTTATTGTCGCGCTGGTGCAGGCCGATGGAAGGCTCGTCGAGTACGTATAGCACACCGCGCAGACGCGAGCCGATCTGCGTGGCTAGGCGAATGCGCTGCCCTTCGCCGCCCGAGAGCGTGGCGGCGTTGCGGTCGAGAGAAAGATAAGTAAGCCCGACGGCGCAGAGGAATTCCAGGCGCTCGGCGACCTCGTGGCGGATGCGCTCGGCCACCAAGGCCTCGCGCGCGGTAAAGGTGAGGTTGATGGCCGCCGAGAGCGCTCGGTTGAGCGGCAGGGCGGTGAAGTCGGCGATGGAGAGGCCGCCGATCTTGACCGCCAGCGACTCAGGCCGCAGACGCTTGCCGCGGCAGACGGGGCACGGCGTGGCGGACATGTAGCTCATCATCGACTCGCGATAGGAATCGCTGCGCGCCTCTTCGATGCTGTCGCGCAGAAAAGTCAGAATGCCGTGAAAGCCGGTGCGCGGCGCTTCGCCTTTGGGCGGGCCGTAGACGAGCAGGTGCTGGTGGCGCGGGGGCAGCTCTTCGAATGGGATTTTGAGGTCGATTTTGTAGCGGTCGGCGGCCAGATGAATGAGCCGGAGCAGGTATTGCGACGAGGAGCCGGGTCCGAGACCGCCGTCCAGCAGCGGCTTCGACCAGTCGGTAATCACCTTGGCGGGATCGAGATCATAAAGCGACCCGAGGCCGTGGCACTCGGGGCAAGCGCCGAAGGCGGAGTTGAAGCTGAAGCTGCGCGGCTCGAGTTTGGGCACGTCGAGGCCGCAGTCGGGGCAGGCCATCGAGGCGGAGAACAACTGCTCCTGCGGCTCCGATCCGCCAGCCACGGCCACCAGCACGAGACCGTTGGCCAATTGCAAGGCCTTGGCGACGGCCGCATCAAGGCGCTTTTCGATGGAGAGCTTTCCGGCTGGCGGGGGCGGCGCGTCGGGCGCGGGGGGCTTGAGCAGAATGCGGTCGATGACCGCTTCGATGGTGTGGTTCTTGCGGCGGTCGAGCAGCACCGGCTCGGAGATATCCTGCATCTCGCCGTCGACGCGGGCGCGGAAGCCCTGCCGGTCGAGCTGGTCGAGCAGTTCCTTGAATTCGCCTTTGCGTCCGCGGACGATGGGCGCCATCACGGTGACGCGCTCGCCCAGGCCGAGTTCGAGAATGCGTTGGACGATTTGATCGGAAGTCTGGCGCGAGATTGCCCGGCCGCAGTTGGGGCAGTGGGGCGTGCCGACCGAAGCATAGAGCAGGCGCAGGTAGTCGTAGATCTCGGTGATGGTGCCGACGGTGGAGCGCGGGCTGCGGCTGGTGGTCTTCTGCTCGATGGAGATGGCCGGCGAGAGACCCTCGATGGAGTCCACGTCGGGCCGTTCTATTTGATCAAGGAACTGGCGTGCATAGGCCGAGAGGGTCTCGACGTAACGGCGTTGGCCCTCGGCATAGATCGTGTCGAAGGCAAGCGAGCTCTTGCCCGAGCCGCTAAGGCCGGTGACCACCGTAAGCGTGTTGCGCGGGATGCGCACGCCGATGTTGCGCAGATTGTGCTGGCGCGCCCCGCGGACCGTGATGTGGGTGATGGGCATGGTTGGAATCGGAATGGGCACCCCACCCTTCGCGTTTTTCGCGAAGGGTGGGATCGTGCTCGCTAGAGTTGGCGGTGGCTGCCGTCGCACATAACAGGATTGGCGGTGTGCTTGCAACCGCAGAAGTAGACGGTTTTGGATTCGGCGGCATCGAATTTTACCGGCGTGAAATCGCTTCCTTTGTGGCTGCCGTCGCAGAAGGGCTGGCTGGCGCTCTTGCCACAGGCACACCAGTAGTAGCTCTTGCCCGCTTCGACTTCGACGGGATAGGGACTTTTTTGAGCGATGGTCGGTTCCGACATGGGGATTCTCCTCGCAATGCGTAGAGATATTATCGCCGATAACGGAGAAGCGCATCTCGATTGCGGAGGAAATCGGCCCGCGAGCGCGGTTTTAGGGCGGTTTGGGGCGGCTAGGTCCGGCTGTTTACCGGATTGCAATACTCCGCGGGGTATTCTATTCGGCAACAGCAATTGGAGTTGGCGCGGCAGTTTTTCTGAGACAATCGCAGAGAGCGATTCCCGGGCTGTCGAGGCAAGTTTCGGATGGCATGAGAGCAGGGCGGCGCGTTCCAGATCGCGGGGAAGTGAGCGAAGGCGGCAGCGATGGCGGATTTGTTGAATTTGACGATGTTGGCCTGTGCGTCGGTTGGCTCGATGGCCTTCGGGATTCTGGCGGCCTATGGAATCCTCCGTGTGGCTTTTGCGCTGATGAAGCCGCGCGAACAGGGAGTTGGGTTGAAGGCGCAAACCCAGTCCGCGCGCATCGCTTAGCCGGGGCAAGCACTCCTATTGGAACTGGAACCAGTTCACGTTGGAGATGCTGGCGGTCGATCCGCCCCCACTAAATACGACATAGAGGTCATGAACACCGGAAGCACCCGAAGCGGCAGCCGTGACGGTCTGCCATGTTTGCCAGCCGCCGGTTACCGGCAGCGCGACCGCGGCGATTTGCGTTCCGGTCAGGCTATCGAGATAGAAGGTGGCCGTTCCGCCGTTGCCGGCGCTGGCCGTACGCACGCTGACTGCTGTGACACCCGTTCCGAAATCAACATTCCGATAGACGGTGTAGGCGCCAGGAGCGATATAGCCCAGATCGTATTCGCCTGTGGTGTCGCCGGTGGTTTCGGTTTCCAGCTCCGATTCGCTGGAGAAGCTGGAACCTTGAATCTGCGCGGTAGCCTCAACCGGGGGCGTGCTGCCGTTCTGCGTTCCCGTCCACGTAAACGTAACCGCGGACAGGGCGGGCAGCGCATAAGAGAACGACTGCGTGCCCCACTGCACCTGGAGGCTCTGGCTGGAGGCTGAGACGTTATACGCGATCAACGCCGTCGAGCCATCCGGATTCTGGAATGCGACGCTGGCAATGGCGGGCGTATTGCTGGAGTAGATGCGCACAGCGCCCGGCAGTACATATTTGCTGTACTGCCCCAGCGTGTAATACTCGACGTACTTGGTGACCGCGCCGGTCGTGTTGTTGACCGTCACGATGGGGGTGCAGGTATTGCATCCGCCCAGGCCCGCGTCCTGGGTGAGATCGGGTCCCAGGTTTTGATCCAGCGCAAGGCTCCACTTCACATAAGACTTGGCGGAGTTGCGCAGCACCTGGGTGATCTCCACAAAGTCGGAATAGAACTGATCGCCGATCCAGGTGCCGCCGGAGTGCTCGGTCTCCCATGTGCCTAAGCTGGGGAACTCGTTCTGCACAAGTTGCTGCGCGCCGGGCGCGCCTCCATAGCCGTGCCATGCGGTGCCCGCCACCTGCGTCAACTGCTGCGCCGTCAGCCCGCTCAGGACATACTCCGGAAACGACGGCATATCCCAGTTGTGGTCCCACACAAAAACCTTGGTGGAGAGATTGGCATTCTGGAGCGCGGGAAGCACGTAGCCCGAAAGCACCGGCAACTGCACCGTATCGTGCATCTGCATACTGGGATAAGCGCTGGTCGGGTTCTCCGGCTCGTTCTGCAACGAGATGTAATCGATGGGCACGCCGGCTGACGCGTATGCCTGAATGTACTTGACGAAGTAGTTTGCGAATGCTGTCTCGTTGGCCGGGGTCATCAACAGGTCTCCGCCCATCATGGAGACCGGATTCATCGAAGCGGGGTCCTTCATCCATCCCGGCGGGCTCCAGGGATTGGCCATGAGCTTCATCTGGGGGTTGAGCGCCTTGGCGCTTTGGATGATGGGCAGAATGTCGACCTCATCGTGGGCGATCGAAAAACCCGTCAGGTTGAGGTCTGTCGTGCCCACGGGCTGGTCATCGAATGAATAGACCGAGCGGGCAATGTCGGATGCGCCCATGGGAATGCGCATGAAGCTGAGGCCGATGCCGTTGCCGTTGCGCGTGAATAGATCGTTCATGGTGCTGGCCAACTCGCCGCTCTTCGGGGCTATTTCGTTCAATAGATAGGCCGCCGAATCGGTGAAAGCCGCGCCAAAACCTTCGATGCTCTGATATTGCTGTGTCGAATCGACAACAATCGTGCTCGTGCCCGCGTCCGCCGTGCTGGCTGTGAAGTTGATGTCTGGTTGCTCGGCCAATAGCTGGTGTTGGTCATGCGTGCTGAGAACCACGGCCACCGACCCGTCGACAAGATATGCGCCCGTGGCAACCCCGCTGCTGGAAAAACCCGGCGCGACAGCAATTGCATTGATCGTCGTGGTGGAGGAGATTACGATGGGCGATGAGTAGAGCGAGGACGATGTGCTGGGCATCGTTCCATCGGTCGTGTAATAGATCGTGGCCCCGGCCGTGTTGTCGGAAAGAGTCACATTCTGCCCCGAGGCTACGGTTCCGGGATTGGGCGAAAAAGCCGGCGCTGCGGCGTTGATGGTGTAAGTCCCCGTGCCGACGGCGCTGGTCGAATAACCTGAAGCAATGGCAATCGCTTCAATTGTCGTCGTGGAGGAAACAGCGATGGAGGACGAATAGAGCGTGGAGGCGGCTGTCGGGGCCGTGCCATCGGTCGTGTAGTAGATCGCCGCTCCTGGGGTGGTATCGGCCAAAGCGACCGTCTGCGCCGAATTGTAGGTTCCCGGCGCGGGCGAGAAAGTGGGCGTAGCCGCGGTCGGGAGGGTAATGGTGTAGACTCCCGTCGCGACGGCGCTCGTTGTGTATCCGCTGGCGGCGGCGATGGCTTCGATTGTCGTGGTGGAGGATACCGCAATGGAAGCCGAGTAGAGCTTGGAGCCAGTCGTGGGCGTCGAGCCATCGACCGTGTAGTAGATCGCCGCTCCTGGGGTGGTATCGGCCAAAGCGACCGTCTGCGCCGAATTGTAGGTTCCCGGCGCGAGCGAGAAGGTGGGGGTGCCAGCGATTGGAGGCGGCGGGGGCTGGGTGCCGCCTCCGCCACCGCCGCAACCGGAAAGGCAGAGAGAAATCAGAATGGCCGCGCAAAGAAATCTGCTCATGATCGTCGACACTTCCTACATACAACTTTACGCCAAAACGCGGGAGCGTGCTCTTCTAACAGAAATGCATGTTCATTGGGGATCTGGCTGCGGGAACTGGCCCCCCCGATTCTGGCGGTTTTGCATGTCCTGCCGCTGCTGCTGGCGCTGATCCATCTCCTGCTGACGCGCATCGACCATTTGCTGCGGGCTGTGGGGCCCGCCGGGTCCGAAGTTGGAACTGGGCCGGTAGGTTGGCGGGGCTGGCTGCTCTTCCGCGTCCTCGTCGACCGTAGGGGCGGGATTGGCGGCTGGCTGCTCGTCCCCGGCATGGCGGGCACTCAGCACGATCTCGCGCGGAGTACCCTGGCCCTGGTCTCCAATCAGCATGACGTTGTACCCGGAGCCTTGCAGCAACTGGGAGAGCACGTCGCGAGCCTGGCCGGGGCCGAAAGCGCCAAAAACTCGCTCGTCGGCGTCGAATCCCTCCACCTTTGCGCCGGTGTCGGCGGCCACGTCGTTCAAAATCTGCTCGAGGCTGGAGTTGGAGGCGTCGATGCGCAGGCCCAGGCTGTCCCAGGTGACGGTGGCATCGACGGGCTTCTCGTTGGCCGGCCAGAGCGGCGCCTCGGGCTCTGGAGGGGGCGCCGGAAGAGCCGCTGGCGGCGGCAACGGAGATTGTTCCGGCGGCGCGGCGTGGTGCTTGCGCGGATGAACCGGCTGGTGCGCCGGGGCGGATGGGGCCTCGGTTGCCGGTGTTTGCGCCGCCAAGAGCCCCGCTCCGCACAAAGCCCCGGCGAGAACCGCCAGCGAGGCAAAGTTGCGAACGCGAGCTATCCCTGGCAAGACCGGCGAGTTGAACGGGTTGGCATTGCGCATGGGTATCGGCTCCTGGCTGTGCTACCACGTTGTCAGGCCGCGCAGAATGTAGGCGGTCAGGCCTCAGAATCGAAATCTGGAGCCTCCGGTCCCGGGCCGTCTTTCCGCTGCTGCTCTACTGTACTAGACTAGCAGTGACCCGCGGACGCTCATGCAAGAGATTTTTGCGTACGTTCTAAACCCAGGAAAGGAATTTCGGCAGATGCGCCTCAACTTGAAGGGTTTTGCCGCGCCGGCGGTCGTGTTGGTGTTGCTGTTCTCGCCTGAGCTCATGAAAGCCACCAGTTGCACTACGCAGGCCGCGCTGTCGCCGCAGGACCGCGATGCGCTGATGGCGGCCGGGGGGCGGCTGGCGGTGGCCGTGGCTCAGCAGGATTCCGCCAGCCTGAAGGCCGCGCTGCTGCCCGCCGTGGCCCAGGACTGGGACGGTATTCACGAAGCGGCCGAGGCTGGCGCGGCGCTGATGAAGGGCGGGAAGGTGGAACTGCGAAACCTCTACCTGCTCGACGCGAGCAGCCTCGCGGCGGCCGCGGATACGCAATTCTTCTGCTCCAACGCGAGCGGCTCCCTGACTGTGACGCTGAACATGCATGCGCTTCCTCCGGGCCGCTACGCGGTGGTGCTGGCCGATGCCGCCGGCGCGCCCAACGCCGGGCAGTTGAGCTTTATCCTGGCCTGGGACGGGCCCGCCTCGGGCTGGAAGCTGGGCGGCCTGACGGTGCGGCCCGGAGCCCTCGACGCGCAGGACGGCACCTGGTGGTGGACCCACGCCCGCGAACTGGCCAAGGCGAACCAGTCTTGGGCCGCATGGTACGCTTACGAGACCGCGCGGTTTCTGCTCGTGCCGGTGGATTTTCTCTCTTCGCCCAATCTGGACAAGCTGAATGGCGAGCAGGCGGCGATCGCGAATTCTCCGCAAAATGCTTTCCCGTTGACCCTCCCCGACGGTCCGCGCACCTGGAAGATCGACTCCGTGCGGCTGGACGCGACGCTGCTCCACGCCGATCTGGGCGTGTTCTATGAATCGACCGGAGTGACCGATCCGGCGGCCCAGCGCACCGAGGCGGTCGCCGTGCTAAGCGCGCTCGTGAAGGCGCAGCCGGGGCTGCGCGCCAGCTTTCATGGCCTGTGGGCCTACGCCGTCAAAGACGGCAAGCCGACGCCGGTCATGGAACTGCCGATGGACAAGATCCCGTAGAGGCAGGGACCAGGGATACGGGAAAAGACTGGGTGCCTTTGTCATCCTGAGCGAAGCGCAGCGAAGTTGAAGGACCTTGCGTCTCGCCTTTGTGCGGAAAGGGTGGGATAAATCGACTCTTGACCCTCATCCTGTCCATTCAGGACAATCGAAGGACAAGGAAGGAAGAAGCCCATGCCAGCCGTCATCGACTTGCGTTCGGACACTGTCACGCGGCCCACGCCGGCGATGCGCGAGGCGATGGCCGCGGCCGAGGTGGGCGACGACGTATACGGAGAGGATTCCACCGTGAATCTGCTGGAGAGCCGCGCGGCCCAGACCTTCGGCCGTGCGGCTGCCTTGTTTGTGCCCAGCGGCACCATGGGAAACCAGATCGCCATTCGCCTGCACACCCAGCCGGGCCAGGAGGTGATCGCCGAATCGCGGGCGCACATTCTCGACTGGGAGATGGCCACGACCGCGGTGTTTTCCGGCTGCCTGGTGCGGGCAGTATTCGCCGAACGCGGCATTCTGACCTGGAACGAGATCGAGCCGGCGATCTACGAGCGGGGAGCCTTTCGCGCGGCGACGGGACTCATCGAGATTGAGAATACGGCCAACCTGGCGGGCGGAGGCTGCACACCGCTGCCGGTGCTCAAAGAGATTTGGGCCGGCGCGATGGAGCGGAAACTCCCCACGCATCTGGATGGAGCGCGCATCTTCAATGCGGCGGTGGCGCTGGGCGAGGATGTAAAGACGCTGACGAGCGGCTTCGACACGGTGATGTTCTGCTTGTCGAAGGGGCTGGGCGCGCCAGTGGGGTCGATGCTGGTTGGTTCGGCGGAGGCGATGGCGCGGGCGCGGCTCTTCCGCAAAGCTCTGGGCGGCGGCATGAGGCAGGCGGGCGTGCTGGCGGCGGCGGGGCTGATTGCGCTGGAGCAGGGACCGGGGCGGCTGCATGAAGACCACGCCAACGCGCGCCTGCTGGCCGAGGCGCTGGCCAATATTGAGCCGGTCGAGATCGACCTCGATGCCGTCGAGACCAACATCGTCGTCTTCCGGCTGAAGGGTGGGCTGAAAGCGGAGGACGTGACGTCGCGGCTCAAAGCGCGCGGCATCCTGGCCAGCGCGGTTGGGCCGGCAACGATTCGGCTGGTCACGCATCTCGACGTGGACCGGGCAGCCTGCATTATCGCGGCCGAGGCGCTGGCCGAGGAGATTGAAGCCGCTAAGGCGCACTGATGAGCGCGATGCAAATCGAGCCATGAGAAATCAGCTTTTCCCTGGAACGGAAACGCGCTCCACAAAATCCGCGAAGACAAAGCCATCGCGTTCGACAACTTCTCCAGCCTCCAGATTCACGGGAGCGGCAAACATCGGCCCGTCATAGGCGCAGGTATGAAACTCGCCACGCTCCGCGCAGAGGTCGATCTCGGGCGGCAGATCGTCGAGCAAAGCGGCATCGAATTCTCGGCCCGCAAACGATCCCGGCAACTTTCGCGGATCGACGCATACCACCTTGGCGCGCAGGCCGCCGGCAACCATTTCGCGCGCCAGCGCTGCGGTTGGAATCCCCCACAGGGGGAACAAAGGCTCAAGCCGGGTTGGCTCCAACTGCTTTTCGCGATAGGCGCGAATATCGGGCAAAAACAGATCGCCGAAGGCAATCGCATCGACATTTTCACGGATGGCCCGGTCGCAGACCTGGCTCATCAACTGCTCGTAGACTTCGTTCGAGCAGGGCCATGGCAGCGGCACAACCCACAGCGGCAGCCGCGCCGCTTCGGCCTGGGCCTCCAGAACGGAGCGGCGCGTGCCGTGCATGGCCACGCGCTGAAATTCGCTGTTCACCGTGGTCAGCAACCCAACCAGTTCAATGCCGGGTTGCCGGCGCAGGACGTGCAGCGCCCAGGCACTATCCTTGCCGCTGCTCCAGGACAATAAAACACGCTTCATTCGTTCATCATAACCGCCAGCCGAGTTGGAGGCCGCGGCGGTCCTGGCTTTGCGGTATCGCCTGAGCAATTCGATATATCGGATGTAAAACCAGGGAGAGTAGTGTTATTCTGGGTCCGGTTCGCGACAGGACCGCAACTTTTCTTGCCGCGTAACGTTCAAGTTATTAACAATCCGGAAGGCAGACGGCACTGGCAAGAAGCCCCGGAACGCACCACCCCTGGAGGAATTGATTCATGGTGAAGAAGACTGCACTTGCACTGTTGTTTGCTCTGACTCTATGCCCTGCGGCATCGTTTGCGCAGATTGTGGTTCGCATCGCCCCGCCGCCTATCGTCGTCGAAGAACGCGGCCGGCCGCCCGAGGCGGGCTTCGTGTGGATCGACGGCTATCACCGCTGGGAAGGCGGCGCCTACGTCTGGACCCCCGGCCGCTGGGAGCGTCCGCCCCATCCCGGAGCGCGCTGGGTTGCCCACCGCTGGGTTCATCGCGGCGATCATTGGGAACTGCGCGAAGGCCACTGGCGCTAAACCGAAGATCAAACAGAAAAGCGGGGCCTGCGCCCCGCTTTTCTTGTCAGATTGGCTGTAGTGTGGCGCCTTGCTTCTGGTGCGGCCAAGCCGAAGGAAGCTGGCCCCACCGCAAGTGGCTCAGCTGATCACGATCACATCGGTGGCTGCCGCCGCTGCCTTTTCGGCGCGCTCCATCAGCTTTTCCGCCACGGCATAGAACTCGGCTGCTTGCGGGCTCTTCGGCCCGGCCAGAGCGACCGGCAGGCCTCGGTCGCCGCCCTCGCGAATCGCGGGGACCAGCTCGATCGATCCGAGGAAAGGCACATTGAACTGCTGCGCGGTGCGCTCCGCTCCGCCTTTGGAA
>JBEKPI010000107.1:0-12588 GCA_049520855.1 Occallatibacter sp.
CGTGCCTATCGTATGGTACGGTTTCTTCACGGCGGTTCTCCCTTCAAGGTGTGACAACCCGATTCTTTCAGAATCAGGCTGAACCGCCGCTCAACTTTCAACTACAGCCGGGACATCCTCTCAATCTGCTCAGCGATCTCTAAGATGCCCTTATGTATACTCTGCTGCTTTCCCTCGGTCGCCAAAAGAAGGCGCTCCTGTATATCGCAAAAACGCCCAATGGCCTCAGCCGATTCGTGAGCATCCTTGCTACGATACTTAGCTTGGATAATAAGAACCTGTCCCTCGTCGTTGCGATAAAGAAAATCAGCCCCCCCATCTCCCGAACCGTCCACAATGCAGTTTTCAATCTCGTCCTCATCGTCGGGGACCATACCCGGCGAAAGCTTCTCTAGAACGTTTTCGATGAAAAACTTTATCATCTGTCGAGACTGCTGGAAGTTGCTGAGATTGCTGAATTTGGTCCTGAGGCTCTCCTCTGACCATTCAATAAGTCTGTATTGGAACAGCCTCGAACCGGTCAGCTTGAGGTCTTTCGGCTTGCTTGTCTCTTTCATAATGCATCCTTATCCTTGGATTCTTGCACGTTGTAAAGCCTATGCCTGTCAGTCGAAAGGGATCAGGTTACTCTTCATCCCGCCGTTCCCGCCGTCACCGGCGAGATCGCTCGCAGGTGCTCGACGGCTTCGGGGACTACCTTCAAAGCATAATCCACATCGGCCTCGGTTGCCGTTCTGAGCAGGCTGAAGCGGAGACTGGCGCGGGCGCGGGTCTTGTTGAGGCCCATGGCCATCAGCACATGGCTCGGCTCGGTCGCGCCGGAGTGGCAGGCCGAGCCACCGCTGACGGCTACGCCCTTGAGGTCGAGAGCAATGACGAGCGCCTCGCCTTCAAGATGATCGAACCAGATGTTGGTGGTGTTGGCGACGCGGGGGACGGGGTTGGCGCTGTTCTCATGAACGATGATTGGGTTCGTGGATTCCCAGGTCCGAAATTCCGGACCCTGATGAACAGATAGGCTCGCTGCGCCCCTACGGGGCGCATGGCCAATATTCGCATCTTTCCCAGGGCTGCGCTGCGCTTGCCCTGGGCTATTTTCACGCCGCCCCTCCGGGGCGGATTGCGGCGTGGCGCCATTCACGCCGGTGCCGGGGAGTGCAAGAATTCCCGCCTCCAGCCGGTCGCGCAAGGCAGCCAGCCGGGGGATGGTTCCATCTTCAAGCGCGAGCATGGCCAACTCGGCGGCCTTGGCGAGGCCTACGATGCCGGGAACGTTTTCGGTTCCGGCGCGGCGGCGGCGCTCATGGCTGCCGCCCACCAGCAGCGACTCGACCGGAGTCCCGCGGCGCACAAACATTGCGCCCACGCCCTTCGGCCCATGCATCTTGTGGGCGCTGATCGAGCAGAGATGGCAGCCGAAGCGGCGCACGTCGAACGGAACCTTGCCCGCGCCCTGCACAGCGTCGATGTGAAAGAAAACGCCAGACGCCTTGGCGATTCTGCCGATTTCTTCGACGGGTTGAAGAACGCCCGTCTCATTGTTAGCCAGCATCACGCTGATCAGCCGCGTCTCAGGCCGCAGGGCGCGCTGAATCTCCGCCGGGTCGATGAGGCCGGAAGCGGTGGGCGCGACGAAGGTCACCTCCACGCCAAGCTCCGCCATGCGCTCAGCCGCCGCCAGAATCGCGGAGTGCTCGATGGATGTGGTGACGAAGTGGTCGCCCGGTCGCAGCAGGCCGAAGATGGCCGTATTGTCACCCTCGGTGCCGCCGGAGTTGAAGACCACCTCGGCGTCATGGCAGTTGAAAAACTCGGCCAGCGTGGCGCGGGCGCGGTCCACGGCGGCGTGCGCGTGCTGGCCGTCGAGATGAATCGACGAGGCGTTGCCGAAGCGGTCGATCCAATAGGGACGCATCGCCTCCAACACCTCGGGCGCGAGAGGCGTGGTGGCGTTGGCGTCCATGTAGACTCGCTGCATCGGGCCGGCTCCTGCCTCGATTGTACGGGAATTGAAGTTTTGCGCCCTCCCGCTCTTTTTGGGTGTTTACCTAAGACATTGATTTCAAGGCGGATCGCGCGCAGACCTCGGCGGCGGCTCCGGGGCGGGCCGTTTTTCCTCTTCCATCGCGCCTCCATCTCTGCCATACTTGCAAGTGTCCACCTCGTACGGCCAATCCCAACAATCGAAGAGTGAGGTTGCATCCATGTCGGCAAAGTATGTCTTTGTGACAGGCGGAGTTGTGTCCAGTTTAGGCAAGGGCCTGGCGGCCGCCTCCATCGGCTGCCTGCTTGAGAGCCGCGGCCTGCGCGTCAACCTGATGAAGTTCGACCCCTACCTCAACGTCGATCCGGGCACCATGTCGCCCTTCCAGCACGGCGAGGTCTTTGTCACCGACGACGGCGCCGAGACCGACCTCGACCTGGGCCACTACGAGCGCTTCACCCACGCGCCGCTGTCGCGCGACAACAACCTGACCACGGGCCGCATCTACGAGCAGATCATCCTCAAGGAACGGCGCGGCGACTACCTGGGCAAGACGGTCCAGGTCATTCCCCACGTGACGAATGAGATCAAGAACGCCATGCGCAAGGTCTCGGCCAACGGCGCCGACGTGACCATCGTCGAGATCGGCGGCACGGTGGGCGACATCGAGTCGCTGCCATTTCTTGAGGCTATTCGCCAGATGCGCCAGGAACTGGGCCGCGAAAACACCGTCTTCGTCCACCTGACGCTGGTGCCGTTTATCGCCGCCGCCCAGGAGCTGAAGACCAAGCCCACGCAGCACTCGGTCAAAGAGCTGCTCTCGATCGGCATCCAGGCCGATATTCTGATGTGCCGCTCGGATCGGCCGCTGGGCATCGAGATGAAAAAGAAGATCGCCGCCTTCTGCAACGTCGAGGAGCGCGCGGTGATCGGGGCGCTGACCGTGCCCTCCATCTACGAGGTGCCGCTGGGCTTTGCGGAGGAGGGCGTGGATTCGCTGATCCTGAAGTATCTGCACAAGGATGCGCCCGAAGCCGACCTGACCAAGTGGAAGGATCTGGTCGACCGCTGCTACCACCCCAAAGACGAGGTGCATATCGGCATTGTCGGCAAGTATGTCGAGTATGAAGACAGTTATAAGTCGCTCAAGGAGGCGCTGACGCACGCAGCTATCTCGCAGAATCTCAAGCTCGAAGTAACATGGGTCGAGGCCGAAGGGCTGGAAGCGAAGTTTCCCGAGGACCGGAGTTATGAGTCGCAGTTAGAAGGATTCGACGGCATTCTGGTTCCCGGCGGCTTCGGCAAGCGCGGCATCGAGGGCATGTTGAACGCCATCCGCTACGCGCGCGAAAAGCAGGTGCCTTATTTTGGCATCTGCCTGGGGATGCAGACCGCCTGCATCGAGTTTGCGCGCAACGTGTGCGGGCTCAAGGACGCCAACTCCAGCGAATTCAACCCTGCCAGCCCGCATCGCATTATCTACAAGCTGCGCGAACTGACGGGCGTGGAAGAGATGGGCGGCACCATGCGCCTGGGGGCGTGGGCCTGCGTTCTACAGGAAGACTCGCTGGCCTCGAAGGCTTATGGCGGAGCGAAAGAGATCAGCGAGCGCCATCGCCATCGCTACGAGTTCAATCGCGAATACGAAGCCTTGCTCACCGGCGGCGGCCTGCGCCTGAGCGGCACCACTCCCGATGCGACTTATGTCGAGATCGTCGAGCTGCCCGGCCATCCGTATTTTCTCGGCTGCCAGTTCCACCCCGAGTTCAAATCCAAGCCGCTGGAGCCGCACCCGTTGTTCCGCGAGTTTATTGTGGCAAGTTACAAAAACAGGACGGGGGGAAAAACTGAGAAACGAATCGCGGATCAGGTTTCTCCGCAGTTGGAGCGTGTGTGATTCGATTGCGTTCTGTCAGGACGCGTCCCTTCGTTATGTGCCTGGTGGGCAAATCGATCTGATGCACTGTAATTAGGCAGTTATTCCACTGCCGTGAAACCTTGCGCGTCCGGCCCGCGCGGGGGTTCTTCTTCAGCCCTTGTCCGGCTGGAAGGTATTCGCCAGCACGCCTAGTCCAGGGATCGAAACCTCCACGCAATCCCCTGCCTTGAGCGGACCCACCCCGGCGGGGGTTCCGGTGAGGACCAGGTCGCCGGGTTCGAGGGTCATCGCGGCAGTAATGTGGGCCAGCAGCCGGGGAATCTGAAAGATGAAGTCGAGGGTCGAGCCGTGTTGGCGAACCTCCCCATTGACGCGGGTTTCGAGCGTTACGCCGGCTTCGAGGTCCAGCTCATCGCTGACGAACGGGCCGACGGGGCAGAAGGTGTCGAATCCCTTGGCGCGTGTCCATTGGCCGTCCTTGATTTGCAGGTCGCGGGCGGTGACGTCGTTGGCCAGCGTGTAGCCGCGAATAGCCGAACGCCAGTCCTCCTCCTTGAGATTGCGGACGCGGCGGTCAATGACCAGCGCAAGCTCGCCTTCAAAGTCCACGCGGGCCGAGGCAGCGGGCATCTGCACGACGCCGCCGGGATTGAGCAGCGCCGACGGCGGCTTGAGAAAGATCAACGGCTCGGACGGCAGTTCGTGGCCCAGCTCCTTCACGTGGTCGCGATAGTTGCGGCCCACGCAGACGATCTTCGATGGCGTGACAGGCGCGAGCAGCTCGGCGGCGCTGAGAGGCATCGGCTCGAAGCTGAAGCTCCATGAAGTAGCCCGTCCGTGCTCCAGGCGGAAGGCAAGGTCTTCTTCCGGGGCGCGGGCGAGATCGACAATCCAAGGTTCGGCTTGGGTCTCGGCGGCGCGATCTTCGACCACGCCGTAGTGGGTTTGATCTTCAAAGCGAAAGCGGCAGTACTTCATCGGAAATCTCCATGCGCGGCAGGGGCCGTCAGGGGTTGGGGACGGTCTCCTCGGCTTCGGCGGAGCGTGCGCTCTCATGTCCGTTCTGCGCGAAGCTGCTGACGGCGTAGCAGTAGGTTTTGCCCGGCAGAACCTGGGTGTCGTGGAAGGCTGGGGGAACCAGCGGCTCGGCAGGCGAGATGCGCTGCCAGGCGGAGTCGCCTTCACTCCGATAGACGGCGTAGCCGGCCAGATCGGCATCCGCTACCGGCTGCCAACTCAGTTCTATTGCCGGCGCGGCTCCGCTTTCGCCGACTGTGGCCACGGCGGCCAGGCCGGTAGGAACCTCGGGCGGAAAAATGTCGAGAGCATCGACGCGCACCGGGGCGGAAAGCTCACCCGCCAACTCGATCGTCTTGCCGTCTACGGTGACGCGCGCCACGCGCTGGGCGCGGTACTCATAGCTCTGGCCGAAGCGGATGTCTTTGTCCACGGCGCGGCAGATCCCTCTGTGTCCGCTCTCCGCGCAGGAGTCCACCAGCAGGTTCTCTTCCAGCGGCTCGGGCTGAGGCGCGAGAGGTCCCTGCTGGGTCTTGGCGGCGGGCGGCGTGAGCAGCTTGCGGCGCAGGCGGATGGCGGTCGGCGATGATTCCTGTGCGCCTATTCTCAGGGTTTCCCAGCGCAGGGCCACGCCGGCCTTGCGCACCGCAGCAGTCAGGCCGGTCACTGGCGCGGGCGCTTCGCCAGCCAGCACTTGAGCGGCGTTTGACAGGCCGGCGGAGCGGCCGTTGCGGTTCCGCAACTCGACGAAGTAGCTCAGCGGGCGGGGCGTTCCGGCGGCGAGCGGGGCAGGCAGCGGATCGGTGAAAGCGCCCTCCGCTCCGGGAGCGAACGACAGCCCCGGTCCGGCCGAATCGCAAGGGCCTTCGCCTTCCTTGCGGCAGACACGAACCGCGATATTGCCCTTCAGCAGCAGCTTGTCGGTGTTCTTTTTGGGCATGGTCCAGGTGAGCGCAACCTGACTGCCCGCGCGCGTCGCGGACAGGTCTGTCACCGGGTCCGGCAGATTGAGCGAGGGCGGCAGGGGCGCTCCGGGCGTTCCGCAGCCGGCAAGGGATAAGCCGGCTACCAGGCCCACGGCCAGCGGGGCCAATCGAATCTTGTGCGTGGTGCTCATCGCCCTCCCAGTCTACCGGAGCGGCGCGGGCCGAGGGTCAAGTTCCTGCCTCCGCAGCCAGCGTGCCGGTTCGGGCCCTCGCTATTGGATCGGTGGAAGGATCGACAGCGGGGCAGCCCGACCTCGATGGACGGTGGGAGGCCCATGGCTCTCGCATGAAAAGACACCGGTTGAGGTTCCTGGCCTCCTGTTCAGCTTCGGCGACAGCTCACCGCGTGGGCCACCTGCAAGTCCGAATGAGAAAAGCCCACTTTTCAATGGGCTTTTCTCACCTATCGTATGTCCGCGGGTGGAGGCGTATGCCCACGTATCCCACGGCTAGTGTATGTAGTATAGTGGGAGCCAGGAACCATGTCAATCAAAGAAACGATCCGAGCAGTCAGGAACGCCTTGTCTGCCGCACGGATGGCTACCTACGATGCCGCGGCCGGTGTGACTGGGAATGAAGACCCAGCTGCGTTGAAACTCTATGCCTGGAATGCCCAGGTTTCTGCCGCCCTTCTAGCGCCACTTCACATCTGCGAAGTTGTAATCAGAAACTCAGTGGCAGATTCCCTGGAAATCGTTTATGGCACAAGATGGCCCTGGTCGAGTGTTTTCGAATTGAGCCTTCCCGCTCCGGGAATCGGCTATAGTCCACGCAAGGATCTGCAGAGCGTTCGCAGACACCAGAATTCCACTGGCAAGGTTATTCCTGAATTGAAATTCGTTTTCTGGCAAAAAATGTTCACGAGCCGCCATGACTTGCGCCTGTGGGACGCCCACCTGATGAGTGTCCTGCCCGGTCTCGACCCTGCAAAGACTGTGGGACAATTGCGCCACGAGATTTATGACAACCTCGAAGAAATCCGCAAGCTGAGAAACAGGATCGCTCACCACGAGCCCATTTTCGCGAGGAATCTGTCTGATGACCTGCAGGGAATTGTCGATTTGATCGAGCTACGCTGCAAGGTAACTGCGGCTTGGATGATAAGCAACCAGCAGGCTTCGAAGATCATCGCGCAGCGTCCGTAGTGGCCTTCATGGCTCAGAGGTGGTATCTGAGGCACCCGGGTGGTCGGCGGAAATTGATGGGTGCGCCATTCGCCGTCAGCTTGGTTCAGAGAAGCATCCCCAACCATCATTACAGCCCCCGAGCGTATCGGCGACTTCCTGCAGGGTAGTCTCAAAATCGCTGATTCCTTGGTGCGACGGTGTCATATGCTTGACGACGTTTACATTCCAAGGAAATTCCGCCATCGTCTCAGCAAAATACACAGAGGCAGCGTAGCCTCTTGCTCGGAAGTGTTCTGCAAATCGTTCAGCCGCACTCTCAACTGGAAACACCACGCTAAAGTCAATATTCCGCGCCCAAGTGAGGTCATCGCCCTGCGCCTCCAGCCGTCTGAGTACGTCGCCGTTATCGTCTTCGGGATAGATCATATTCTACTGACGCCTTTTGCTCAGCCATCATCTAGCCGCCGGGCGCCGGGTAAACGAGGCCTCGCTTCTTAGACTTCGGAGTCCGCCAACAACTCACCCCTTGGCGAACATCTGCTTGATGCCCCGCAGCGCCTGCCGCGTGCGCTCTTCGTTTTCGATCAGGGAGAAGCGCACATGCCCGTCGCCGTAGTCGCCAAATCCAATCCCCGGTGACACGGCGGTCTTGGCTTCGGTCAGCATTAGCTTCGCAAACTCCAGAGAGCCGAGTTTTCTGAATTGCTCGGGAATCTGCGCCCAGACGAACATGGTCGCCTTGGGCAAGGCTACCGGCCAGCCCAGGGCATTGAGGCCCTCGACCAGCACATCGCGGCGCTTGCGGTATTTTTCGCAGATCTCGTGGACGCACTCCTGCGGGCCTTCGAGGGCCAGGATGGACGCTACCTGAATCGGCGTAAACGTCCCGTAGTCGAAGTAGCTCTTGAGGCGGGCGAGGGCGGCGACGAGCTTGGGATTGCCGACCATGAAGCCCACGCGCCAGCCGGGCATGTTGTAGCTCTTGGAGAGGGTGAAGAACTCGACGGCCACGTCCTTGGCGCCGGGCACCTCGAGGACGCTGGGCGGCTTGTAGCCGTCAAAGGCGATGTCGGCGTAGGCCAGATCCTGGATGAGGTGGAAGCCATATTGCTTGGCCAGCTCAACCAGGCGGGCCAGGAAGGGCAGGTCCACGCACTCGGTGGTCGGGTTCGACGGGAAGTTGACGATCAACGCCTTGGGGCGCGGCACCATGCGGGGGATCAGATCCTCAAGCTGGGCGTGGAACTGCTCGCGGTCGTGGACGGGCACGCTGATGACGTGCGCCCCGGCAATGACCGGGCCGTAGATGTGGATGGGGTAGCTGGGGTTGGGCACCAGCACGGTGTCGCGCGAGTCGAGGATTGCGAGGCAGAGGTGGGCGATGCCCTCCTTGGAGCCGATGGTGACGATGGCCTCGGTCTCGGGGTCGAGATCGACGTTGTAGCGCGTCTTGTACCAGTGGCAGATGGCCTTGCGCAGGCGCGGAATGCCGCGCGAGACCGAGTAGCGGTGGGTCGCTGGCTTGAGCACCGACTCGACCAGCTTGTCGACGATGTGCTTGGGCGTGGGGCCGTCGGGATTGCCCATGCCGAAGTCGATGATGTCCTCGCCATGATGGCGGGCGGCCTTCTTCATTGCGTCGGTAATGTTGAAGACGTAGGGCGGCAGGCGCTTAATGCGGGAAAACTCTTCCATGATGACTCCAGTGTAAAGCCAAGGGCTAGTGATCGGTGGTCAGTGTTCGGTTTCAGTAAACGGTTGACAGGGAAGTTGACAGTGAAGAAGTGAAATAGTGAACGAGTGAAATCATGAACAGCGGACAGACGTGAACTGGCAACTGACCACTGAGAATTGAAGATTGTTTTCGGGATGAGGTGGAACGAAGTTTAGGCGGCCGAAGCCGCAGCCGCTGCAGCAGCGCGGACGATGGCGGGTTGGAGGAAGGGTTGCCGCATGAACTTGATTATAACGCCGCTCGGCTCCTTCGAGACTCCAACCTCGGAATTTATACTCAAAGACAACATGAGCAATTTCCTGCCCGTAGACGAACAGATGGACCTGCTGGAGAAGGGCGCGGCGGAGATTATCCGCGCGAGCGACCTGCGAGAGCGCCTGGAAGAGAGCCGCAAGACAGGCCGCCCGCTGCGCATCAAAGCCGGCTTCGACCCCACCGCGCCCGACCTGCACCTGGGGCATACAGTCCTGATGCGCAAGCTGAGGCACTTTCAGCAGTTGGGCCACCAGGTGATTTTCATGGTGGGCGACTTTACCTCGCTGATCGGCGACCCGACGGGGCGCAACGTCACCCGCAAGCCGCTCACCCGCGAACAGATCGACCAAAACGCCAAGACCTACACCGCGCAGGCCTTCAAGATTCTGGACGAGAAGGCGACCGAGGTGCGCTACAACTCCGAATGGCTGGATAAGCTGGGCTTCGAGGGCACGATCCGGCTGACGGCGCATTTCACTGTCTCGCAGATGCTGGAGCGGGACGAGTTTCACAAGCGCTTTCAGGCCGAACAGCCGATCAGCCTGCACGAAATGCTCTACCCGGTGATGCAGGGCTACGACTCCGTGGCGTTGGAGTGCGATGTGGAGCTGGGCGGGACAGACCAGAGGTTCAATCTGATCTGCGGGCGCGAGCTGCAGCGGCACTACGGCCAGAAGCCGCAGATCGTGCTGATGACGCCGATTCTGGAGGGCCTGGATGGCGTGCAGAAGATGTCGAAGTCGCTCAATAACGCCATCGGCATCAACGAGCCTCCCGCCGAGATGTATGGCAAGCTGATGAGCATCAACGACGAGCTGATGTGGAGGTACTGGGTATTTTTGACGGACCTCAAACAATCCGAGGTGGACGCGCTCCGAGCTTCGGTGGCCGCCGGCGCGGTGCATCCGATGGAAGTGAAGAAGCGGCTGGCGCGGACGATCACCGCCGGCTTCCACGGCGAGGATGCGGCCCAGAGCGCCGAAGAAAACTGGGCGCGGATGTTCCAGCAGAAAGAGACGGCGGAAGACCTCGAGGAGGTAGCCGTCGCCTTCGCCGATGTAGCCGGACCGGAGCCGAATCAGATTCGCCTGCCCAAGCTGCTGGTGCATCTGGGGCTGGCTGCCAGCGGCGCGGAGGCCAACCGCAAGATTGCCGAGAAGGCCGTCAAGCTGGATGGTGAGGTGGCTGCGGGTGTGCTGGCGCTGCTGGCGGAGCTGCCGGGACGCGTCGTCGTCCGTCTGGGGAAACGGGCTAAGATCGCGACGATTGCGTAGGCGGTCCCGCTTTAGACGCTGCTTTGCGATTCCGCAAGGATCTCTTCCATCGCCACTCCGTCCAACTATCTGCGGCGGTCACGAGTGCAATTGCCGGTCCCGGCGCGGCAGGCGCCGAGGAAACGAGCCAAGCCATAGGGGCCGAACGCAGCGGACGCTTACGGATGCGCGCCCTCGCCCGGCGCGGCATCGGCGGTAAGGTAGGTGCGAGTCAGGTCGGCGTGGCCGGCGAGGGTGGCGCGTTGCTGCCCGTCCACCAGAAAGCGCACCTGGGTGACGCGAGGCAGATTGGCGTGCAGGGTGCCGCAGATCGAAAGCACGGTCAGCGTCTCGGTTTCGATGCCCGAAGGGTGGCTGGCCGCGAAGCTGCCCGTCAGGTTGACGACCGCCAGTTGCGGGCCGGATTGCCGCGGGGCCTGCGGCGCGGCGTCCGCTCTCTTTTCGCTCAAATCGACGGTGATGGTTTCTCCGGTTGCGGATTCGGGAGGCTTCGGCCTGGCGGACTCAGGAGCGGCGGCGATCCGCGGAGCGGGCAGCAAAAAAACCTGGAGGACAGAGCTTCCGCCGCCGGGAACGGGGTGGGCGGCATCGGGAGCGGCATAGAGGTCCAGCAGCTTGCCCAGCACGGCGCGCGCGCGTGCGCCGGGATCGTCCGGCAGCGGCAGCGAATGGACCTGAGTCAGCAGCGAACTGTCGCTGTCGTTGGCCACCAGCAAGGTTGCTTGTTCGGCTGGCGCGACTTCGGGCGCGCGGGTGGGAGCCGAGTCCTGGCCGGCGATCAGCCGCTGGTGGGCGCGCTCGCGCAACTGCCACAAAGTCACCCCCATGGCCAGCGAAGCCAGCAGCAGAATGCCGAAGAGCAATTTCTGATGGCGTGGGATCACGGACGGCCCTCCGTGCGCAATACTTCGGAACGCCATTCGAGCAGCGCCGCGGCCAGCGCCTCAGCCACGCGCGCCTGGTAGTCGGGATCGTCCAGCGCGGCGGTCACTTTTTTATCCGGACCCAGCTCCGGCGCAATTTCGACGGCCACCGCCGGGCAGGTCATGCTGTCGATAGCCGGCAGAGACGTACGGCCCAAAGTCACGCTCATCCCGGCTTGCTGCAGGGCGGAGTTGAGTACGCCTTCGAGCGCCAGCGAGCGCGTCACCGCGGCGGCCTGCGCGGTCCTCCAGGCGGTGAAGCGCGCGGGCTGCGCCGGCGCCAGCGAAGAGGCAAACAGATGAACGCCGGAGCCGCTCTCAGTGGCATGCAGGCTCAGGCAGGCTTCGGCCTTGGCGCGGTTGGCGATCTCCGCGCGTCGATTTGGTTCGACCGTCGCATCGGCCTCGCGCGTCGTCACAACCTGAATGCCGCGCGCCCCCAGCAGCGAACGCAGCCGCACGCTCAGCGCCAGGGTAAAGTCCTTTTCGAGCTGATTGTTGGCCAAGCGGCCGCCCATATCGTCGCCGCCGTGGGCCGCATCGAGCACCACCATGAACCGGGGCGGTGGCGCGGCGGGAGCTGGCGGGGCCTGCTGCGCGGAAGCCGACGCGGCGGCCAGCCAGCCCAAAACCAGTGCCGCCGATGCACAGTTAGTCCAGCGCATAAATCGTCAAGCCGCTCAACAGTTTTGGAAAGAAGTCGGTGGATTTCTGCGGCATCACGTCGCCGGCGAAGGCCACCTCCTTCAGTTGCTCCATGGTCACGGGGTTGGTGAGGAATGTAACGTCGGCCTCGCCTCGGCGAATTTGGTCAACTGCCTCAGCCGCGTCGCGCAGATAGCGCAGGTTGGTCTGCTCGCGTACCTTTTCTTCGTCCAGCCCCAACAGCCGGTTGAGCACAACGGAATGAAGGCAGCTCAGATCGAGCTGGCGCTGGCGCTCGGGCAGGGCTGCCAGCGCGGCGGCCACAGGCTCCGCCTTGGAGCGCAGAAGAAACGCCCCGGCGCCGGTGACGGCGACAAAGGCCGTGCCCTGCTGGGCCGTCAGCGTCTCGATATAACTGGATGCCTCAGCAGCCGGCAGCGCCTCGACCGTGAAAAACTCCTCCGCAGCCTTCAAAAAGGCGGCTGGATCGAAGCTGGCTAGGCTGTGAACCACACGATGGGTGGGCAGAATCACCAGCCCGTCGGAGTCCATGTTGACGAAAGTCATCATCACCGCAGCCTCGGGGTAAGCCGGCTGGGGCACCTGGCTGGGGCTGGATTCGACCTTCGCCGGCGCGGCGGGCGCATGGTCCTTCGAATAATTCAGCGCCGTCTCGTAACGGTGGTGCCCGTCCGCGATAATCAGCTTCTTGTCGGCCATGGCGGTGGTTAGCTGGTTGATGACCGCTGGGTCGCTGACCTTC
>JBEKPI010000108.1:0-12581 GCA_049520855.1 Occallatibacter sp.
CTTGCCGCGGCCGCCGGGTCCACCGGAGGGCCGGGCGCCCGGCCCTCCAGCTGGCCGGCCGCCCGGTCCGCTGGGCCGTCCGCCGCTGCGCGGTCCTGAGCCGTAGCCGGAGCCGGAACCCGAAGCCGGACTGGAATCGGAGCCCGACGAGGCGTGGGAAGTGAAAGATGCGCCCGCTTCAGGCGCTTTTCCTTGATTTTCTTCAGACATGCTGTTTCCTCTTTACTCTCTTGGGTTCCGCTGAACACCCCTTGGGCGTCCGCTGGAACGCTGGATCGGGCCGCGGCAGCCGCCCCGAATTTGGGGCTGGCAAACCGCGGCAAACTCATCTCTGATCGCTGCTCAGGCGGCCTGAACCGGCTCGGCAGCGGCGACAGCCACGGGCGCGGCAGCGGGAGCAGCCGAAGGCGCTGCCGCCGCGGGAGCCGTGAAGGCCGGAGTCGCCGTCCTGCGCACGCCGCGCAACGCCTTTACCTTGGCCAGGCGCTTCTCTTCCTCGTCGATGCGCACGGTGATGAACTTGATCACCGGCTCAGTAACGCGCAAGCGGCGCTCCAGTTCCAGCACCACCGCGCCGTTGGCCTCGACGGTGAGCAAAACGTAGTTGCCGTCGTTGAACTTGCGCACCATGTAGGCGAGCTTGCGCCGGCCCATCTTCTCCACCGTCTTCACTACTCCGCCACCCTTGGTGACGTTTTCGGAGAAGCCGGCGATCAGCTTGTCGACATCCTCTTCGGCCGCGTCGGGCCGAACAATGAACATTACCTCATACACACGCAACATCCGGTTTCCTTTTCCGCTGGAGTATCCTGGCCTCCAGCCGCCACCGCCGCAAACACATGAGCGGCAATCCCTAGTCCCTAGTCCCTAGTCCTTGTTCCTTGTCTTTCCGGTTGAACTCGTTCATCGCGGCTGCCGGGCCGTCTGAGAGGATGCGCCGCATGGCGGTTGCCACCCGGTCCAATACCTCGTCCAGCACCGTCAAATCCGCTTTGCGTAGCGGCGAGAGCAGATAATCCCTGCCGGGCCGCCTGCCACCGGCCACTACAGCCTCCGGCGGCAGATCCGGCCCCACGCCGATCCGCAGGCGCAACCACTCCTGACTTCCCAGAGCGCCGGTTACGCTGCGGGCTCCGTTGTGCCCCGCCGGCGATCCCCGTTCCCTGATCTTGAAGCTGCCCAGCGTCAGATCCAGCTCGTCGTGAATCACGAGAAGATCCTGCCCAGGGTCCGCCTCAAACTCGTTCACCAGCGCGGCCACTGCCTCTCCGCTCCGGTTCATAAAAGTCTCCGGCTTGGCCAGCACCACCGCGCGCCCCGCTATGCGGCAGGTTGCGGTGACGGCCCGGCTGCGCCGGTTCTGGACCAGAACGCCCTCTTGCTGGGCGATGCGGTCGATGGCCATGAACCCCGCGTTGTGCGGGGTCCACAGATACTCCAGGCCGGGGTTGCCCAGACCCACCACCAAAAACGGGCCTCGCGGCGCTCCGGATTCGAGGCCCCCGGCGAGCAATTGTGGCTCGCTGGGGCGACGGGTCTCGCTTGCCTCAGCCAAGGTCTACTTCTTCGCCTCGGGCTTTTTTGCCTCAGGCTTCTTTGCCGCGTCTTCCGGCTTGCCCTTCTTGGCAACCTCCGGCTCGGCTGCTGCTGTTGCCGCGGTGGCAGCAGCGGCGGTGGCGGCTGCTTCAACCTCGGCAGCGGTCGGCGCCTCTTCGCGGATGGAGACGACGTGAGCTACAGTCGCATCTTCGGAATTGAGGTACTTGATGTTGTCGAAGTGGGGCAGGCCGCTGACGCGCAGCACGCCGTGCATGGCCAGCTCGGTGACATCCGCACTGATGTTGCTGGGAATGTCGGCGGGCAGGCACTCGATCTCCACCTCGCGCAGCACCTGGTCCAGGATGCCGCCGGCTGTTCTGACACCCACCGGAATCCCCAGCAGCTTGACGCGTACGCTCACACGCAGCGACTTGTCCAATGCGATGCGCTTCAGGTCGATGTGAATCAGCTTGTCGTTGAGCGGTTCGCGCTGCCAATCAACGATCATGGTCTTGACCGCGGGCTGGCCTGTGACTTCAACGTCGAAGATTGTGTTATGGCCCGTCTCGGAGAAAAGAATCCGGGAAATCTGTTTGGGGTCTACCTCGATGGCCACCGGATCGTGCCCCGGACCATACAGCACGGCGGGAATCTTGCCCGCGACGCGCACGCGGCGAGCTGCATTCTTGTTGAACTTGCCCTCACGGGGCTTGGCTGCGACTACTTCTGACATTCGATCTCTCGTTTCTGGTTTCGGGCACGGAAAGCAGCTCTTAGCTATTAGCTTTTAGCTGTTAGCTTGTTCTAACTGCTGCAAGCTGAATTGTTCCGCTCCCTTTGTTGAAAGCAGCTATTAGCCTTTAGCTATTAGCCCCTAGCTGCTTGTTGCTGTTATGAACTGTCTCGGCTCATCCGCCGAATCAGTCCATTCATTCCAGCCTTAATCTCAGCGCAAAAGGCCAGTAATTCCAATGAAAAAGCTAAAAGCTGACAGCTAATAGCTGCACCTACGAAAACAGCGTACTTACGCTGGTCTCCATGTGAATGCTCTCGATGGCCGCGCCGAGCAGGCCGGCAATGGAGAGCACCTTGATCTTGGGCAACTTCTGCGCCGCCTCGCGCAAGGGTATGGTGTTGGTCACCACCACTTGCTCCAGGCGCGAGTTGGCGATGCGGTCGATGGCCGGGCCCGAAAGCACGGCGTGGCTGGCCCCGGCATAAACGGTTGAGGCGCCGGCGGCATACAGCGCGTCCACGGTCTTTACCAGCGTGCCGGCGGTGTCGATGATGTCGTCGAGAATGAGGCAAGTTCTGCCGTTCACATCGCCGATCACGTGCATCACCTCGCTGACGTTGATGTCCGTGCGGCGCTTGTCCACAATGGCCAGCGGCGCGCCTACCTTTTGCGCGAAGAAGCGGGCCCGCTCCACGCCGCCGGCGTCGGGCGAAACCACCGTCAGGTTGGGCAGCGCAAGCTCGCGGAAGTAGCCCACCAGCACCGGGCTGGCAAAGAGATGATCCACGGGAATGTTGAAGAAGCCCTGAATCTGCGCCGCGTGCAGGTCTACGAAGAGGGCGCGGTTGGCGCCGGCGGTGGTCAGCAGGTCGGCGATGAGCTTGGCGCTGATGGCCACGCGCGGGCGATCCTTGCGGTCCTGGCGGGCGTAGCCGTAATACGGCACAACCACCGTGATTCTGGCCGCCGAGGCCCTCTTGAGCGCGTCGATCATTACCAATAGCTCCACCAGGTGCTGGTCCACCGGATAGCAGGTGGGCTGGACGACAAAAACATCGACGCCGCGCACGTTTTCGAGCAACTGGAAGTAGACTTCGCCGTCGGCAAATCGCTGAATCTTGGCTTCGCCGACCTTGACCCCGATGTGCTGGCCGATCTCCTCGGCCAGCGGACGGTTGGCCGTCCCGCTGAAGAGCTTGAACCGTTTGTCCTCGCTCAGGTTGCGGCTCCGCTTGCGCTCAACGGCCGGCTTGGCCTCTCTCGCCTTGGCGGCCTCGGAGGCGGCAAATTGCGCTGCCTCTTTGGCCGCGGACTGTCCGCCGTCCGGTTGTTGATCTTCCCGCCTGTCTTCCGCCGTCACCGTCAATGTTCCCACTTCCATCTCCGTTTGCCTCCAAGCTGGTTGGCTTTGGCTGCTTCTATACAGTTGTCAGTTGTCAGTGATCAGTTGTCAGTTTCTTCCTGTTGGCGCAAATCGTTTCGGCCTTTGGAGGAATCTCTTGACTTATCGCAAAAAGCCCGAATAACTCATCTACTCACTGACAACTGACAACTGACAACTGAAAAAACTGGCTGGGCGACCAGGATTCGAACCTGGACAAGTGCCTCCAAAGGGCACTGTCCTACCATTAGACGATCGCCCAACTCGGCAGCCGTTGGCGAGTTTCTCTCGCTGAACAGACGACTGTCAACCTGCATCGGACAAAAGCATTTCGCGCCAGTACTTCGAGCGGGGCAGGGTCCGGGTCAACTGACTCCGAACGCCGGCCGCCTCCAGCCGCTGCAACGCCGCTTCCGCATCTCCGCGGGTCAGGTACAACCCGTAGAGCGCCGAACCGGACCCGGACAGCGAGGCATGGAGGGCCGCCTCCGGAGTGCCCGGGCCCGCAAGTGTGCGCTTGATCTCTGCAAGGGAGGGATGCTGGGGAAAGACGACGCGTTCAAAGTCGTTCTCAATCCAGCTCGTGATCCCGGTGCGGACAAGCGCGGACTCTACGGGTCCGGCCAGGTTCCCTTCATCGAAAGGAACACCGGAGGAGCCTGCTCCCTGCTGTCCCCGCGGGATTGCTCCCGCAAAGGCGCTGGCATAGGCGCGGCTCAACTTGTTTAGTTTATCCGCACTGGCCTCCGCGGTCAAACCCTCGGCCGCGCAGAGGGCGTCCCAGTCGCGAAATGCCTGTGCGGTCGAGACCCCAATCTCCGGCGCAGCAACCACACACCACGTCGGTTCTAAATCCGGCAGGGCAGAAACCACCTGCCCCCGATCCTGCCCCAGCACCGTGCCTCCTACAAGAAACAACGGCACATCCGAACCGACCTTCGCCGCAATCTCCAGCCGCGTCGCTTCCCATTTAGGTTTGTCATCCTGAGCGGAGCGCAGCGGAGTCGAAGGACCTGCATTTCCAATCCCCAACTCAGTTTCCAATCCCACCAGCGCCGCCACAGCATTCGCCGAACCAGCGCCCAGCCCGCCCTGTACCGGCAGCCGCTTTTCGATGTGAATCTCGACCTCGGCGGTCAGACCGAGCGCCTCAAGGGCAAGCGCGGCCATCTTCCAGGCAGTATTGCGATTGTCCGTGGGAACTCGGCTGTCGTTCGAAGTCAACCGCAGCGAGGTGTCGGGCGCGGGCCGTGCCAATACCGTGACCACGTCATACAACTCCAACGTCTGGTAGACGGTGACCAGCGCATGGTAGCCATCGGCGCGCGGTGCGCCGATTCCCAGGCCAAGGTTGATCTTCGCGTGCGATCGAACGGCAGTAGGCATACCGGCTTATTGTAGAGCGCAACGGCCTGGCGAACGCCTCCGGCTTGTTCTATTCCCTATTCCCTGTTCCCTGCCTCACCGGTACGACTCATCCCGATGAATCACAAACTCCGGATAAGCCCCGCCGCCCAATTCGTGCAAATCCATGCCGATGCGCTCGCCATCCGCGTCCACGCGGAAAGCAACTACGCGATTCAGCAACCAGAAAAGCAGGTAGACCAGCGGCAACACCAGGCCCAGCAGCGTGGCTATGCCGACGAGTTGGGCCACCAGTTGCCCCGCTTGCGCGGCAAAGATGCCCGCCGCCAATAGCCCCCACAGCCCGCCGACGGCGTGAACCGTAATCGCGCCGGAGGGGTCGTCGATGGAGAGAGCCAGTTCGAGCAGCTCAACCAGCAGCGGCGTAGCAATGCCTGCGACCAGGCCAACGAAAAGCGATTCGCCCGGAGTGACAATGCCCGCGCAGGCGCTCGAAGCCACCAGGCCAGCCAGCCAGCCGTTGGCGCAGAGGCTGGCGTCGGGCTTGCCAAAGCGGAAGCGCGTCACAGCGAAAGTCGCCGCCAGCGCTCCCGAGGCCGTGAGCAGCGTGTTCACAGCGGTCCCCGGCAGAGCGCTCAGCGGCGCATGGAGCCAGAGGACCGCGCCGGCCACATTCCACGCCAGCCAGCCCACCAGCGCCAGCAGGCAGCCGAAGAGCACATAGACAGCGTTGTGGCCCGGCAGGGCGGTCGAGAGGCCCTCCTTGGGAAACTTGCCCTTGCGAGGCCCGGCAATCCAGACCACGGCCAGCGCGCTCAGCCCGCCGAGAACATGCACAGTAGCCGCGCCGCCGCCATCCAGAAAGCCCGCGCCGAGCGAGAAGTTCACTCCCAGCGCGCTCAGCCAGCCCCCCGCCCAAACCCAATGCGCCAGCAGAGGAAAGACCGTAGCGGCCAGCGCCGCGGCAATCGCGCAGCCCGCGCTGAGGCGCAGGCGGTCCGCTCCCGAACCCCATGGAATCAGAGCGGCCATGGCCACGGCCATGAATTCAAAGAGCAGCGCCAGTTGCGACTGGGCCGGGGCAGCGCCGAGACCGCCCAGCAGAAACGAGCCTTCGCCCAGCCAGTTCCAGGGCTTGCCGGCAACAAAAAGGATATGCCCCGCGCCGCCCGGCCCACTTGGCAGGTTGCCGGCCAGGGTAGCGCCGATCAGCGCAAAGACGATGGCCGAGACGGCCACGATGGCCAGATTGCCCAGCAGTGCCTGCGCGGCCGAGCGGCACCGGCCCAGGCCGGTATTGATCAGGGCTACGCCAGCGATGGCCAGCGGCGCCAGCAGCAAAAGCGCGAGGCAGAGAGCGAAGGCGGCATCGGTAAGAGGCACAGCGGCTTGCGGGTTCATGGGCGGCTTTCTCCACGCGCCAGCATGTGGCCGCGCACTGCGACAACCAGGCCGAGACATTCAACCGCCAGCCCGCAGACGACAAAGGCCGTTCGCGACACTGGGTCCGGAAAGAGCACCAGCGCGGCGACGGAAAGAAAGAATCCGGCTGGCATCACCAGCAATCCGGCGTATTTCATTCGCCTTCCTTATCTGAGCAGCCCGAGGCCCGCTTGCGCAGCCTCATCGAATCGAAGGCTGTCCGCCGGACCCGAGTCCGCTTCCGGGGTCCGCAATCCATTTTGCTTGTATCTGAAAACGGTCGGCTGCAACGTTATTACGAATTCTAAAGCATCCCGGTCCACGGGAACCCCTAATCTCGACATCAAGCCCTACCTCTCCATCATCCCAGCCAAGAAACTGCACTGTGGCCGGCTGGGAGAGGCCGAGGCGCGAAAAGGGTGATCGTCCATCTGCTCTCTGCCTTCCTGCGTTACCCTAAAGCCGTATGGGCCGCATCCGCGTACTTCCCGACCAGGTCGCCAACCAGATCGCCGCCGGCGAGGTGGTGGACCGCCCAGCCTCGGTCGTCAAGGAGCTGCTGGAGAACGCCCTCGACGCCGGCGCCAACCGCATCCGCGTCGAGGTCGAGGCGGGCGGACGCAGGCTCATCCGCCTCACCGATGACGGCCAGGGCATGAACCGCGACGACGCCCTGCTGGCCTTCGAGCGCCACGCCACCTCCAAGCTCCGCACCGCCGACGACCTGCTCTCCATCGCAACCCTCGGATTTCGCGGCGAGGCGCTGCCCTCCATCGCCTCCGTGGCCCGCGTGACGCTGGAGACAGCCACCGGAGAGGACGCCGTTGGAACCCACCTGGAGATCGCCGGCGGCAAAATCCTTCACGTAGAAGACGCCGCCCTGCCGCGCGGCACCACGCTCGCCGTAGCCGATCTCTTCTTCAATACCCCAGCCCGCCGCAAATTCCTCCGCGCGGAGTCCACCGAACTGGCCCATGTGACGGCGCTCGTTACCCACTACGCGCTGGCCCACCCGGAAAAGCACTTCGAGCTGCTCTCGGCCACCCACACCATCGTCTCCGCCCCGCCTGTCGCGCGCACCGCCGAGCGCATCTACCAGATATTCGGCAAAGACACGCTGGCCCAGTTGCTCCCCGTGGCCGCTGAAATCCCTCTTGCCCGTGCCGGCCTGCCCGAAGCGCCACCCTGGAAGCGCGATCCCGCCGAGCCTGCCCACAACCCCGGCGTCCTGCGCCTCACTGGCTTCTACTCCAAGCCGGAACTGCAAAAGCTCAACCGCAACTCCATCTACATCTTTGTCAACAAACGTCTTATCCGCGACCGTCTGCTGCTGCACGCCATCACCGAGGCCTACCGCAACATAATCCCACCCACCAGCTTCCCGGTGGTGCTGCTCTTCCTCGAGATGCCGCCCGAAGAAGTGGACGTCAACGTCCACCCCGCCAAGACCGAGGTCCGCTTTCGCCAGCAGAGCCTGGTCCACGACTTTGTCCGCGATAGCCTGAGAACCGCCCTCATCAAGGCGCGCCCCGCCGCCGGCTTCCTGGCCGCGCTCGACTCCGCGCCCGCCGCCAGCCCATCGCTTATGCCCCCGCCCGCATCTCCCTTGCCCGGCTCGCCCGACTCCGCGCCGCTTCCTCCTCCCGACTCCGATCCGGCCGCCTTCCAGACAGCCCGGACCGACGCCGAACCCTTTGAACTGACGCCGCGCCTGCCCTCGCCGATCCCCGGCAAGCTCCCTTTTGCCGCCCAAAGCCATGATGCCGGCGGATGGCCTGGCGGCGGGCAGGACCGGGCAGCCTGGGCCGAAGCCGCCGCGGCGCTCTTCCAGCCGGCCAGTCTGCCGCCCGCCGGCGACTGTTCCCCATATCCGGGCGATGCGGCCAGCCTGAATCCCGCCGCGGAAACGGCTCTCGTCGAGGCCGAGCAGGCCGCCGCCACCCTCAACCACCTCGGTTCGCTGCGCCCGCTCGGGCAGTTGCGCGAGTCGTTCATTCTGGCCACAGGCGACGACGGACTGTGGATTATCGACCAGCATGTCGCCCACGAAAGAATTCTTTTTGAAAAAATTCTAAGAGATCGCCGCATCGAGAAAGTACTGCGCCAGAGATTACTAATGCCCCTACTTGTGGAACTAAAGGCATCTCAGATGGTTACCTTCGCCCGCATCGCCGAAGAGCTGGAACGCAACGGTTTCGAGGTGGAACCCTTTGGCCCTCAAACACTTGCCGTCAAGGCAGCCCCGGTTGGCCTGGAAGGAGCGGCTCTGGAGCGCATGTTGGCCGAGGTGATCGAGCAATCCAGCGCTGATTCAGGAGAACCTACGCATAATCATGATCTTACCGCTCTCCGCACACGAATAGCCGCTTCCATCGCCTGTCATTCGGCTATCAAGGTCAATACGCCTCTTGACCCGGTTCGTATGGAATGGTTACTGTTGGAATTGGCTAAAACCAGCCACCCAACCAGTTGCCCCCATGGACGTCCAATAGCTTTGCTGTATTCTTGGAAGGAGATCCAGCGGGCCTTCCATCGAATCTGAAACTGGTGGAAGGGGTCGGCCCTCCCCTTAGGGGACAGAGCCTCCCGGCATTATAGCCAGCCTGGAAGCGAGGTTTTTCTTTGACATCGGAACAATTGGAAGCATCGCGCGCTGAAAGATTGCGCCTGAATGGAAACGGGGCTCTCACACTGGAGGAAGCCCGGACATGGATTGAGGAGACCGGATTGTGTCTCTTCTTGCCCAAGCGGCAGTTCTCCTCCTCCATCGCGCCGTCGTTTGTTGAGGCGGTCGTCGGCCAGCGCGATACCCCTCCCCATCCCGACCATGTTGCCTTGGCCGAAGAGTTGCTGGTGCGCCTCGAGACAGATGGCGTGGCCGTGCGTCTCAATCTGCTGGGCCTGCCCGGCGAACAGCCCGACTTCGTGGTGGCAAGCTGGGTTCTGCCCTACGTCTATGCGTTGCGCGGCGACCGCGACTGGCGGCGCAGCCCCCAATTGACCGGCTCGCGCCAGGTTTCGCAGTTGGCCGTTCAGGCTTACAAGCTGCTTGAGGCGGGCGATACCACCATCCCCCATCTAACCCGCGCCTTGGGCCGCGAAGTCACTGAAGGCGCAGTCCTGCGCGCCATCACGGAACTCTGGCAGCAGCTCCGCATCATCCCCGTCGTCTCCGCTCCCGGCCAGATTGCCCAGTGGCAACTGCTGCGCCTGCGTTTCCAGAAAGCCATTGCCGAAGGCGCATCCACCTCCCAGGTGACCGCCATTTCGGTGCTCGCTTCCATTTATCTCCAGGCGGTCATTGCCGCCGGCATGGAAGAGGTCGAGCTTTTCCTGGCCCCGCTCACTGCCCGCAGCAAGGTGCGCGAAGTGCTGCGCGGCCTGGTCGCCACCCGTCAGGTCCACACCCTCTCGCTGGGGCATGCGCCGCTCTTCTATGTTGCCGGCACATTGCCGGAGTTTGCCGCCCCTCCCACCATCTACGCCAGTTCGTCGATGCCGGTTTCCGCCTACTTCATGCGCTCCAACGACATGGAGTATGCGGAGGAGCTGCCGGAGCCTTCGGTCGCCAAGCAGAGTCCGCCCGAAAAGCCCGCCGAAGTTCATGCTCCCCGCGCCGCGGTGCGCAAACCGGCCGCAAGCGGAAAATCCGCCGCCGCCCGGCCCCACTTCAGCCGGCCGGCTACGCACTCCCGCGATCGCAAGCCAGCGCAATCGTCCTCCGGCAGCCATCCGGCCCGGCGTTCCGGCGCTGACTCCCGCCCTGCCGGTTCGCGCGCGTCGAACAGCGCGCGGCCTGCCGCCTCCCCTCGCTGGAGCACCAAGACATCCCCAAGCGCCAGCGGCAAGCGCACCGCCGCCAGCTCCGCCTCGGCCAAAGGAAACGGCTCCAAGGCAACCGGCAGGCCAGCGCCTCGCCCGTCCAACGGCTCTGGCGCACGCTCCGCCAAGCCCGCCGCGCCATCCTGGAGTGCCCGTGGCAGCAGCCAGCGCAATACCCGCTCCATTGGCGCAAAACCCGCCGCCAAGCCCGGCTCAGCCGCACGCAACGGCAGCAACGGCCATAAGCCCGCACTTGCCGCCGGCGCAAAAGCTGGCAACAGCAAGCGGTTTGGCTTTACCGCCCGGGCCAAGCAGGCGCCGAAGAAGCGCGGATGAGCGCGGACGAAAGTCGCTCCAGCTCTTCCGATCCGCTCCGCAAGATCATCGTCGCCATTGACGGCCCTGCCGGAGCGGGCAAGAGTACCGTCGCCCGCCACCTGGCACGCCATTTCGGCTTGCTGAACCTGGAAACCGGTGCCATGTACCGCGCCTTTGCCCTCAAGGCGCTGCGCGCGGCAGCGTCTTTGGACGAGAGCGCGGGGCTTGAGAGCCTTGCCGCCGAAACCTCCATCCGCCTCGAACCCGCCGAAGAACACAACCGCGTCCTGCTCGACGGCGAAGACGTCACCGGCCTGATCCGCAATCAAACCGTCACCGACGCCGCCTCCCGCGTCAGTGTCTTTCCTGCCATTCGCGCCTGGATGGTCCGCCTCCAGCAGCGGATGGGCGCGCAGGGCGGAGTGGTGATGGAGGGCCGCGACATCGGCACGGTCGTATTTCCCCAGGCCCAGGTCAAGATCTTCCTCGACGCCGCGCCCGAAGTGCGCGGCCTCCGCCGTTACGACCAGCTTGGCCCCGAGCCAGCCGTCCAGCCCGAAGAAGTGATTCGCGATCTGCGCGCCCGCGACGAGCGCGACCGCAACCGCGCCGATTCCCCCCTCAAGCCCGCCCTCGACGCCATCCTGCTCGATTCCACGCGCATGACGCTGGAAGAGGTAGTCGCCGCCGCCGAAGCCATCGTCGCTGAAAAAATCAAGAAACTCTGAGGAATCTCCGCTCAGGCGCTTTCTACTGCTTGCCGGCCGCGGGATCCGGGGCCTTCGCCGGGGCTGGCGCTTTCACGTACATGATCTTCTTCGTCCCGCCCTCGCAACTGCCCACCACCTTGCCTTCCGCGTCTTTGTCCTTCGCCACGATCTCCAGCGTATAGGCCTTCGCGCCGTTTGCATCCAGCTTCTTGGCGATCTCTGCCTTCAACTCTTCACAAGGCTTTGGCCCTTCGGCGCAAGCAAACGCCGGCGCGAACGACAACAGAACAACGGCCGCCACGATCCTCATAGTGCGATCTCCTTCGATGGAAAACTCTTCGATTTGCAATTGGAACAAATTCGCGGCCAAGAATAGCCCATCCAGCTTGCCAGCGTCAATCTCAGGTTTCACTTCTCCGGTCAGCCGGGTGCCGCTGGGTGCCCTACACTCGCCGCGTATTGTTTTTGCGTCTAGTGTCTGCTTGCAATAGTTAGCGATAGAACGATAAGCGGTTCCCATGGTGAGGCTAGCGGCGGTTATTCGTTTGACGGCGGAAGAAGAGAAGGTGCTGAAGCGGTATCTGCGCTTGGGCGCATCCGAGCAGCGTCTGGCGGATCGGGCGCGGGCAGCTCTGTTGGCCGGCAAAGGACGCGGCAGCGGAGAGATTGCGGCGATTTTGAAAACTCGTCCGGCGCGAGTTTTAAAGTGGAGGCGGTCATCCCGAGCGAACCCACCACAAGAGCCGTCATCTTGAGTGAAGCGTTCTTCAGCGGAGTCGAAAGCCTGCACTGAGCGGAGTCGAAGGATCTGCATTTGCACTTGCCTTTGCCCCCGATGGATTGCCGCCAAAACAGAGCGGGCATCTCCGAAACACGCTCAGAAACCGGTCCCGGCGACATCCGCGTTTGCCAATACTAATCAAGTGATAAGTTCGTTGCTTGCCCATCCGATCAGCCCTAGGCCGTATCGACATATAACCTGAGGTGCAATCAGGCGCAGGCGAGGGCGACGAGGGCATTGAAGCAGGCTTTGGATTTTTCGTATCGGGTGGCGAACCTGCGGAAACACTTGAGTTTGCTGAAGCAGCGTTCGATGCGATTGCGTTGTTTGTAAAGGTCTTTGTCGTACTCGCGCTGCACCTTGCGGTTGCGTTTGGGCGGGATCGCGGCTTTGGCTCCCATGGCTTCAACGTGCTCTACGATGGCGTCAGAGTCGTACCCCTTGTCGGCCAGCACAGCCTCGGCCTTGTGCTGGCCCAACAACTCAATGGCCTGGGTACAGTCATTT
>JBEKPI010000109.1:0-12533 GCA_049520855.1 Occallatibacter sp.
TACAACTGTTCTTGACGGTTACGGTGGCTGCGAATGCGCTTTGGGACGGCAACATTGCCAAAACGGCGATCACCATTACAGCAATAGTGATTGTATTGAGCCAGCTGTTGAGGTTCGTGCGGCATTGCTTCGAGTTCATATTTTTGTCCTCTTTGTCCTTTTCCTGTTTTAGTCCGGGATTCGATCCCCAGGGCTAGGGTTGGTTTACGGCACAGCTGGTGAAGCGATCACGTTGATCCTCTGCCCGATCTGCCCGTTTGCATTCGCTTGCGCGAAAGCTCGCTATTCCTTTCGTCTCGTCCGTTGGTTCCTAGTTAGAAAACTCGGATTGAGATAAACTGGTTTACAGCGGACTGAGAAAAGGTAAGCCAATCGAGTGAAAAAGAGCAATGTTAATTATGTACAAAAATGTTTAAGAGATGTACGGCTGGCACAAAGATCGAGATTGAATAATGGTTTCAAGGTTAACGTAACAACGTAACGTGGAAAATGTTTTCACACTGGCGCTGCGATGAGAGCTGTAGGGAGGCGGCGCCGCACGCAGGCAGCGCCCCGCGGGCAGGGTTGAGGCGAGATTCGAGAGCATCTCTTTTGCATTCTCATCTCTTTTGGGCGAGTGCGCCCGGGAGTTGAGGCTGTGCCCGCGGGTGCGCGGCCGGCCAATCGACGATGCGATGTGGAAATAAAGCCGGAAAGAACCACTGAAATGGCCGATGATAGGGCAAGCCTCCCCAATTGAGCAAGAGTGACCATCCAGCGTCCGGGGAAATAGAGGTATATTGGTCGTATGGCGGCTACGGCAGAACGGGACCACTACCTTTTTGGGTCATTGGAGAGCAGCGCGCGGAACCGCGTGAAACTGAAGGAGGTCAGCTACGGCTTTGAAGAGCCGGAGGGCATCTTGCTGACTTCGCTGGATTTTGCGGTGAACTGGATCAGGAAGAACTCGGTTTGGCCGATGACCTTTGGGTTGGCCTGCTGCGCCATCGAAATGATGTCGATGGGCGCCTCGCGCTTTGACGTGGCGCGCTTCGGAGCCGAGGTCTTCCGGCCTTCTCCGCGGCAGAGCGACCTGATGGTGGTTGCCGGGCGAGTTTCGCAGAAGATGGCTCCAGTGATTCGACGTCTCTACGACCAGATGCCGGAGCCGAAGTGGGTGATCTCGATGGGCGCCTGCGCCACATCGGGCGGCGTCTTTAACAACTATGCGCTGTTGCAGGGCGTTAACCAGGTGATCCCGGTCGACGTTTATGTCCCGGGTTGTCCTCCGCGTCCCGAGCAGCTCTTGTACGCGATCACGCTGCTGCAGGAAAAGATTCAGCGTGAGCCGCGCAGCCTGCTGAAGACCTTGAATGTGGGGTAAGGAACGGCGGGGCAGTTGCCTTGTAGTAATCATTACCAAAGTAATAGATTGGCCTCTTGCGGATTGTTTCCCGGGGGGAGCCAAGTCGGTAACATGTTGAAAAAATTTGTCCTCACTGGCAAACCTACCTATGGTACGTTTAATAGTGGAATCAGGACATTCTACGATCCTTTAATTGCGAAGGATCGAGTCAGTCCGAGTGGATGTTTGTACTCGCTAGCAGCTTAGCCCATTTGTCATTCAAATTGATTGCGGAGGAAAAACGCATGTTCTCTCGTGTTACGAAATCTGTGTGCAGGTTCCTTGCCTTGGCTTGCGTGGTGTCGATACCCGTTGCTCTTGGCGCTCAGGACTCAGCCAAGCCAGCCGCGAAGGCCCACGCGGGCGATTCTCCGTCCAAGTGGGACATCTTTGCAGGCTACAGTTTTATGGCTCCCAATGCGAAGGTTTATGGATGGAACGAGGGGCCCGGCGGCACGGTCGGCGCGTATCAAACGAATGGCGTTTCTTTCCTGACCGAGAAGATCGGCAGCGCGGAAAGCGCGACCCGCTTCTTCAACGATCGTTGGGGAGTGCAGATCGATTCGGGGCAGCACGATGTGATCGTAGCTCCCGCCAGTTATAGCAACAGCGGCTTGTTCACCGTCCAGGGCGGTTTGGTCCGCCGCTGGGTGGGATATGGCAAGTGGACGCCGTTTATGCATGTCCTGGGTGGCGGAGCAGACTTGCATGGCCCGGATCACCAGGGTTACACGCCAGGTTGGACGACAACTGTCGGCGCCGGCCTGGACTACAGCCTCAACCAGCACTGGTCCATTCGAGCGGTTCAGGCCGACTATGAGTTTGTTGACGTACGTTTCGGTGCGGCGCACATGGGTGGTTCGCAAGAAGGCTGGCAACCCGGTGGCACGGCCGAACTTGAAGGCATTCGGCTGTCTGCTGGCGTCGTCTACCACATCGGCACGATAGCGCCGCCAGTGCCGGTAACGCTCACATGCTCGGCGAGTCCGGCTTCAGTCTTCCCCGGCGATCCGGTTACGGTGACTGCGGCGGCTGGGAACCTGGATCCGAAGCTGAATGTGATTTACAGTGTGTCAGGCCCCGGCTTGACGGGTGGAATGACGGGCACAGTGTCCACTGGCGCGCTGGCCGCCGGCTCCTACCCGGTCAATTGCGGGGTGAAGGAAGGCAAACCCGGCAAGGAAGGCCTGAAGCCGTGGGAATCGGCCTCCGCATCGGCCAGCTTCACAGTGAAGGCGTTTGAGCCGCCGACGATCAGTTGCTCGGTCAGCCCGACGATCATCAAGCCGGGCGAGAGCAGCACCGTTACCGCAGTTGGAGTCAGTCCGCAGAATCGCCCGCTGACGTACAGCTACACGGCATCGGCCGGTTCGATCGCCGGGAACGGCAATACGGCGACCTACTCCTCGGTGGGAGCGCCGACGGGTCCGGTGAGCATCACCTGCACCGTGACCGACGACAAGGGGCAGAGCGCATCGGCAACCATCTCCGCGGCTAACAGCGTGACCATCACGGCCCCGTATGTGGCTCCCGTTCCGCACACCCAGGCTCTTTGCTCGATCAGCTTCGCGGCCGACAAATTGCGTCCGGCGCGCGTAAGCAACGAAGCCAAGGCATGCCTGGACGAGATCGCCCTCGACTTGCAGAAGCAGTCCGACGCCAAGGCAGTTGTGGTTGGCAGTTCCAATGCCAAGGAAAAGGCGGCGACTGCCAAGGAAGCGGTGGCTGCGAAGAAGAACAAGCATCTCGCTGTTGTGGATTCTGCCGCCGAGCGCGCCGTCAACACCAAGGACTACCTGGTGACCGAGAAGGGCATCGACGCATCTCGCATCAGCGTAGCGACCGGCACGACGGACGGCCAGACGGTGGAGGATTACCTGGTACCCTCCGGCGCCAGCTTCTCGGACGATGTGACGGGAACCACTCCGGTGGACGAGACCACAGTCAAGGTGCAGGCGCGCAAGCCCCTGCATGAGGCCGCTCACAAGAAAGCGGCGACGAAGAAGAAGCCGTAAAGTAGGCAAGCCGGCCTGATTGGCTGTACAACCGATAGTCCGGCCCCCGCGGATTTCACGAAGGGGCCGGGCAGATAGCAGGTTGAGGGATTCCTCGCGCAATCATTGGAGGTTGACCGGCGAGCCGGTCAACCTCTTCCGTTTTGCGCCTCTTTTTGGCGCGTTGTTCGACCCCAGGGAGTCTGTGTTCCGCATGAATCGCTTGCGAAGTTGCCTCGATGTTTTCCCCCGGTCCGGAGTATTTGCGCAGATATTGCCTCTCGTTTTGCTTTTGTTTGCGGCCCCCTTTTTGGGGGCACAGGCCCGATGGAGCGCCATTGGCCCCGCGGGCGGGGATGCGCGCGCCTTTGCGGCGGTTCCGGGGCAGCCCCATCATCTTTATCTGGGCACCACGAACAGTTGGCTCTACGAGTCAGTGGATGGCGGCGCATCCTGGCGCCGTCTCGCGAAGCTGGACACTTCCGACGATCTGATTTTGGACCACATCGTCGTGGACCAGGCAAATCCCGCCACCGTTTATGTAGCCGCGTGGAAGCTGGACCGCGCAGGCGGCGGGCTGTGGGTGAGCCATGACGGGGGCCGAAACTGGAGTGCCGTCGAGGGTCTGCGCGGCCAGTCGATTCGCGCTTTTGCTCAGGCGCCCTCGAACCCCGGGATTTTCCTAGCGGGAAGCCTTGAAGGGGTTTTCCGCAGCGGCGATGGCGGAGCAACCTGGACGCTGATCAGCCCGCCTGGCAGCCAGGAAATTCACGAGGTGGAGTCGCTGGCCATCGATCCGGCGGACCCGGATGTGATTTACGCCGGCACCTGGCACCTTCCCTGGAAAACCTCCGACGGAGGCAAGAGCTGGCACAGCATCAAAGAGGGGATTATCGACGACTCCGATGTCTTCTCGATCATCATCGATCCGTCGCAGACGAATATCGTCTACGCCAGCGCATGCAGCGGCATTTACAAGAGCGAGAATGGGGCCGGGATCTTCAAGAGGATCGAGGGCATACCTTCCACCGCGCGCAGGACGCGCGTGTTGCGGCAGGATCCGGTGAACCGCGACATGATTTATGCCGGGACCACCGAGGGACTTTACAAGACGGTAGACGGTGGCCGCAGCTTTACGCGCATGACAGGGCCGGAATTGATCGTGAACGACGTCCTTATCGATCCTCAAGACGCGAATCGTGTGCTGCTGGCCACCGACCGCGGCGGAGTGCTGCTGAGCCAGGACGCGGGAGCCAGCTTTGCGGCCGCCAATGACGGCTTTTCAGGGCGCAAGGTGGAGGCGTTGCTGATCGATCGCGACAATCCCGCACGGCTCTACGCCGGAGTGGTGAACGACAAGAGCTATGGCGGCGTTTTTGTTTCCACCAATAGCGGCGTGCGCTGGGAGCAGATTTCCGCTGGCCTCGACGGGCGCGACGTCTTCTCCCTGGCCGAGTCGCCGGAGGGAATGATTCTGGCGGGGACCAATCACGGTATCTTTGCGCTCGACAAGTTGGACGAGCGTGCCGCGGATGCGCCGGCCGGGACCGTGGATGCGCCCAGCCCGCGCTGGAGCCTGCGCAACACGATTCAGAACTCGCAGGTGAAGATGGCCGTTGAAAAGCACTATGGAAAGCGCGTCAACGTCGAGAAACGGGTGAAGGAGAAGGTGCGAGCCATCCAAGGCCGCGTCTATGCGCTCGACCTCTCTGGAGACGCCTGGCTAGCTTCGACCACGGGGGGGCTTTTCACCAGCAGGGATCACGGAGCCAGTTGGCAGGGCGGTCCGGTGATGGATTCGGCAGAGTATCTTTCGGTCGCCGCGCACGGAGCGGTGCAGGCTGCCGCCCGGCGGGATGAAGTGGTTCTCTCGTCGGACTCCGGCCAGACCTGGATGCCCATCGGCATTCCGGCGATGCTCACGCGCATCCACTCGGTTGCTTTTTCTTCCGACGGGACGCTGTGGCTGGGTGCTCGCGAAGGCGTGTTCTTCACGCACAACCTGGGCGGGACGTGGCTGTGGGTGCAAAGGTTTCCGTTGACAGATGTGGACAGCCTTTCCTTTGAAGCTCAACTCGGCAGGGTTCTTGTCAGTTCGCAAGCGAGCGACGTGGTCTACGCGATTGATCCCAAGTCGCTCGCCTGGAAGTGGTCTCAGACCGGTTACCGCATCAACCTAGTGCGCGCGGCCGAGGGGCGGCTGCTGGCAGCGTCGCTGGATGACGGGGTGCTGATCGAGCCGCAGCTGGCTGGCGTGGAGACGGGAAAGCGCTGACTGAACGAGGGAGCAGCGAAACGGGAATCGATCTTCACCGGAAAGAATCTGTTTCTGTATCATTGGATTATGCAGACCGAGACGGTGACATCCCGCCAGCCGGCAGCCTTTCGAACCTGCGACGCACGGCTTGAACCGATTGCCGCCAAGGTGCTGGCCGGCGAGCGGCTCGACTTCGACGACGGCCTCGCGCTCTACGGGTCGCCGGACGTGCTGGCCGTTGGCTGGCTGGCTAACCATGTGCGCGAGCGGATGCATGGCGATGTGACCTATTTCAACGTCAATCGGCACATCAACCCTACCAACGTCTGCGTGGCGGCATGCAAGCTCTGCGCCTTTGGGCGCAAGAAGGGCGATCCGGCCGGTTACACAATGGCTCTCGAAGAGGCGTGGGAGACGGCTGCCTCGGGCTACTCGGAGGCGGTGACGGAGTTTCATATCGTCGGCGGGCTGCACCCGGACCTTCCGCTCGAATACTTTCTCGACCTGGTGCGCGGCCTGAAGCAGCGGTTTCCCAAGGTCCACATCAAGGCCTTCACCATGGTGGAGGTGGCGTATCTGGCGCGGCGGGCCAAGCTCAGCATCGAGGCGACGCTCATCAAGATGCGCGAGGCGGGCGTGGACTCGATGCCCGGAGGCGGCGCGGAGATCTTCGCGGCGCGGGTGCGCTCGATTATCTGCGACCACAAGATCGACGGCGAGGAGTGGCTTGAGACGGCGCGGCTGGCCCACCGGCTTGGATTCAAGTCCAACGCGACGATGTTGTATGGGCACATTGAAAACGACGAAGACCGCGTGGACCACTTGCTCAAGCTAAGGGCGCTGCAGGATGAGACAGGCGGGTTTCAGACCTTCATCCCGCTGGCCTTCCATCCGGAGAATACGGCGCTCGATCACCTGCCGGTGACCACGGGCTTGACCGACATTCGCCAGGTCGCGGTCAGCCGCCTGCTGCTGGACAACTTTCCGCACATCAAAGCTTATTGGCAGATGCTTACGCCGAAGATTGCTCAAATTTCCCTTCGTTTTGGGGCCGACGACCTGGACGGCACCGTCGTCGAGGAGAAGATTTACCACGACGCCGGCGCCACTACGCCGCAGGGCATGACCCGAGTGGAGCTTTGCCGCCTGATTACCGAGGCCGGGCGAGTTCCAGTGGAGCGCGACACGCTGTACAAAGCGGTGACGCGCACGGAAGACAGCTTTACGGTGGCGGTGTAGCGAATGAGGCGCGTCCGCGCACCGGGCGGCTATCGGCGTGTCGCGGAATCCAGGAATGGCTTGGTGCGCTACCTGGATGCGCTGAACCACGCTACTGCCGCGCCCACCAGGGGGGCCTGGTCGTTGAGCGCGGATGGCAGCACGTGGAAATTCAAACCCTCCAAATGGCTCTCGGCGGCGGGCAGGAACAGGTGCGCCGAGCGGGAGATGCCCCCGCCGAGAACCACAACCTGGGGGGCGAAGTCGGAGACCAACATGCGCAGCGCCAGGCCAAGATGGCGGCCGAATTCTGTGAAGGCTGCGGCCGCATTCGGATTGACAGCCACTTCGGCGGCAATGCCGGCCACCTCCGCGAGCACGCCGGTACGGCGCTGATAGTATCGCTGGATTGCTCGCGTTGAGATGAAATCCTCAACGATTCCCCCTTCATAGGGGAGATTCCAGATTTCGCCGCCGGGGGGAACGCCGGGGCCTTCGGTGACTACGCGGCTATCCACGGCAAAGGCCGAGCCGATGCCCGTTCCCAGAGTGATGCCGACGGCGCGCGGAACGCCGGGAGCCGCCCCAGCGCCGATCTCACCCAGCAGGAAAGCTCCGGCATCGTGAACGAAGCGCACCTGGCCGGGCTGCCATCCGAAGCGCACGGCCAAGGGCTGGCGCAGGTTGATGCCATAAAGGAAAGGCAGCTTGTGCCGCATCAGGCTCACGCCTTCGTCGAAATTGAAGGGGCCGGGCATGGCCACTTCAGCGCCTGAAACGGCTTCGGAGCCGGCGGAAGCGCGGACGCCGAGAGAGTGCAAAAAACCGATGAAGGCCTCGCTGGTCTGCTCGGCAGGGTACGGGGCGCTCACAACGGGGTCGAGCCGATAGGTAGTCTCGTTGCAAACCGCGGCGGATACATGGCTGCCTCCAACATCGTAAACGAGGACAGACCTCTCGAAATCGGCGGCCATCGAAACCTCCCAATTGGTAGCGTTCTCACTGGTAGCATATACTCGGGATTGGCAGGCGCCTTCCAAGGCAATCCAGCACGTGGTTGCGCTTGGCCGGAGAGATGTGTTCGCGGTCCATTGCGCCCCCTTCGAGCCGCGGCGGTGATGGCTCACCACCCGCTCAATCGGATGCTGGTTGGCTCAATGCCTCTCTCTGAGGACTTCCTGAGTCCTCTGACGGCGGTGTGAGTCCGGGCACGAAAGCTGCCGATAACCCGTAGAGAAGAAATGCCAATATCCCAAGAATCGGCGTGCCGCCAATCATCACCAGGTTCTCCAGAACTCCGCCCACCACAGCGCCAAGAAGGTTGATGCCAAGTCCCTGGGCGGGGTGTGCGACATCGCGGAAGCTGCGCGAAAAAACAAGTCCCGAGAAGAACACGGGCAGACCCGCCAACGTAGCGGCGGCAAGCACTCTTGCTGCGATGGGAAGTGTGTCAAAGTGCGAATACGGCACGAACATGCCGACGGCCAGAATCGTGAACAGGGCAGCATACGCGATGCCTCGGGAGACAGCCCGAAACATGATGAACGTATTGGCCAGCAAACCCATGACAAGGAAGGAGGCAATCACCACCGCATTGACGATCCAGGTGGACCCAAACAACAGCGAAAGTTCTGTAACTCCTCTGGTCTCGAGAAGCATGAATCCCGCGCCCAGGAAAAACATGTGCAGGCCCTGCCGGCTGGCAAGACGCCGAAGAGGAACCCTTCGTTGCAGGACCGTTGCCGCGAAGTAAAGAAACAGCGCGAGCACGCTCCATATGGCGAAGGGAATCGTTCGAGATTGGAGATACAGGAAGGGCCAATGGTCGGTGGAGAGAATCGTGCTGGCCTGATGCAATTGCAACTGCTTGCCGATCTCCGGAAAGTCTCCGATCTGGTTGGACTCCGCTCCCTTGCCCTCCACAAATACCACGCCTGAATTGTCGTAGCCGGTGAAGTAAGCGCGGGGCGGCGCGCCAAAGGCCTGCGCCAACGTCGCGGAGAGCCGTTCGCTGATGAATGTGCTGCCCCCTCCGAAGGCCAGCACCACAGTGCCATTCTCCCGGAGAAGGCTTCGAGCTTCGCGGAAACTCTCAAGCGTGTAAACGTAGTTGTCCAGCCGGATGGACGAAAAGGCTGTCACCATGGTGTGCGAGTCGAGATAGCCGAAGACGATCAGGTCGTACTTCTGGTGCGTTTTCTTCAAGAAAGCGCGGGCGTCATCCACAAACACGCTGACTTTGGGTGAATCGTAAGGGCGCTCCGGGTGGTACTTTTGGCCGAGGCCAAGAATGAAGGGATCGATTTCAACTGCGTCCACGTGCGTTGCCCCGTGCCGCAGCGCAGCCGCGACGTCGTTACCGGTGCCCGCGCCCACCACCAGCACCTGCCCTGGATTCGGGACCAACCTGTAGGGAAGCTCGTAGGTCGCAAGGCCGGAGCGGTTGGGCTCAGCATCGGGAAAGCGCGCGATGAATTCAGGCGACAGATCGAGCATCTTCTGGTGGTAGTCGTGGTTGACGTCGACAAAGTACACGGCGGGGCGAGGCCAGCCTGCCGGCGTCGCAACTTCGGTGAGAGTAATCCGATAGTAGGGCGACCAGTAAGTGTGCTGCTGCGGGACGGCCATCGCGCAGACAATCAAAGCAAACGCGGCCATTGTCCAGCGCTGGCGGAAGAAGAAAGGAACCAGAGCCCCAAACCCGAGCAAGACCCAGATCACGGGGGGCGAGCCTAAGAACGAGAGCACCGTGAAAGCGGCGATGCCGGCGAGACTTCCCGCCAGATTGATGCCATAGCCTCGAAGAGCGGGGAATTGCTTGAGATGTTCCCCGACAAGTCCGCCCAGGACCGCGAAAAATGCCACCACAAGATACATGATGCCGGGAATGGCGATCAGATATAGGAAGAACATCAGGATGACCCAGAGGGTGAGCCAGTGGCCTGTGGGCGCCGTAGGCTGCTCCGTGAAGACGCGGTAGTCGAAAGTGGGAATGGGCAAGTGGGTCAGCTTGAGAACAGATGCAAAAGTAATGAGGAGGAACAGCGCCGCGGCAATCACCGGAAAGAACCGTTTCAAGGTTCTGGGGGGCGTTTCGAGGAGCATTCCCAGCCCAATCCCAAAGAAGCTTGCAATCAGCGCGAGGTTTTTGAGGTAAGCGAAGACTCTGATTTCGGTTGAAAGATAGCGAATGACAATCAGTTCGAAATAAAGCGCGATGAAACTCGCCAGGAAGAGCGGCCAGAATCCCCGTACAGACCAGCCGGAGCTATCCGGGGCGGCTTGGCCAGCGGGCACTTCACGATTAACAGCAGCTTCTTGACGGCGCATAGTCCACTTCCTCTCCGCCTCAAATGGCTGGCAGGGCCGTTTCCAGCTCCTTTTGCGGTCGGTGCGACCGTAAGAACCAGGCGGCGCGAAACTTGAATGATGCTATCACAAAGTTGTGCTTCGTCCTGAGGGCACGGAGGTTGCTCTTGGTGATGCTGGAGTTGCGGTGGAAAAAGGCGCAGACCGGAGATTGAAAGGCCGCTCTGCTGGAACTTGGAAGGGGAAGGCCAGGAGATTGCGGATGCGGCGCAAGAGGTTGATTTACTCCAGAAACTCGCGCACGAAGGGGTTCTTGCTCTTGACCAGCTCATGGAGCGAGCCGTCGAAGATAAGCCGGCCCTCTTCTAGCATGAGGAAGGTCGTGCCTTGGTCGGTCTCGCCCTTGGGGAGAGGGACCATGCGGCCGAGTTTGGGGTCAAAGCGGTGGTTGCAAAGAAGGAAGGCGTCCTGGAGGCGATGGGTGACCAGCAACGAAGGGGTGTGGTAAACGTCGCGCTCCTTGACGATCAGTTCGATGATGGTCGTCGAGGTTACAGGGTCGAGGCCTCCGGTGGGGGAGTCGTAGAGCAAGAGTTCCGGCTGGCGGATCAAGGCGCGGGCTATGGCCACGCGCCGGCGCATTCCGCCCGAGAGACTGGCAGGATAGAGATCGAAGGTCTCTTCCAACTCGACAAAGCGCAGTGCATCGCGGACGCGCTCGTCGATCTCGCCGTCGGGAACAAGCTCCTGAATCAGTTGGTAGGCCACATTGTCGCGGACGGTGAGGGAATCGAAGAGCGCGCCCTCCTGAAAGACCATGCCGGTGCGGGTGCGCAGGGGGAAGAGCTGCTCCTCGGGCATGAGGGCGATCTCTTCGCCGAAGAGCATGATGCTGCCCTGGTCGGGGCGGAGCAGGCCGTTGGTGAGCTTGAGCAGGACGCTCTTGCCGACCCCGGCCGGGCCGAGCAGGACGCGGGTCTCGCCCGGAGCAATGGAGAAGCTGACATCGTCGAGCACGGGTGGGCCGTCGAAGGCGATGGAGACGTTGCGGAAGACCACGACCGGGTCCGCGCCGGGAGCTGAAGCCAGGGCTTGTCCGGGCCTATCTTGACCGGGTTGGGGGGAATCAGGGATCGCGGTCATAGGGGGGGGAAGAGGGTGAGCAGCACCTGGGTAAGCAGGAAATCGACGAAGATGATGAGTACCGAAGCCCATACGACGGCCTGAATGGTGGTGCGGCCCACGCCCTGGGTTCCGCCCGTGGTTCTCATGCCGTAAAAGCATCCGATGGAACTGAGGATGTAGCCGAAGAAGAGCGGCTTGACCAGTCCCTGGACGATGTCGGGATAGCGCAGGTGTTCCCAGGCCATGTTCAAGTACTGGGTGCCGTTCTGGTGGTTCATGAATACGGTCACCAGGCCGCCGCCGGCGATGCCGCAGGCATCGGCGACGATGGTTAGGAATAAGAGCATCACGATAGAGGAGAAGATGCGCGGGGTGACCAGCTTGCGCATGGGGTCAACGCCGAGGGCGCGCATGGCGTCAATCTGCTCGGTGACCACCATGGACCCCAGTTCGCTGGCCATCGAGCTGGCGTTGCGGCCGCTGACCATCACTCCGGTAAGGACCGGGCCGAGCTCCCGAATCATGGTCAGGCTAACAAACTGTCCGGTGACGGCAGTGGCGCCGAAAGCCGAGAGCGTGGCCGCCGATTGCAGCGCCAGCACACCGCCGGTCGAGACCCCGGAGAGCACAACGATCGACAGGGAGCCGAAGCCGATGATGTCGGATTGAACTAGGAATTCGGGCCAGTAGACGGGCGGGCGGAAGAGATTGGCGACTGCGCGCCAGGCGAAGAGGGAGTAGTCCTGCACGGTGAGGACGAGATTCTTGGCGGTCTTCTCGATGGTGTGTATCGCCATTGCGTTTGCCGGTCTGCTTGTTGATGCAAGGACAGGATAGCGCATCGGGCGAGCAGGGGAGCGAAAGGACCGCCAGCGGGGCCCCACAGTTTTATAGTCCTACAGTTTCAGTGGGCTGTGAAACTGTGAGGTGGAAGTGGTTTATTTTGAATTATTTAAGGGGTTCCATGCAGTTTCACGGATTCACGGTTTGCGTGGTTCCGTGAAGGGGTGCCTTGTAGGTTATTGATTTTAAGTTGGTTAAAGATGGTCCCACAGATTCACCGGCAAAATTGAGAAAAAAAGCGCCGAGGACAGCGGAGTTTGCGGGGCTAGCGGAGTTGGCGTTGCTGGCCGAATTGGCGGGAATGGTAACGCTTATTTTACTCATGGCTTCCTTTCAGGGATCAGTGAACAAGGATCAGTTGAGGTCTGTTCTGCTGACTACTTCTATTGTTCTCCAACGGAAC
>JBEKPI010000110.1:0-12192 GCA_049520855.1 Occallatibacter sp.
CGGTTGCCAGGCCATGAACACTAATCGTCTCCACTAGATCGAGGGCTTGTTTCGAATTACTGTCCAGGTCGACCAGGACGACATCGAAGTCTTGACCCAGCATCCGCGGCACTTCGTTGAGGTCGGGAGGGTAGGCGACAAATTCCTGGACTCGGCCGGCCTGACAGTCGTCCAAAGCGCCCATAGCGGCGTTGCGGCGTCGCGTGTCCGGGCTGATCACTGCCACCGACAAGCCGCCTGCGACAAGAACAGGAGTCTCAACTTTGCCCATCCCCCCGGCCTTGGACGCGGCGGGGTGTTGGCCGCCCTCCCCACCCGGTTGCATCTGCCCGCCCACGCTGACCATGGCCGACGAGGGCGCATTGGGGCTCGCCGCATCCAAATTCGCCTGGGACGTAATGCGCATGCCTCGCTCGTCCAGATAATGGTTCACTGTAACCATCATCTTGCCGCCCAGATCGTGCTCTTCCAGCATTTGGCGAAAATCGCGAATCGCCGTCTCGTCTGGCGCGGGAGCCACGCTCAGATCGACTCCAACGAAATTGCGCAGCATGGGCGACTCATAGAGCGCCTCTTCAACGCTGGGGTCCGAGAGTTTGAACCACTGCTGCACAAGGTAGGCGCGAAGCAGGATGGACAGGCCGGCCGGAGGCGGACCCATTGCCGCCGGCGGATCGTACGACTCCACCAGGGCCAGCAATTCTCCCCACGGCAATACCTGATCCATCCGGTCGAGAAACAGTTCCCGTTCGCTCTTGCGGGCAAACCTTTCGGAACCCTCCTGGGATGTCAGTATTTCCTGGCGCATCGACCTCGACCCCTGCCAGCTATTCTACCCATGAAGAGCCTGAAACGGAACCTGGGCACAAGTATCTTATAGCGTTTCTGCGCTCATTGGCTCCGGAGCACGCCAGAATCTGCAAAAACAGGCAGATTTCAGGGATTTTCGACAAGACATGCCGGCTTGAGGAATTCTCCGCCGAGCGAGTGCCTTGCAGCCGGGGCTATACGGAGTTGCAGTCTTCCGCTTGTCAGCCTCTTGCCTCGTCGCCCAAAGGAAGAAAGGCCGTATCAGCACTTGACATGGCATACCAATCACCGCACACTGAGAGTGAGACCATTAAGCGAAATTGAGGACCATAATGCGAGACTCAACCCAGCAAGGCACCTACAAAGTACAGGCCCTGGACCGGGCATTCGCCGTTCTGGATCTGCTTGGAGAGAGCGACACGCCGCTCGGACTGGCGCAGGTTGCCTCATCGTTGCAGTTGCACAAGAGCACGGCGCACCGGTTTCTGATGGTTCTGGAGCGGCACCGCATGGTGGAACGCACCACCGGCGGCAAGTTCCGCCTGGGGCTGAGGCTCTTCGATCTGGGGAACCGCGCTATCGACCAATACGATCTGCGCGACCGCGCGCAGCCGCACCTGCGGCGCCTGGTGGCAGAGACCGAAGAGACCGCGCATCTTTGCATTCTTGAGGGCACGCACGTGATCTACATCGACAAAATTGAGCCGGCCCGCTCGGTGCGCATGATCACCCGCATCGGCGCTAGCAATCCGGTCTACTGCACCTCGGTGGGCAAGGCGATTCTGGCCTTCCTGCCCGAGGAGCGCGTGACCGACATTCTGCGCCGCACGCGCTTCGAGCGCTTTACGAATCGCACCATCGGCACGGCCGACGCCCTGCGCGCGGAGATCGAGAAGACCCGCCGCCGCGGCTATGCCGTGGACGACGAGGAACTGGAAGAGGGCCTGCGCTGCATCGCCGTGCCGGTGCTCGACGCGCAGCGGCTGCCGGTGGCGGCGGTGAGCGTCTCCGGGCCGTCGTTTCGGGTGACGGCGCAGAAGCTGCCTGAGATTGCAAACCATCTGTTGCAGTGCGTCCGGGGAATCTCGGCGGACATGGGATTTATTTCCAGCGCCCGCGCCAATCGCGCGGTCTTTTCGGCCTGATACCGGAGGACTCCCCCTTTCTGTTACACTCATTGATGTTGCTGAAGTAAGAGTCGCTTTCTGCCCGCCAGGGCAAGAACGCGATCGGGAGCAGCGTGCCAGTTGAACGACGAGCCTTCTGGAAGAGGGAGGATGGTCCGGGCGGCGGAGTTTGCTCCCGAGGTACAGATTTTTTTGGGGACGTAGCTCAGTTGGTTAGAGCGCTGCCCTGTCACGGCAGAGGTCGCGGGTTCGAGCCCCGTCGTCCCCGCCAGATTCCAAAGGACTTAAGTCCGATCTGGCATGTGACACGCAGGTCTAGTTCCGATTCCAGTTACGATTCTTGATACATTGTGAAAATGCACCATTTCGAGGCCGGTTCGAACCGAGTTCCGAAGGCAGACAGGCATGGCCGACCCTCAACTGACGCTCGAAATGAATGACCTCCTTGTCGAGATGCGAGGCATGGCCTCGGCCGCTCCTTCCTTGAGGTCGTTGCAGGATTGCATTGTCCGGGCTATCGCGGAGAAACTCCCTCGCTACAACTGGACCGGTTTCTACATGCTTGACCCGATGGAGCCGGAGACTTTGGTTCTTGGGCCTTTCGTGGGCGATCCCACTCCCCACGTGCGCATCCCCATCACGCAAGGCATCTGCGGCGCAGCGGCGGCTTCAGGAGAGACGGTTGTGGTCGATGACGTCAACGCCGATCCGCGCTATCTTTCCTGCTCGATCCGCACAAAATCCGAGATCGTCATACCCATCTACGCGCACGGCCGTGTTGTTGGCGAGATCGATATCGATAGCCACACCCCGGCCGCGTTCACCCTCCTCGACCGCTCATTCCTTGAAGAAGCGGCGCGCATTGTCGGCGGCTACATCGAGCGGAGCGCCGCTCCAGCCGATTCAGTTGGGCCGCATCAATCTCTGTAACCTTTAGAGGGCCGCCAGAGTCTTATAGTGTGCGCGCCGCAATCCCCGTATGTGCTTCGATGGCAGATGGCCCGGCGCAGGCCTGAAGGAGTGATTAGCTTGATTTTGTTGCTTTTCCTGGCGTATGCCGGAGGCGTTCTCACCATTCTCAGCCCGTGTATTCTTCCCGTGCTGCCCTTCGTCTTTGCGCGCTCCGATCAGCCGTTTCGCACGAGCGGCCTACCGCTGCTGGCGGGCATGGCGGCCACGTTCACGCTGGTGGCAAGCCTGGCGACAGTGGGAGGAGCCTGGGCCGTTCACGCCAATCAATTTGGCCGGATCGCCGCGCTTGTCCTCTTCGCGATCTTCGGGCTCGCGCTGCTCTTCTCGTCGCTTGCCGAGCGTCTCTCGCGCCCGCTCGTGCAACTGGGCGGCAAGCTGTCGCGGAAGCTGGATTCCAGCCCCGGCGCGGCCAGCTCTTTCCTTCTCGGAATCGGCACAGGCTTGCTGTGGACCCCTTGCGCCGGTCCCATTCTCGGCATCATTTTGACCGGAGCCGCGGTGAGCGGCGCAAGCCCGCGCACGGCGATTCTGCTGCTCGTTTACGCCGCCGGAGCAGCCACGTCGCTGGCTCTTGCGTTGCTTGCCGGAGGCCGGGTCTTCGCGGCGATGAAGCGCTCGCTCGGCGCTGAAGCGTGGGTTCGCCGCATCCTCGGAGTCGCCGTCCTGGCGGGCGTCGCCGCTGTCTCCTTCGGTCTCGACCGTGGCATTCTCACGCGGCTCTCGTTGGCCGGCGCATCACGTCTTGAGCAGCGGCTTGTTGCCTTTGCCGGTCCTTCAAACGCGCAGGTCCAACCGGCGAAGGATAACGCCAATCCGGCCATGATGATGATGTCGGCGGGCGGCGACTCTGCCGGTGTGCCCGATATGCTGCCCGATCTCTCCGGCGCGACTGCATGGATCAATTCGACTCCGCTGACTGCGAAATCGCTGCGCGGCAAGGTGGTGGTCGTCGACTTCTGGACCTATTCCTGCATCAACTGCCTGCGTTCGCTGCCCACCATCCAGGCCTGGCAAGACAAATACAAGGCGAGCGGCCTGGTCGTCATCGGCGTTCATACTCCTGAATTTCCGTTTGAGAAGGATGAGTCGAATGTCCGCAAGGCGGTGCGCGAGCTTGGCATCGACTACCCGGTCGCGATGGACAACAACTACAGCATCTGGCGCGCCTTCCATAACCGGTTTTGGCCCGCTCATTACTTCATCGATGCGACGGGCCGCGTCCGCTATCATCACTTCGGCGAGGGGAGCTACGATGAATCCGAGGGCTGGATTCGCAGCCTGCTCGAGGAGAGGAACCACCAGCCGCCGCCCAACACCGCAATGAAGATCGCCGCCGCAGGAGCGGAGGCCGCGTCGGATCTTCAGGCTGACCAGTCTCCGGAAACCTATATCGGCTACATTCGGGCAGCCAATTTTGCCTCGCCGGGGGGATTCGATGAGGATGACGCGCAGATCTATCATGCCCCTGCCCGGCTTAAGCTGAATGAATGGGCGCTGACCGGCAAATGGAGGGACGAGAGCCAGATCGCAACGCTGTTGTCGCCAACGGGCGGCATTGTTTACGATTTTCATGCCCGCGACCTTCATCTCGTTCTGGGACCGGGCAGCGACGGAAAGCCAGTCCGTTTTCGCGTGACTCTTGACGGCAAGCCGCCCGGCGACGACCACGGCGAAGACACCGGCGCGGACGGCTACGGCACAGTGAAAGAGAGCCGCCTCTACCAACTGATCCGGCAAAAGAGCGGCGTGCGCGATCGGGAGTTCCACATTCAGTTTTTCACTGCCGGAGTGCAGGCGTTTGCGTTCACCTTTGGATGAAGTCAACTTCAGAAAGGAAGCTCCATGAAGAATCCTTTGCAAGAGCAGTCGCCGTCTCCGAGCGAAACCGGGACCGCTGATTTGGGCAGGCGCGCTTTCATCGTAGCGGCCGCGAGCGCGCTCACTGGCGCGGCCTTCTGGGGCTTGCGCCGCACCACTCTTCTCCAGGTGCAGCCGGTCTCCGCCGCGGATACTCCGGCCAGCGTGACCATCGTCGAGTTTGCGGCCAACGGCAAGAAGACCGGCAAGGTGACCGTTGCTCACATCGTCAAGTCCGACACCGAGTGGAGACGCCAGCTCTCTCCGATCTCGTATGAGGTGACGCGCCGCGCCGGCACCGAGCGCGCCTACTCGGGCGATACGTGGAACCTGCACGACCGGGGAATCTTCCGCTGCATCTGCTGCGACACAGCGCTGTTCAGTTCCGAGACCAAGTACGAATCCGGCACTGGCTGGCCGAGTTTCTGGCAGCCGATTGCGCGCGAGAATATTGTGGTATCCACCGACTCCAGCCTGGGGATGGATCGCGACGCGGTCTCATGCCGCCGCTGCGACGCGCATCTGGGCCATGTCTTCAACGATGGACCGCCCCCCACCGGCCTGCGCTATTGCATGAACTCGGCGGCCATGCATTTTGTCAAGCTGGCATAGGGGGCTGAGACCGCTTACTTCTGAATCGCTGGGATGTAGCGCCTGCCTCCCGGCCGGCTGTAGCGCGGGCGTCCCCGCCCGCGCTTGTCCATCGGCCAATGCCAAATCATCAAGTCTACGCACCAGGGGCTGGCTTGCGGCGGGCCTGTCTCAACTGCCTTGAGTCGGTTCTGCTTCCATCCCAAAGTAAAAATGCAAGTGCTTGCGGCAGCCTGGATTGAACTCCGCCTTGCAGACCGGGCACGTGTGCGCGGATTCCATATATTGGCGTATGCTCAGCTCCGCGCCGCAGGCTCCGCAGAACACGGCTTGCCGATCCCACTCGCTTTTCGGCCAGGCTTCAATAGCGTGGCCGGCCATCGCTTCATGACAATCCTTGCAGCCATAATATCTGCCGCAGCATTTCATCCGGATCGCAACGATGTCGAGTGGCCCGTGGTAATGCGCGCAACGCGTCTGCGAGTCGAGATCGATTCCGTAGACGCATGGGCGGGTTTCCGGCATTGATCTTCAGAATAGTAGACTGGACAGGCTGCGGAGAAAGGCATTCGGAGCCGCAAGAAGTGTCAGGGCACGACTTCAGTCGTGCCGCAAGTGCCGCAAAATCAACGCAGGCTTTAGCCCCTGCGGGATGTTTATGGGCATTCGACCAAGAATCAGGCCTATTTCCGCAGCCTCTGGAGCGAATCGCTCCCCAGGAGTTGCCGCACGCTAAAAAATCATGTCAAGCCAGAGCTTCCAGAAACGCCCAGCCGCCGCTTCAAGCGCGGCGCCGTGCTCAAGCGCCGCGGACCGCAGGCTGGCGGCGGCGATGCCGGCATGGTTCAATTCGCAGGCGTGGCCCACATACCAGCTCTTCAGGCCCTCTGCCGAGACTTCCGGATGGAACTGCAATCCCAGCGCAAAATCCCCTATCGCAAATGCCTGATGGTCGTAGCGTTCCGTCTTTGCCAAATGAACCGCGCCGGAGGGAAGATCGAAGGTGTCCCCATGCCAATGGAAGAGCTGCAAGCCCGGCGCAAGCAGCGGAGCAAACCACTCCGGAGGAGCCGCGTCTGCGGCAGCTTCAAGAGGAAACCAGCCGATCTCCGCGCCATTCTTGCCGGGATAAACGCGCGCGCCCAGAGCCGCCGCCATCAGTTGCGCGCCCAGGCAAATGCCCAGCACCGGCTTGCGTGCCGCCAATCGCTCGGCGATGCAGGCAATCTCATCCTTCAGGAACGGATAATCCTGCTGGTCGTAGACTCCGATGGGGCCGCCCAGGACCACCAGAAGATCGCAGGACTCGGCCTGCCGCAGCGGAAAGCGCGCCGTGGCCGCGACGACGCTTTCAATCGCAAAGCCGCGCTCGCGCAGCGGCGCTTCCAGCGATCCAAGATCCTCAAAGGCCAGGTGGCTGAGTACCAGGGCGTGGCGCGCGTTTCTCTTCATGGAAATAGTCTAAGCTCCTATCCGCAAATTGTAGCGCCGGTCTCCAGACCGGCTGTACTGGCGGCTTCCAAGCCGCCAGTGTGGTGTGTACTGGTCTTCAGACCCACACGACACCTGCTCTGGAGGGCGGCGCTACAGAAGTCGCAATTTACTGACAAGCTCCAAGCTCCTTACTTGCCCTTATATTCCTGAAACAGCTCCGGAAACTGCTTCTTGAGCGCTTCGATCTTGGGGCGGTCGCAGACCTGGATGTAAGGATTGTCAGGATTGTAAAGCGCGTAGTCCTGATGGTAAGACTCGGCATCGTAAAAGCCCTTCAACGGCACGACCTGCGTCACGATTGGACTCGCGAAGACATGGGCGGCATCGAGCTGCGCAATGTAGGCCTGGCTGATCTTCTTCTGCTCGGCGCTGGTGAAGAAGATCGCCGACCGATAGGATGTGCCCACGTCCGGCCCTTGCCGATTGAGCTGTGTCGGATCGTGCGCAACCGAGAAGAATATCCGCAGAAGCTGGCCGTAAGTGATCTTCGACGGGTCGTAGATCACTTTCACCGACTCCGCGTGGCCTGTCGTCTCGGTCGTCACCTGGGCGTAGGTCGCGGTTGCGGCGGAGCCGCCGGCATAGCCGGCCGTCGTGGCAACCACTCCCTTGACGCGCTCAAAAACAGATTGCGTGCCCCAGAAGCATCCTCCGGCAAAGACCGCGGTCTGCTTGCCCGGCGATTGCGCCAGCGCGGCATCGCTTGCCGGAGGGGGAACCGGTGCTTTGGTGGCGGCTTTGGACCCCGCGCAGGCAGCCCCGATCATCACGATGGCAAAGACAGTCTTGCGTGCCGCAAAAGAAGCGAACATTCAAACCTCCTGGAGTTTGCTGCTGCAACCCTCGATCATTAGATGAAGATCATCCATTTAGGTCACAGCGGAGTCAACTTCCCGTCCGTGAAACTGCCTGTGCGGCCACCCGTCGAAAACGGTCCAGTTTCTTGACGCAGAGAAGTTCCTCGGCGGCGCTTCCGCGCGTTGGTCCTCGACGAGTGGATACAGCAGAAGCTCGCCGATTGATTGCAAAACGCGTCAAGATATCTACGTGGCCGAAGCCCTGAAGCGGACACTGACTGGCGATGCTTTGGCGGGTGACACCTCAAAAGATCTTCGTGAACGAGTGAACAAGGCGATAGCCAAGGCGACCGGCTGGGCGGCAAACTCGGCCGCCACGGTGCATGATCCCTACGCGAACGCCTTGAGGCTAAACTTGGCCGGCGATGCAACAACGGCTACCCGCTTGCGGGCTGAGCTGAGCGAGACCGCAACGCATGATCAGGCGGGCGCGCACTGGAGCAGGCCGGGCTATTCACCCTTCTACGGCTGGGGCTACGCGGGCGAGTTGGAGACAACGGCGATGGTGCTCAGCGCGTTGAATCGTGGAGAAGCTTCGCCCAACGACCGGGCGCTGGCGAACGACGCGCTCTTCCACCTCTTGCGCAGCCAGGATCGCTACGGCATCTGGTTGAGCGGGCAAGCCACAGTGCGCGCGCTGCAGGCGCTGCTGCAGATAGCCAAGGATGTAACGGATGAACACCATATGGTGGCTCAAGCTGCAAAGAGAGCAAAAGCCACGCTTAAGTTGTTGGAAGACGCTAACGTTGCCATCAACGACGCGATGAATACGGTTGAACTTCCGTACGCGTTCCATAAGGTTCTTCATACGGGCAAGTACTATAAGTACGTTCAAAACCTGATTAAGAATGCACTGGACGAACAAGGAGACAAGATGGACAATGTGACAGATGCTTTGAATGGACTCAAGAATGATCTGGAAGCATGCGCTGAGAACTATAAATGAACAAGACAATCGCCAGGAGATGCACGGACAACGGAGGGAGAGGATGAAAGTATTCAGAGTGGATACAAATGCCGACTATCAGGCGTTCTATCTATCGAATGACGATAGCGACTTCTGGAGCGATTATCTAAGGGATAAATGCAGGCTTGCCCCGCATTGGGGGCAAGTATCGCTCAAAAAGGATCCCGAAAAGTGTCCGCAGGGGAACTTCGCTGAATGCTGGAGAGGTGGAGGGAATTTCCTTATGGATGCTTACGCGCATAGCATCTTGATGCCGATACTGGATCAAGATATTGAAATTCTTCCGATCGAACCGTTTCGCGGCGTGGCGTACTACTTCGTAAACGTGCTGAAGGTAGTTGATTGTCTTGACCGGGAAAGAACGAATTTGAGAGGAACTGGCAGAGTACCGTTCGGAAATCCCATATACCAGTTTTTTCCTGAAAAATTGACGGATTCTACGCTCTTCAGAGCTAAGGGGGTCAGCCCTTTATTCACTGTTGTCGGCCGGCCCGGCGCCGAGGTTGAATTCAAAACCGTGGTCGAGCAGGCAGGCCTCACCGGCCTTAAATTTGAAGAAGTCTGGTCGGATGGTGTTCCTGTAACTCGAAGAAAGGGTCTCGTCGAAAGTGTGATCTTTCCTGCCATGCCGCAAGCCACCGCCGTTGCTGTTGAGAGCGGGAAAGTCGATTCCAAGTTTTCCAATGCGAAGCCGTTCGTGGCGTGGGCGAAGGAGGCCGATGAGGCGGAAGATTGGGACGAAGAGCAGCCCGCGCCCAGCCTAGGCATTAGCGACCGCGAAGAGGCTGTCGAGGCAATCCGCAACTCAGCGTTTTCCGCGCAACCTAACACAGTTGCAACTGCTCTCCGGCCCTCGGCACGGCTCTTTATCTGCAACAAGGACGGATCGGAGAGAGTCGGCGGCGCGCGGTTAACCGTCTCGCGCTTCGGCGGCAAGCCCGTGCTCCCGGAGAACCTGGCATGGCCAACCTGGAACAAGAGCGCGCATATCCAGGAGGAGATCGACGGATTGGAGAGGATCTACGAGTGCGCCCGGAAGAAAGCAGGAGACTCCTCTGAAGAGTTAAAGAAAAACTATCAAGACAAGATCGCGGAGATGCGCAAGGAAATGTTGGCCGGAGAAACTCCGCTGGCCTTTCTCGGGCAGTTGTCTCTGCGCGAGATTCGGGCTGTGGCGCCGCTGCCCGGCTGGCCGAAGGAGGGGATACTGGCCTTCTTTTATGCACCGGAGCAGGCCTGGGGGGGGAGCCCGCAAGATCGCGGCCATTGCCGGATTCTCTTCTTTCCCGAGGACGCGCCGCTGCGGCGGTTGGATTACCCGGAGCTGCTCGGCGAAGAGGGAAGGTATCGTGAGCGAGCATTGACTGCCCGCTGCGAGTGGACCCTGGAAAAATACCTCAAATCGAAAAGTGACGGCACACAATTTTGGAAGAAGCAGGAGTATCTGGAGTTACTGGAGAAGCTGAACGCGGATGGGGGCAATGCGGTGGGTCCAGTGCATCGCTGCGGCGGATATGCGCAGGAAATTCAGAAAAAATTGCGTGTGCAATGTCAATTGGTGACCAACGGTCTCAATTACGGCGATCCCGGTGTATTGAAAGATCCACGCGTGCCCGAATTGGACAAAGGTGTGATGGATTGGCAGTTGGTGATGCAATTCGACTCCGAGATGAGCCTGAACTGGGAGTGGGGTTCCGCGGGGCGGGTCTACTTCATGGCCCGCCGGCAAGATATCGAGGCCGGCGACTTCTCCAACTGCTGGGCGGTCTTGCAGTGCGACTGACAACGGCTATGGTATCGGTATCCAGGGGGAAAATAGCCGAGTGAGTAACTCAGCCAGCCCAGCGATACGTGTTCGAGCAGGCGCACTGTCAGTTGGCGCTGCGACAGCATGATGCAAGAATCGTTTGATTGGACGATGTCCACTTTGAAACATTGGGGGCAAGTGTCGCTCAAGAACGCTCGACAGCACAACCCAACTCACCGTCAACGGCCTCGACATCCCCCTCGCCGTAAGCGACGCCCTCATCAAGGATGAACTCGGCACCATCACGGACATCACGGCCGTTCGCTACAATCTGGCCGGCGAGTGGTTCGATGTACCGCGCCCGGAAGCCCACATGGGGTTGCCTTCAGCCCAATCTCTGCTCACCTCTGTCTTGCGCCGCGGCGGGGACCTGCCCACGAAGATCCTCGAAACGGAAGCCACCATTCAGGGAAACGAGGCAACGCTAGCCCGCCTTCACACTGCGCTCGACTATCAAAGCCCCTACGAGACGAAGCTCAAAGAGTACGAGCAGCGCCTCGCGGAGATCGACAAGGAACTGCTTGGCAAGACAGAAGAGGTCGAGGAACTTGTCGATGCAGAAACAGAAGAACTGTCGTCTTCAAAGACCCTTTCGGTCGAGGGTGAATCCACGGACAGCGAAGAGCGCATTCCAGACGAACCCATCGAGGGCCGATCTCCAGCCCAGGTCGCCGTGGATGATGCCCCAGGCGAAGCCCTCGAAGTGCCCGCGAAGCAAGCCCCGCGCTTCAGGAGAAGGCAAACTGCCGATCGAGGGCGGTGAACAGACCAGTTTCGTCGAGACGCTGTCAGTTCAATCTGCGACTGGCCAGTCGCATCATTCAGGTGTCCATTTCTTTTGGACCCCAACCGCTTCAATGTAGAAGCGCACACCTTGATTGTCCGTGGGGTTAAGCCACAGGACGCGATCAAACACGTGTTCTGCCTCCTTGAAATTGCCGAGCCTCCACAGGCACAGCCCATAACCGTTCAGACAGCGAAGCCACGGGCGATTATCGATCCATCCCCAAGGCAAAACGCCATCGCCAAGTCCGCCAAGCGACAGCTCGCGTACCAGGATGCTCGCCATACCGCGAAATACCGCGACCCCGGCTCAGCGCCAAGCCCTGCCAGAATCGTAGAGGCGCTGACCCTCGCGCAGATTTGGTCGGCTGGATGCACAAGGGCGATTACGAAGGCTTCGCGAGAGTCGGATGCCGGTTGGAGGCTGGTCCAGTGCGATTCTCCGCAAAAATATAAAATATTTTTCAGAACAGCCATCAAAACAGCCATTCGCGCTTAAAAAAGAAAATCGCCTTTTGGGGCTGTTTGTAAAGTGCTAATTTTATTGATGTTATGGTGGACGCGGTAGGAATCGAACCTACAACCTGTCGGTTAAGAGCCACCGAATTCGCCAGCCCTCCTGCTGCTATCGTTTGCTATAAACCACTATACAAGATACGTTTACGAGCTGCGCAAAAAACTTCTGCTTGTGATCCATATAGCCTAAATTGTGCCCTATTCTGAATTGGGGTGAACCCCTCCATTGAGACAATCTGCAATTGGCACACTTGCCGTTCGATGAATAGTGAGCAATGTGAAAGCCCTATGGAGGGTGTCCCGCGCTCAGTTGAAAGTTGCTGAGCGGCGGTTAGGTTGATGTTACTACGCCGCCTTTTGGCTGGCGGTCGCAGGCGGGTTGAGGATTGCTTCCAAGGCCCACAGATCGCG
>JBEKPI010000111.1:0-12118 GCA_049520855.1 Occallatibacter sp.
GACGAGCGCACTTCCGCTGCCCTCGGATCAGCCGCCCAATCAAAAGGTTTTGGCCACGGAGACGCCCAGCCAGGCGCCGGCCGAAGCCGCTCCCAAGGCGAAACAGGCGGTGGACGAGAGCGCGCTTGAGATTGCCGGGAAGCGGAAGAAGCCGGAGCAGCAAACTGCGGTCAAGACGCAACCGCATCAGCCCGAGCCCAAGCAAGACAATGTGGCGCAATACGGCGAGCAGGCGGGATCGTCGACGCCACGGACCTTGCCCGCGCAGGGCTTTACGAGCGGCCAGACGACGGTCAGCGACAGCGACTTCGGCACTCGCTTCGGCTGGTACGTGGACGGCATGAACCGCAAGATGGCTTCCAGTTCGTTCCGGCAAGAGGTGGACCCGCATACGCCCAAGGGAGCCAGGGCTTTCATCGATTTTGCTATTCACCGCGACGGCAGCCTGAGCGGCGTGAAGATCGAGCAGAGCAGCGGGAGCCAGACGCTGGACCGCGCCTGCATGAGGGCGGCGCAGCGCGTGGACACCTTTGGCGCTCTGCCCGCGCAATATAACCAAAGCACGGTGCTCACGTCCTACTATTGCGAGTACTAGATTGCACATTGCGGCGGGATGTTGCGGACGTAGAATAGACCTGAGGACGAGCCCGAGCCTGCGAAGGCGGCCCGCACTTTGACTGAGGACTGAGGGAGGATTGCGCACCGCATGAAGGCACATTCCCGGCTTTTTCCCCTTTTGCCGATGGTTCTGGCGAGTTTGGCCGGTCTGCCGGCGGCGGCTCAGGACTGGATTCATACCGGCTCGAATCTGGGTAATGACCGCATTCGCATTGCCGCGGCGGATTTCAAGCCAGGCGGCGCGGACCCCCAGACTCCGGCATTGAAGGCGGCGTTCGACGCCACGCTCTATTCCGATCTTGGCTACGCGGGCATCTTCGACCTGGTCTCAAAGAGCATGACGCCGCAGGGCGCGCCCGGTTCGCCGCAGAAGATCGATCTGGCGCAGTGGTCGGCGGCGCCGTCGAATGCGGCCATGGTGGCCTTCGGCGCGTTTTCGATCGCCAACGGAAGGCTCGCCGTCTCTGGCTGGCTGGAGGATACACGCAACAGCGTCAGCCCGCAGGTGCTGGGCAAGCAGTACAACGAAGATGCCAGCCAGGACTCGGCCCGGATCATCGCGCACAGATTTGCCGATGAGATCATTTTGCGGCTGGGCGGGGGCATCGACGGCATCGCTGAGACCAAGATATTCTTTGTCAGCCTCCGGACTGGCACCAAGGAGATCTGGCAGATGGACTACGACGGGCAGAACCAGCATGCCGTCACCCATCTAGGCTCAATCTCGATCTCGCCGCGCATCTCGCCGGACAACTCGCGGCTCGCATTCGCTTCGCTGGGGCACGATGGATGGGCGATCCGGATGTACTCGCTGGAACTGGGACGGCTGGTGAGTTTCCCGGCGGGCACGGCAGGCGGAAGCAACCAGTCTCCGGCGTGGTCGGGCGATGGGACGAAGATCGCCTTCTCCTCTTCGCGCTCGGGCGATTCCCAGATTTGGGTGGCGGATGCGAGCGGCAGCAATCTGCATAGCATTACCGCTTTCCGCGGTCCGAATGTTTCGCCCACCTGGAACCCAAAGACCAACACGCAGTTGGCGTGGGTCGGAGCGCACAGCACCGGCGAGCCGCAGATTTACACCATGGACCAGGATGGCACGAGCGTGCAGCGCCTGACCGACTCGGGCTATGCCATCTCGCCTTCGTGGTCGCCCAATGGACAGTTCCTGGCCTTCAGTTGGAATCGCAAGTACGGTCCCGGCGACCCCGGCGGCCAGGACATCTACGTGATGGACATCGCCAGCAAGCGCTGGCTTCAGGTCACGCACGAATCGGGCAGCAACGACTTTCCCTCCTGGGCGCCGGACGGTCGGCATATCGTCTTCGAGCGCGCCATTGGCGGGCATACCGAGATCTGGTCGATGCTGGCCGACGGCACCGAGCAGCATCAACTGACCCAGACGGGCAACAACTTCATGCCCAATTGGAGCTGGAAGTGAAATATGCATAAGGGGCAATCTATTCATTCGGCCCGGAAATGGTTCGATGTTTCCCACCCATTCGCCCGAGAAAGGGCGAATGGATGGGGCATGGAACCTCATTTCTCACGCTTGCTTCTGGCAGCGGCTTGCATTTGCTGCGCACTGGCCGTTAGTCCGTTTGCCCACAGCCAAGCCGCACCCACAGCTCCGAAACTGGATATAACGGGTCAACCGATTGTGCCCAACATTCTCCTATACGACGCTTTTATTCACAATTTAGGCGAGGAGGACGACCGCATTCAGAAGGAGGCGCAGACGGGTGGCGCGCACAGCGCGGGCAGGCGCGATTTCGGCTCGGCTATAGGCTTCGGCAAGACTGACGAGCAGGTTATGCTCGCGATAGTCCTTGACTGTTATCGCCAGGAAAAGGCCAAGGACGATCAGTTGCGCGCGGACGAGATTAACCGTCACATTTATAGTGAAGAGTTCTTGATCAAGGCGACACAAGAAGAGAGAGAAGCGGCCGACCAAGAGAGAGAAAAGGCTTATCTCCAGGAGATAGAGCCAACCCGGAGAGCGAAATATGCCATCCTGAGGGAGACTTGGAGCAAGTTGAAGAATGACCTTGGAGAAGAGTCCTTCAATAAATTAGACAAGTATGTAAACAGCCGAAAGTGGGCGCCGCCAGAACGGCCTGGAATAGGACAGATTTCCGCTCCGACAGACAAAATTCAGGGCTGGACCCACATGGCCTACCCAGGAGCCTACGGAGATTTTTTTGAGGATATTGGCCGTGAGAATGCAAACAACCAGCGGGCTGCCGCGGAGGGTAGGGAACCGACAGGATTCATTCTACCCGATAGCATTCCGGCGGATAAAAAGCAGGCTGTGATTGCAATTGCTCTCGAGGCTGCCCGCGAGATCAACGAAAACGATCAGCAATACATCTCTGCGGCCCGGGAGTTCGACCGTCTGAATGAAGAGAAGTATGGTTGGAAAAAGGCACACGAGATGCCCGTTCCTCCCGAGATTGATGCGCTGAGGATGGGAGATTTAACTATCATTGAGGAAAACACGGATAAATTGAGGGAGGCGCTCGGGGAGAAGTATTTCATGGCGCTGGACAGAGAGTTCAGTCGAAGCAATAGGAGCAGAGAGGCAGCCGTCGCCACGGCAGATAAAGGGGTCGCCGGATCATCTTCTTCTGCCGGTTCGGCAGTCCCACACCAATCCGACAACAATTCTGCACCGGCGCAGACCCCAGGAGTGAAGCCATGACCAAACGAGCTCTTTCGTTCCTGATCGCTGTGTGGGCTCTTTTTCTGATCCTGCCGAAAGCTACAAAGTTCTTGGGCCGGTTCAACAGGCTGCGAGGCTTGCCGCGAGGATCGTTCCGATTTTCCGCACTATCATGTTCCTATTGCCAACGAAGCTGTGGAAGGAGAAATTCAATGAACCGAACTCATCACATTCTGGCGTCTTCAGTCCTTGTTTTCGCATTGGCCGCGGTTGCAGGCTGCGGCAAGAAGACCGAACCGCTTCCCGCCGGGGAGACGGCTCCGCCGGCGGCAGCCGCACCCGCTCCGGCACCCACCGCGCAGATTACCGCGACTCCCACGCTGGTTTCGGCCGGCGACCAGGTCCAATTGAGTTGGCGCACCACGGATGCCGCCACGGTCTCGATCGACGGCATCGGCGACGTGCCGACAGCGGGCGTAAAGACCGTGACTCCAACGGCCTCGACCAGCTACCACCTGGTGGCCAAGGGCGACGGCGGCACGGCCGAGGCCACTGTTCGAGTGACCGTGAGCGCACCGCCGGCCGTAGTGGTTCCCATCGCCACCAAGAGCGCCGAACAGGAGCTTAAGGAAGGCGTTCAGGACATCTTCTACGACTACGACACCTACGATATCCGCAGCGATGCGCAGGCTGTGCTGTCGAAGGACGCGTCCTTCCTGGTGAGCCATCCAGAGGTGAATATCCTCATCGGCGGCTACTGCGACGAGCGCGGCTCGAACGAGTACAACCTGGCGCTGGGCCAGAACCGGGCCGACGCGGCCAAGAACGCGCTGGTGGCGGCGGGGGTCGCGGCCAGCCACATTCGCGTCGTGAGCTACGGCAAGGAGAAGCCCTTCTGCTCGGAGTCAACCGAGGAGTGCTGGCAGTTGAACCGCCGCGCCGGAATCACGCCGGACCGGTAGAATTACAGGGAACAGGGAACAGTGGTCAGTGATCGGCGTTCGACAATCAAAACTGACTACCGATCACTGTCCACTGACCACTGACCACTGCTTCACAGGTGAATGATGCATAGAACACACACACTTCGCAATCGTCTACTGGCGGCGGCAGCCGTTGCCGCGCTGCTGGCCGCAGCGCCGGCGCCGGCGCGCGCCGCGTCGAAGGAGATCATCGAACTGCAGGCGCAGGTTCAGCAACTTGAGAACGACGTGCAGCGCATCCAGTCCACCCTGGACACGCGCTTTGGCGTGCTGCAGAACCTGGCGCAGCAGACCGCGGATAACGCCAACCAGATGACCGCTACAGTGAACGCGCTGCAGGTGAAGATTGCCGCGCAAAGCGATGCAATGAGCGGCAAGCTGGACACGGCCTCCGGCCAGGTGCAGTCGCTGAACGACTCGGTGGACGAGTTGAAGTCGCGCATCGCCAAGCTGGATAAATCGATCCAGGATTTGCAGACGCAGTTGCAGAACATCCAGAGTCAGCCTCCGGCGGCTGCTCCAACTTCTGCTCCGGTTGCGGCTCCGGCGGCGGGTCAGGTTCCAGCCCCAGTGGGGAGCGTTGCAGCCCCGGAAGGCAATCCTCCGGCCGATACCGCGCCCGCCTCGAATCCGGCCGCTGTACCGGCCACGATGCCGGCCGTCGATCAAAAGCCACCGCTCAAGGAGACCTTTCAGGCCGGGGTGCGCGACTACAACGCGGCAAAGTACGAGGTGGCGATCGGTGAGTTCCAGGATGTGGTTCGCTATTATCCGCTCGACGATCTGGCCGGCACGTCGCAGTTTTACCTGGGCGAGATCGCCTACCGGCATATGAGGCTCAGCGACGCGGTGAAGTACTATAACGCCGTGCTGGAGGGCTTCCCCGGCAACCCCAAGGCCTCAGCCGCGCAACTGCGCAAGGGGCTGGCGCTGCTACAGATGAACCGCAAGGACGCGGGCATTCATGAGCTGCGCGCGCTGATCCAGCGCCATCCGTTGACCCCCGAGGCGGCGCAGGCCCGCACCAAGCTGAATGGGCTGGGCGTGAAGATTGTCGTGGCGCACTGAGAGGGCATCTAGAGAGCCGAGCCCGAAAATAAGCAATCCGAACCGCGAGGCTCCCTAGGTTATGTCTTCCGTGTCGTAGACCACCCCGCCGCGTTTTTTGGGGGCGCCGTGAACGCTGGTGAGGAGATCTTCGACAACATCTTCGAGTTGGCGTTCACTCTCAATCACTGCGCTCATGCTTTTCAGTTCTTCAGGCTCGATGACGCGCTCGACGAGGGCAACGGCGTGGCATTGGGCCACGTGGTCGAGGTTCAGCCCCTCCGGGGTTTTCGCCTTGATGCTGACCTGGTCGATGCCGAGGCCCAAAAGGTCGGCGACGCGGGTTCGCATCTCGCCGGAGACCGGTCCGATCCTGGGCGCGGCCAGAATCAGCGTCGTATCGATATTCACAATGCGATAGCCTGCGTGCTGCAGCTCTTCCTGCGCCAGATTGAGGAAGATGGCGGAGTCGGCGTCTTTCCAGCGTGGGTCGCCGGGCGGAAAGAAGCTGCCGATGTCGCCTGCGGCTATGGCGCCCAATAAGGCGTCGGTAATGGCGTGCAGCAGCACGTCGCCGTCGGAGTGTCCGGCCAGACCCTCCGGGTGATCGAGCGAGAGTCCCCCGATGCGCAAGGGCACGCCTGGCGAGAAGACGTGCGAGTCATAGCCGAATCCGATCCGTGTCTCCATAGTCCGCGTGGGTCTCCGTGCCTGTCGTTGAAAACACTGTCTCCGCGCCCATTGCAACGCTTGCGCCGAGGGGAATTCAGCGGGCGCGCTGGCGCAGGTAGAACTCGGCCAACTCCAGGTCGCCCGGCTGGGTAATCTTCAGATTAACCTGAGAGCCATGGACGACGGCAACGGGCAGGCCGGCGCGCTCGATCACCGAGGCCTCGTCCGTGCCCACAAATCCGTCCGCCATGGCCTCGGCGAAGGCGCGCTGTAACAGACCGTAGCGGAAGCCCTGCGGGGTCTGCGCCAGCACCACGAACTCGCGGGGAATCGTCGAAGTAACCAGCGCTCCGTGCGCGGTCCGCTCGACCTGCTTGATGGTGTCAACAGCCGGCAGCCCCACAATGGCCGCGCCGAATTCGATGACCGCGTCGATGGTCCGGTCAATGGTGGCCGCGTCGATCAGCGGGCGCACGGCGTCATGAACCAGGACAATATCGTCCGGCTCGGCGGCAAGGGCGGCCAGCGCATGGGAGACAGACTCCTGGCGGTTGTCGCCGCCTTCGACCACGCGGACCCGTCCGGCAAAGCCGTACTCGGCGACTTGGGCCTCAACGCGCTCCATCTCCGGCTTGCGCACAGCCACGCAGATCGCCGTCACCCGCTCGACCGCCGCAAACGCGCGCAGCGAATGAATCAAGATGGGAATTCCATCCAGCGCGAGAAACTGCTTGGGCTGCGGCCCCGCCATCCGGGTGCCCAGCCCCGCGGCGGGGAGAATCGCAAATACATGCATACCGGGTGGAGTATACAACGACGGAGCATTGGATGCAGCAGAAAATGCTGGAAAGAGCGCGGTTTGAGGTTCGTTGTTACACACCCTTGCGGCAGGAATTCCAAGCAGCAGGTCCCCTTCGGCGTTGCTCAGGGCAGGCTTTCGACTCGCTGCGCTTGCTCAGGATGACAGCAAGGATAAGGCACGGAGCCGTGCGAGGCAGCCCCCTGCGCCTTATCATTTTGGAATGAGCACCGAGCCGCTCTCTACGCTGTTGATCGACACCACGCTGCTCAAGCCGGGATTGCGTCTGGCCGTTGGCCTCTCTGGGGGCGCGGATTCCGTGGCCCTGGCGCGCGCCTTGGCGAAACGGAGCAAGCAACTCGGATTGGTATTACATGCCGCACATCTGCACCACGGCCTGCGCGGCGAGGAGGCCGACGGCGACCTGGCCTTTGCTCGAAGGCTGGCAGGGGAGCTCGGACTTCCCTTCCACGAAGCGCAGGTGGATGTGGGCGCAACCGCCAAAGAGCAGGGGGAGACGATTGAGGAGGCCGCGCGCCGCCTGCGCTATCGCTGGTTCCGGCAGCTCATGGCCTCGGGCGAGGTGGAGGCTGTGGCCACGGCCCATACGCGCGACGACCAGGCGGAGACTGTCCTCGCCAAATTTCTGCGGGGAGCGTGGACCGAAGGGCTCAGCGGGATTTACCCGGTGATCGAGTTTCCCGAGGGGCGCATTGTGCGTCCGTTGCTGGGGACCGCGCGGGCCGAGGTTGAGGCTTATCTCATCGCGCTGGGTCAGGGCTGGCGCGAGGATTCCTCAAACCGTCACCTGACCTTCACCCGCAACCGCATCCGCCACGAACTGCTGCCGCTGCTGCAGGGGTGGAACCCGCAGTTGCGCGAGCACCTGGCGCAGATGGCTGTGCTGGCCCGCGACGAGGAGGCATGGTGGCAAACCGAACTGGCACGTTTGGCCCCGCAGTTCATCCTGCCGGGCCGGGCGGTCCGAGGCGGGGGGCGCAGTACCGGCGAAGGCGAGGCTGGCTCGCGGTCTATCGACGTGACGCGGCTGGCCGAGCTTGCCCCGGCGTTGCAGCGGCGGCTATTGCGCCACGCGGCTGAACAGTTGGGAGCCTCACCCGATTTTCCCTCTACCGAGGTTCTGCGCGCCATGGCTCTGGCGGGCCGCGCTGGGCAGAAGCTCCAGTTGGCTCAAGGGCTTTCAGCCGAGCGTACGCCAAGGGAGTTGCGGCTGGCGGTCTCGCCGTCCGCGCGGGCCGAAGAGCTTGCTCCCGAGTACAAAGTCAACCTTCCCGGCACGGTGACTGCCACGGCGTTCGGCTTGCATCTGCGGATTGAAGTTTCCGAACCCGCTGGAGGGCCGGCGAACCAGACCTGCACGCTGCGCAACTGGAAGCCGGGCGACCGCGTCCGGCTGCAATACTCTTCCGGTCCGCGCAAGGCAAAGGAAGTGATGGAGCGCCTGCGGGTTACAGGCTCAGGCCGCAAACTGTGGCCGGTTCTCGAACTCGACGGACGGATCGTCTGGATGAAGGGTGTGGAACTGGAGCCGACGCCTGGCATACGCGTCGTCGCAACGACTCTGGAAGGCACGGCGGCTTAAGTTCTTCAAATTGGAAAAGGTAGGCAGCCAGACTTTCCCGATTTAGAACATTTCGAGGTGGTTGCCCTGGCGGATGCTCGATTGAAACCGGCTTGCGGCCGGTACAAGTTTACCAAGCCTGAGAGTACAATCGGATTAACTGCTCTTCTGGGCGGAAGGGATGTTGTGTCTTCCGTCAAGGCTCCAAGTATTTTCTGTGACTTCGAGGAACGTACAGGCGTCTAAAGGGGATGTAGTTGGCGCCGGAGACTCGCCTTGGCGGCTTCTCCAACAGCGAAAGAGAGGAATTCTGGTGAATTCGACCGTTAGGACGCTCATCTTCTGGGTTTGCATCATCGGCTGCATGGTGGTTGTCATTGGCATGTTGTCGCAGAACGCGGCCAAGGGCAAGGACGCGGAGATCGCTTATTCCGATCTTTTCAACCGGGTGAAGCAGGGGCAGGTGAAGGATGCCGAAATCCAGGGCAATGAGTTGCACGGCCATTTGAAGGCAACGCCTTCGGCGCAGTTCCACACCTACGTCGGCGATCACTACGACGATCTCGAAAAGGCGATGCTGGATGCCGGGGTTTACTTCCCCAAAAAGGCGGAGCAAAACAATATATTGCCAGTAATCCTGGTGAACGGGCTTCCGATTCTTTTGCTGGGCGCGCTGTTTTTCTTCTTCATGCGCCAGATGCAGTCGGGCGGCAACAAGGCGCTGTCGTTTGGCAAGAGCCGCGCGCGCCTGCTCTCCATGCAGCAGAAGAAGATCACCTTCAAGGATGTGGCCGGCGTGGATGAGGCCAAGGAAGAACTGAAGGAGATCATCGAGTACCTGCGGGAGCCGGCGAAGTTTCAGAAGCTCGGCGGGCGCATACCGAAGGGCGTGCTGCTGGTTGGACCTCCGGGCACCGGCAAGACGCTGCTGGCTCGCGCGGTGGCCGGCGAGGCGAACGTCCCGTTCTTTTCGATTTCCGGCTCGGATTTTGTGGAAATGTTTGTCGGCGTGGGCGCAAGCCGCGTGCGCGACCTCTTTGAGCAGGGCAAGAAGAACGCGCCTTGCATTATTTTCATTGACGAAATCGATGCCGTGGGCCGCCATCGCGGGGCCGGACTGGGCGGCGGACACGACGAGCGCGAGCAAACGTTGAATCAGCTTCTCGTCGAGATGGACGGCTTTGAATCGAACGACGGCGTGATTCTGGTCGCAGCCACCAACCGCCCTGATGTGCTTGATCCGGCGCTGCTGCGGCCGGGCCGTTTTGACCGCCGCGTGGTTGTGGGGCTGCCCGACGTGCGTGGCCGCGAGGAGATCCTGCGCGTTCACGTGAAGAAGGTTCCGGTCTCCGACGATACCAACCTCAACGTGCTGGCGCGCGGAACGCCCGGCTTCAGCGGCGCCGACCTGGCCAACATGGTCAACGAGGCCGCGCTGAGCGCCGCGCGCATGAACCGCAAGCAGGTCACCATGTACGACTTCGAGGTAGCCAAGGACAAGGTGCTCATGGGCGCCGAGCGCAAGTCGATGCTGCTCACCGAAGAGGAGAAGCGGGTGACCGCCTATCACGAGGCGGGCCACGCGCTGGTGTCGTTCAAGCGCGAGCACTCCGACCCGATTCACAAGGTCACCATCATTCCTCGCGGCATGGCGTTGGGCGTCACCATCTTCTTGCCGGGCGACCGGCACAACTACACCCGGGAATACTTGGAGGCCAAACTGGCCATGGCCTACGGCGGACGGGTGGCGGAGGAGATCTTCCTCAGCCAGATGTCAACCGGCGCGGGCAGCGATATTGAAACCGCCACCGACCTGGCGCGGCGCATGGTCTGCGAGTACGGCATGAGCCGCCTGGGTCCGCTCACCTTTGGCAAGAAGGAGGAGCAGATCTTCCTGGGCCGCGAGATCGCGCAGCACCGCGACTTCAGCGAGGAGACAGCGCGCCAGATCGACCTTGAGGTCCGCCGCCTGATTGACGAAGCCTACCAGTCGGCTCATGCCATCGTGGAAACGCACGCCGACGCGATGCATCGAATCGCCGCTGCCCTGCTGGAGCGCGAGACCATCGATGCGGAAGAGGTCAAGATGCTGATCGAGGGCAAGGAACTGCCTCCGCTGCGCTCCATTCTGGCCTCGCCCACCGACAAGGGCGGCGACGACGTGCAGCAGGTACTGAAGCCCGAAAGCCGCGGCGGACCGAGCTACCCGGAGGGTTCGCCTTCGCCGGCATGACAGCCGCACAATCCAAGCAAACAAGCGGGGCCACTCGATGCGAGTGGCCCCGCTTGCGCTTGATGCGCGGATGAAGCAGAGATTGGGATTGGATCGCTGTGCGCGGCGCCCGAGCAATATGGCCCATGTGAATCCTGCCTGATGCTACTGCTGGGGCGGATTCGAAGTGCCGGTGAGTTGCTGGGGGGCAGCGCCGGCGGCTGGCTGCGCCGCGGGCGCGGAGGTTGGCGGAGCAGCGGCCGGAGTCGCCGGAGCTGCGGCGGGCGCGGGGGGCGGCGCGTCGGCAGGCGCCGCTTGAGGCGCTGCTGCGGGAGCCGCAGCAGGGGCTGCTGAAGGAGCCGAAGCTGGGGGAGGCGCAGCACTCGGAGGATCCGCTGCGGGCGTCGCATCCGGCAGAGGCGCGGGCGTGGCGGCAGGCGGCGGAACGGGCGGGGTCAGCTGCGACACGTCGTAGCGCCTCAGCTTGAAGAAGATCGGCGTCACCTCCAGCGGCATCTTGTCGCGGGGGTTCATGTAGGCATAGATCTTGGCGTTGAGCTGATGAACCTTGTCGTCCCAGGGATCGGTCTTGAGCCAACTGCCAAGAGGCAGGGCCGGCCGCTGGCTGAGGTCGTCCCAGTTCAATTTGGGAGCCATGCGGAGTAGATCGGCCATCCACGGCGTACCGTCGGTCTTTAGCAGCGAGTCGCCCAGCTTGGGCGTATTCAGGGCCTTCAGGACTTTTTCCCGATCGACCAACTGCGCATAGTAGAGGCCCGCCGAGGGGAGCCTGTCCTTGTACATGGAGTTTTGCAAGTATTCCATGGCCTTTTTGGCAGCTTCCCCATTGTCGTGGTCGGAGTGGTACATATCAATCTGCTGGAAGGTGACCGTGTCGGGAAAGAGCAGACGGTCGTTGAAGGCGTAACGGGTATCGATGTGGTGCCCCATCACGATGTGGGCCAGCTCCATGGCCACTACCGAGGCGATCGCTTCTTCGCTGGCCAATGTATCGATGAGCCCCTTGCTGATCAGAATCGTGTTGCCGACAGTTGTGGCCTCGACCGTGGTCGACAGCAGAATGCGGGTGCGCACCTGGTCGGTAAAAGCCAGATTGTTGGGCACTTGCAGGTTGATGACGATCTGGTCGAGTACCGAATTCTCATAGCCGCCGGGCGCCAGCGGCGCAACCAAGCCGGCTTCGACCAGCCGGTCGATCACGTTGTTCTCCGCCTGCGTGACCCAGGCGCGCGTGGCTTGCAGCGGGCCTACGTCCTGCGCGTCGTCGCTCTTGTCCACCGCATCGTCTATCTTCACGCTCACGTTTTCGCTCTCTCGCGTAGGCAGCTTGAGAGAGTAGCCCCAGAAGTGCGTCTGGGCTTTCAGGCCTGTCTTCTTGTCGCCTTCGATGCGCTCGGTCTCTTCCACGTAAATGGCCACCGGCAGCCAGATTCCCGGCTGCACATTCATGCGCCAACTGTCGAAGTGAAAATACATGCGCGAGTCGTCCTCGGAGCCGGGATGCGTAAACGTGCCGTTGAAGCGG
>JBEKPI010000112.1:0-12094 GCA_049520855.1 Occallatibacter sp.
AGAACCAAGGAAGCACTGGAAATAGCCATCGCCGAAGCAATCCGGATGATCACTCCAGACAACGCAAAGGCATGGTTCCATCACTGCATTAACAGTCTACAGTAATTCCTAAAATGCTCTAGATGAGGATTGGCCGGGTGCCTCGGTCAACTTGCGGTTGGGCAACCATTTTCTTCTGCCGCAAAGTCCGCCTTTACCGTTTATCGCGCTCGATGGTGCAAAACTGAATCAAACAAGAGTCCATGTGCCTTGGGAGACTACTTGGTCCTACCCCCACATCACACTGTTCTTGGATCGACCGTGGAGTTCATCAAGCTGCCACTCGACCTTCCAGGGCAAATTCTGACCCGCTCCTCGATTGCGCTAACCTTCATCATTTTCGAGACCGCCCGTGGATCCACCCTGGATACAGGGGTTGCCTTACACTTGAAATCGCGAGCGTATCAAATACATCCGTCTGCCTACATCCAGGTACACCCATCGGACAACTCCTCCTTTTGACCGTTGATCTCACAGACGAAGAAAAGCAAAAGCCCGACACCCTAACCGGCAGCTACATCGGACCAGCCTTCCCTGAGGCTCCGACCTTTAAGCCCTTAGCGGGCAGTTGCAGAGGGTCCGGGCGCAAAGTCCCAAGGTTCCGGCTCTTCCAAAATGATCGGACGATCTATGCGCCCGCCGAGGGAGTTTCGCAACCGAATTGCTCGTTCGCATCACCGAAGGATTACATCTGCATGACATCCGTCGATATACTCTCCTAGAGAATGGTTTTGAGAAAGATCGAGCGTCCCCGAGGCCCCGATGACCACCGCCTACATCAACCGCATTGCCACGGCCGCTCCCCCTCACGACGTTCATCGGCCCTTCCTCGACTTCGCCGCAACCCTGCTCCCCGAGGGCACAGTGCGCAATCTCTTCCGCCGTATGGCGCGCCTCTCCGGCATTGAACACCGTTACTCCTTCCTTAAGCCTTTCGCCAGCCCGGACGGTACCTGGCGAGATGCCGAACACCTCTACGAAACCGGAAACTTCCCCTCAACCGCCCCCCGCATGAAGCTATTCGAGCGCTTTGCCCCCCAGCTTGCGCAAACCACTCTCGACAAGCTCGCGCTCACGGAACAGGAGCGCCGCGCCGTCACCCACGTGATCGTTACCTCATGCACCGGTCTCTACGCCCCCGGCCTGGACTTCGAAGTCGTCAACCACCTCGGCCTCAACCCCTCCGTCGAACGCACCATGATCGGCTTCATGGGCTGCTACGCCGCCATGAACGCTCTCAAGTCAGCTCATCACATCGTCCGCTCCGAACCCGAGGCCTCGGTCCTCATCTTGAACCTGGAACTCTGCACCTTGCATCTCCAGGAAACCCACGATCTGGAGCAAGTCCTGTCGTTTCTCCTCTTCGCCGATGGCTGCGCGGCCAGCCTGATCAGCGCCAAACCCCAGGGCCTGGCCATCGACAGCTTTCTCGCGCTCAACATCCCGGAAACCAGCCATCTGATCACCTGGCGCATCGGCGATCTTGGATTCGACATGCAGCTATCCGGGCAAGTCCCCACCGAAATCGGCCGCGCCCTCAAGGAACTCGGCCCCACAGTCACACGCGGCAAAGATCCTTTATCCATCGACCTATGGGCCGTGCATCCCGGCGGCCGCACCATTCTCGACGCAGTCGAGAAGAGCCTCAGCCTGCCCGACACCGCGCTCTCCTCCTCGCGCGACGTCCTGCTCAACTACGGCAACATGTCTTCCGCAACGGTGATGTTTGTCTTGCAGCGGGTCATGAGCCGCGCCCTGCCCGGGCAAACAGGTTGCGCCATATCTTTCGGGCCGGGCCTCACGGCGGAGACCATGCTCTTCCATGCCGCATAACACGCCCGATTTCAGCCGCCGCGCCCAGCTCACCGAACGAATGGATGAGCCTTGCACCCGCGACGAATTACGCGCCTGCCTCCACGATCTTGCCTGGACCAACCGCTGGCTGCTCGCCTATCGCCCCTTGCTCCATTGGCTCGACACGCTCCCATTGCCCACTCTCGCCGGCCCGCTTCGCATCCTCGACGTGGGCTGCGGCTACGGAGACAGCCTGCGCCGCATCGAGCAATGGGCGCGCGCGCGCAACATCGCCGTGCAACTCACCGGCCTCGACCTCAACCCGGTCACCGTCTCCATCGCCGCAGAAGCCACTCCCCCCGGCAGCACCATCCGCTGGATCGCCGCGGATGTCTTTGCCTACGCGCCGCCGCCGCCGGTGCACATCGTCGTCAGTTCCCTCTTCACGCACCACCTCGCAGAAGCAGACATCATCCGATTCCTGCAATGGATGGAGCGCCACGCCCAGTTCGGCTGGTTCATCAACGATCTCTCCCGCGCCGCCACTCCCTATCACCTCTTTTGCGCCTTCTCCCGGCTGGCGCGCCTCCATCCCTTTGTCCAGCATGACGGCCCCATCTCCATCGCCCGCTCCTTTGTCCCAGAGGATTGGCGCAGGATCTCTTCAGCGGCAGGCCTGTGCAACGAAGACATCGAGATCAAAGGATTCAAGCCCGCAAGGCTCTCCGTCGGCCGAAAAAAATGGATAAAGCCACTATGACCGCGCTGCCCCATCCCGTCGATCATCTCGTCATCGGCGGCGGCCTCGCCGGATCGATGGTTGCCATCCGTCTGGCAGCCGCCGGACGCGGCGTCGTCCTGCTCGAAAAAGAACGCTCCTCCCACCACAAGGTCTGCGGAGAGTTCCTCAGCACTGAAGCAGTCGACTACCTGCGCTCTGCCGGAGTCAACCCGCTCGATCTCGGCGCGGCGCCCATCCATTCGGTTCGCCTCTCCTCTCGCCAGACGGTCGTAGAAGCGCCCCTGCCCTTCGCAGCCCTCTCGCTCTCGCGCTCGGTCCTCGATGCGGCCATGCTCGCGCGCGCTGCTCAGAGCGGCTGCATCGTGCGCCTCGGCGCGCCCGTCGAGAGCCTCGAAAAACGCGGCGATCTCTGGCGCGTCCAACTCCGCAACGGAGAATCGCTCTCCGCGCGCACCGTCTTTCTCGCCAACGGCAAGCACGATCTTCGCGGATGGGAGCGCGGCCCCGGCATCCAGGGTGACCTCGTCGGCTTCAAGCTCCACTGGCGATTGCAGCCGCATCAGACCGAGGCATTGCGCGAGCATATCGAGCTATTTCTCTTCCCTGGCGGCTATGGCGGACTCTCGCTCGTCGAAAGCGATCTGGCCAATCTCTGCCTGGTGGTGCATCGCGCCTCGCTGCGCAGCCTGGGCGGATGGACCGAGCTTCTTGCCGCGATCCTCGCGGACAACCAGCATCTCCGCCTCCGTCTCCACGGCGCAAACCCCCTGTGGGACCGCCCTTTGGCCATCTCCGCAATCCCCTATGGATACCTGGCGAACGGCGCTTCCAGCCTATGGCGCGTCGGCGATCAGGCCGCGGCCATCCCCTCCTTCACCGGGGACGGCATGTCCATCGCTCTCCACAGCGGAGTCCTCGCCGCTCAGATGTTCCTGGCCGGCGCAACTGCCGACCAGTTCCACCAAAAGCTGCATACCCAACTAAGCCGCGCCATGATCCTCGCCACGCTCCTCTCGCGCGCCATGGTCACCGGCCCAGGCCGCACTCTGGCGCCCCTCTGCCTCTCGCTCTTCCCCCATGCCATGCGATGGATCGCCGCCTCAACCCGAATCTCCAGCCAGCACTTGCTCGCCAAATCAGCCTGAAATCTCCCCCACCCCAATCCAGAGGGAGACGGGGGTTTTAACCCCCGTGTAAAGCCAATAGAATCAGCGATGGCTTTAGCCACGGAGGAACGCCTTTCGGGCATTTGCCTGAAAATAGGCCTTTTTCGCAACCTGCATAACCCCTGAGGAACCACAAAGAGGCGGTCATCCCTCCTCCCGGCGGTCATCCTGACCCTGAGCTTGTCGAAGGGGCAGCGGAGTCGAAAGCCTGCACTGAGCGAAGTCGAAGTGGACCTGCATTTGCACTTGCTTTTGCATTTGCACCTGCCATTGCCCCCGACGGATTGCCGCCGAAGCAAACCGGCCATCTCCGAAACACGCTCAGAAACCCGTCCCGGCGATAATGGAGTTTTCCGCACTCCCGGCGAACCAAAAGAGGCGGTTATCCTGAGCCACCTTTGACGCCATCATCCTGAGCGCCCCCCAAAGTGGCCCTCCCCCCTTTTGAGGCCGTCATCCTGAGCGAAGCGTTCCTCAGCGGAGTCGAAGGATCTGCTTGTGCCTCTGCACTTGCATTTGCACTTGCCTCTGCCCCCGATGGATTGCAGCCGAAACAGAGCGGGCATCTCCGAAACACGCGCAGAAACTTCTGTTGGCGACAAGGGCGCCTATGGGGCCACCCCTCGCGCCGCTCATTCGGCCCGGCCTGATCTGCCGGTATTCGGATCACGGGGTATCTCATTCTTAACTCGGCAAGCCATGGATACCGATGTACACTGGATTGTGTCCGCTCCAGTCCACAGTACGCGTCGGAAGGATATACCCCTTTCGCAACAGAAGTTGGTATGGGCTTTCTCCGCGGGCTGCTGCTCCTTTCCTGGATGCCCCGTACGCGGATTGGCCCGCGAAACGGAGCTAGACGACGCAACCGTCATTGCTGAGGTCGCGCACATCCACTCCTACGAAGACGACGGCCCGCGCGCCAATCTCGTGCTGAGCCTGACGGACCGAAACAATTATCTGAACCTACTATCGCTCTGCCCCACCCACCACACACTGGTCGATAAGCAACCAAAATCCTATACAGCCGAGATGTTGAGGCGCTGGAAGAAGGACACCGAGGAAAGGGTAGCGGATGGGCTTAGAAACACAATGCCACATATCACATTCATGGAGTTGAAGCAGATCACAGCCTCACTCATAACGCATAGCGGGCCGGTTAGCCTAGACTTGACAGTCATCCCGCCAGCCGAGAAGATTGGGAAGAACAAGCTTTCGCACATCGTTCACTCGTATTTGGCGATAGCTCTGGCTAAAGCCGTCGTTGTGCGGGACTTCATTGACCAGTTCACGCGGCTCGACGACACCTTCTCTGCCCGCCTCAGGACCGGTTTCGTCGAAGAGTACGGGCGCCTGAAGGCCGCCGGCCTGTCGGGCGATGAGCTATTTCAGGAAATGCTGAGCTTTGCCACCGGGACCAAGCCTGACCTGAAGACGCAGGCGGCGGGCCTAGCGATCCTCGGGTACTATTTTGAGGCCTGCGAGGTGTTCGAGAAATGAACCTGTTACCGGATAAGCACCTCTCGATTGGCACATCGCTCCTTGGCGTGGGAGCAACCATCTTGCGAAAGCTGGACGGGCCGTCATCTGTGACGGGACTTTGGGACAGGTGCAGACAATCTGAGGAAACGGCGAACTTCGGCCGATTCGTCCAGGGTCTTGATCTTCTCTTCGCGCTCGGCGCAGTCGAGATCCAGAACGACGTATTGGTGAAAACCCGATGATCCGGCGAGTCACCTCAAGCTTATCGACCTTCAAGGGCGTCGAATTCGCCCCCGGCTTTAATGTCGTCCTCGCTGACCGGACAAAGGACTCGACGAAGAAAGACACCCGTAACGGGCTCGGCAAGAGCACCCTTGTGGACACAATTCATTTCTGTCTGGGAGGGAGCCTGAGCAGGGCCACCAGCAGGCTCGCGCATCCGAAACTTAGCGGGTATGTCTTTTCGCTTGACCTCGACCTTGATGGGCGAAGCCTCACAGTCTCCCGGCGCACAGACGATAAGGGGTCAATCTCCGTAACCGGCGATATTCACAGTCTTTCCTTCCCGGAAGCTGAGGGGAAACTGGCGCTGAGTATCGGCGTGGCTGACTGGAATCGCATATTGGGCCAGGTATGGTTGGGCGTGCCTGCCGACACGCCCCGAAAATACGCCCCTTCGTTTCGTAGCGTGATCTCCTACTTCATGCGCGCGAACAAGGACGCATATAGCGAGCCGTTCCGGCATTTTCGTTTGCAAGCGAGCTGGGACATCCAGGTGAATAATGCTTTCCTTCTCGGTCTCGACTGGGAAGATGCGAGCGATTGGCAAGTCCTGAAAGACAAGAAGAAAGCAATCGCTTCACTGCAGGAGGCCGTAAAGGGCGGGTTTCTGGGGACAGTCCTCGGATCGCGTGGCCAATTGGAGGCTGAGCGAATCCGCCTGCTCGATCTCGTTAAGAGGACGAAAGAGGATCTTGGCCAGTTCAAGATCCTCTCCCAATACCGCGAACTTGAGCGGGAAGCCGACGAACTTAGCCAAGAAATCCAGTCTTTGAGCAACGAGAATACGGTGGATGCCCAGGCGCTGGAGATGTATCAGGCTAGCGTCCGTGAAGTCGTGGAATCCTCCACGACCAAGGTTCAAGAGACATATGAGCAGGCTAAGGTAACGTTCCCTGAGACCGTGACCAGGCGGCTCGAAGAGGTCGAGGCTTTTCACGCCAAGGTGGTTGAGAATCGCCGTCAGTTCTTACTATCCGAAACGGAACGTCTCGCCGGAAACATCAAACGGCGAAGGTCAGAAATCGAGAATAAGCATGATCGGCAGGCAGCAATTCTAAGCCTGCTGCACACGCACGGAGCCCTGGACCAGTATTCGAAGCTTCAACAGGCTCATTTCGACCAAGTAGGGCGCCTTGGGGTGATCGAGTCAAAGCTGAAAGCGGTGAAGCAGCTCGAGCAGGAGAAGGCCGAGTTGAAGATTGGGATGGCTACCCTTGAACAGAGGGCGCGCGCCAACTACGAAGCGCGGCTGCCAGAGCGCCGAAAGGCGGTCGAGCTATTCGATGCTAATTCGCAGGCCCTCTACAAAGCGCCGGGCAGGCTCCTGATTGACGTTGGGGAAAACGGGTTCAGCTTCGGCGTGGAGATCGACCGCAAAGGCAGTACGGGGATATCCAACATGGAAATCTTCTGCTACGACCTCATGCTCGCGGAGACTTGGGCAGCAAGAAGGCGGGGGTCGATCACCCTCGTCCACGATAGCAACTTGTTCGCTGACGTGGATGATCGGCAGGTGGCGGCTGCGCTTGAACTGGCGGCGCAAAAGGCTGAAGCTGCTGGATTTCAGTACATCTGCACGTTCAACTCGGATAAGCTGCCGACGGGTGAATTCTCGAAAGGGTTCGATATCGACTCTTTCACTCGATTGCGTCTCACCGATGAATTCGAGGACGGCGGCCTCCTGGGGATCAGGCTGCCGTCAGCCGCCACGAGGGCACCCAAGAGCAGCTCCCGGCTCTTTGAGGAAGCCGAATCTGCAAGTGGATCTGACAACGATGAAACCTTCGGCTTCGACTCTCGGCGGGCCCGAGGCCAGAAAAAGACAATCCTCAGAATTCGGGTTGGCAGCGCTGCTCCGCCCATTCCCTTCGGTCAATAGCCCGGCTGCGGTCCCGGCTCGGGAGGATTCTGCCTGGGGGCGGGCAGATGGAGGTTTTGCACGGCGAAGTCGGCCAGTACCTATCGACTTTCCCGGCCACGAATCTCAGCGGACGAGAACAGCCCATAGCGTCCATCGAGGACTTCGGCGGATGTCATTCGGCCCGGCGCCCTCCTCCTCGCTGCCGTCATCCTGACCCTGAGCTTGTCGAAGGGGCAGCGAGCCGGGGTCCCCAGCGACAGGTCTTCGTCGCTCGGGTGGTGAGTCGAAAGCCTCCTGAGCGAAGCCCCAATTTGCCTGTCATCCTGAGCGAAGCGTTCTTCAGCGGAGTCGAAGGACCCGCATTTGCACTTGTTTCCCCCCGCCCTTTGCCCCGAAGAACCTGCTTTTCGTAACCCTGCCGCCAGCGGCGAAAAACCACCAACCCATCAAATTTTTCCTTCCGCCTTTGCAGATAATTACCACCCGTTGGCCCACAATAAAAGTAGTCAGCAGGATAGGGCTTTACTACTCCCTACTCCCTACTCCCTATTCCCTGTTCCCTGTTCCCTGAAAGGACCCCATGAGCAGCATAAACGCCACCATCGCCGCAGGCATCGCGAACTCCGCTAACCCCGCTGTCCTCGGTGCTTTTTTTCTCAATTTTGCCTGTGAGACTGTGGAGCCGTCCTTAACCAACACAATATCAACAACTTCCGTGTACCCCCTTCACACAATCACGCAAACCGTGAATCCGTGAATCGGTGGAACATCCCCTAAATAATTCAAAATAAACCACATCCACCTCACAGTTTCACCGTCCACAGAAACTGTAAAACTGTAAAACTGCAAATCCCTCACGCCACCGCCGGAACCTTCATAAACTCCAGCGCCCGCACCAGGTAAGCCTTCAGTTCCCGCCGATGCACCACCGCATCCAGAAACCCCTTCTCCAGCAGGAACTCCGACCGCTGAAACCCCTCCGGCAGCTTCTGGCGGATCGTCTGTTCGATCACCCGCGGCCCCGCAAAGCCAATCAATGCCCCAGGTTCGGCGATATTCAAGTCGCCCAGCATCGCAAAGCTGGCCGTCACTCCGCCCGTGGTTGGATCGGTCAGCACACAGATGTAAGGCACCTTCGCGTCGTCCAACTGCGCCAAAGCGGAGGAGATCTTCGCCATCTGCATCAGGCTCGCCACGCCCTCCATCATGCGCGCTCCGCCCGAAGCCGCCACAACGATCAGCGGCATCCGGCCCACTCTGGCCCGGTCGACCGCGCGGGCAATCGTCTCCCCCACCACCGCGCCCATCGAGCCGCCAATGAAGCCGTACTCCATCGCGCTCACCACCACCGTGTGCGGCCCCAGCTGGCCCACCGCATTCAAAATGGCGTCGTCCAGCCCGGTCGCCTCCCGTGCCGCATGCAGCCGCTTCTTGTAAGACTTCACGTCGGTAAACCCCAACGGGTCTGTCGAGCGCAGACCGCCATCCACCAGCTCATAGCCTGGTTCGAGCAGCAGATCGATGCGCCGCCGGGCGCCCATCTTGAAGTGATGCTGGCACTTGGGGCAGACGCTGAGATTGGCCGCGAGATCCGCCTTCCAGATCACCCCGCGGCAGCCCGAGCACTTGATCCACAATCCCTCGGTCTGCACACGAGACCTAGCTGCCTCCGCGGCGCCCTTCGGCCCAGGACCGTACTCGCCGCCTTCACGTTTGAACCAGGACATTCGACCTCTCTAAACCAGCTAACAGCTAACAGTTTACAGCCAACAGCCGTACGCTAACTGTCAGCTGTTGGCTGTCCGCCGTCAATACTCGATCCCGCGCTGCGCCAAAATCCCTTTCTCGTAAGCGTGCTTCACTTCGCGCATCTCGGTCACGGTATCGGCCAGCTCTACCAGCAGCGGGTGGGCATTGCGTCCGGTCAGAATCACATGCACCATCTCCGGCCGGCCACGCAGAGCTTCGGCCACCACTGCCGCATCCAACATTCCGTAGCCGATGGCGTAGTTGATCTCGTCCAGCACCACCATATCCCACTCGCCGGAGTAGATCGCCTCGCGCGCCTCAACCCATGCGGCTTCCACCAGCCGGATGTCCTCCGGATCGGTCTCCGCGCCGCCCACCTTCACAAATCCTCGGCCCATCTGCTTCATCACGAAGTTCTGCCCGAAGGTTTGCACCGCGTCCAGCTCCCCATAGTGCCACGAGCCCTTGAGAAACTGGAGCATCAGCACCCTCATCCCGTTGCCCACCGCGCGCAACGCCGTGCCCATCGCGGCAGTGGTCTTCCCCTTGCCGGGTCCGGTGTTGATCAGAATCAGTCCCTGCCGCGAATCGGTCATTCTGCCCTTAGTGGCCGCCGTGATACGGGTGGCCAGTCAGAATTGTAAATGCCCGGTAAATCTGCTCTGCCATCACCAGCCGCGCAAGCGCGTGGGCCATCGTCATCGGCCCCAGCGAAAGCAGCAGGTAGGCCCGCTGGCGGGCAGCCTCCGACCATCCGCTGGCCGGGCCGACAGCGAAGACAATCTGCTGCGTTCCCTCGTCGCGCCTGGCGCCCAGCCACGCGGCAAAGGCTTCCGAACTCATCTGCCGGCCTCGGCTGTCCAACAGCACCGCCAAGGCGGGTGTGCGCCCCTGCTGCCGTTCCAGCCAGTCGAGCATTGCCTCCTCGGTGCGGAACGCCTCATTCCGGCAGCGCGCAAGGGCCGAACACCGCCCCAGATATACCGCGGCTAGTGCGCCTACTTCGTCTTTCGAGCCGGGGCGCGCACCTATATGGGCCAGGATCAGGTTCATGGAAGGAGAATATCAGGCTGCTTAGAATTCAGCATCGAGGATACGGGCGAGGGTGCAAATGCCCGCTTTGGTGATCGTTACGGCCATGGATCAATGCAACGTTGGGGTTATGCCGCCAAACTTCCCAAAATATGAAGTGGGTATCCATTTTCGGGATTCCTGCCGCCATCTCTCCAACTTTTCATATTCTATCTCAAATTTCCCAAAATGGCCTGGCTAATCAACTCTTTTAGTTTCAATAATTACCGAATCCTTCATCCGCCTCGCTCACTATGGCAATCGACTTGCAGGTCCACCCAGAATAGGTTCTGTCCCTTTTCTGGGAACCGTTTTCATACGGAGGCGGCCCAGGGCGAGGCAAACAGATTCTTCCTAAGCTGCCTTCGGTTTTTTGTTTAAGTCCTTCGGTTCGTTCAGTTTTCAAGCGCGGATCGGGTTCACCCCCCAACCGAGACGCTGAAGCACAAACCAGGATTGCGAGAGTCCGGCGGTCACCGTCATCGGAAGCGCATATCCACAGCCGGGATTCGGGAACTTTTCTCATGGAGGATGGAGACCAAATGAAGCATTGGACAGAACAGCTTAAGCGTCTTGCCGCCCCTCAGTGGTTGGCTTTGGCCCTCTTGGTGTTGTTTGCGCCATCGATTCTTGCCCAGGAGACAACAGCCGGCCTTCAGGGCACGGTAAAGGATTCCTCTGGCGCGGTGGTTTCCGCTGCCCAGGTGGTTGTCACCGGAACGAATCTCGTCGGTTCCAAGGAGGTCGTGACCGATGCCAGCGGCTACTACCGCTTCTCCAACCTTCCGCCGGGGGCCTATGTCATCACGGTGAAGGCGGCGGGATTCGACACCTTGAAGCGCGAAGGGCTGGTTCTTGAGGTCGGCCATCTCCCCACTGTGGACCTGGAACTCAAAGTCGGCGAGGTCAAGACCGTGGTCGAGGTCGACACCGAGGGACCGATGATCGACACCACCACCACGACCACCTTGACCAACATCCCCGAGGCAGTGTTGCAGGATGTTCCGCATGGCACGTCGTTCCAGTCGGTGATCGAGTTTGCCCCTGCAGCACGTAACGAGCCTTTGATGGGCGGGGTTGGCGTGGGCGGCAATGGCTCCGGCTCCACTTCTCCCGGCAACGGCGGCAACGGCGGTTCAGTCGGCTACTCCATTGGCGGCGGCGCCGATTCGGAGAACTCTTATCTGGTGGAAGGCCAGGAGACGGCCAACATCATCGGCGGGTACTCGCATACCAACGTCCCCATGGACTTCATCCAGGAAGTGCAGATGAAGACCTCGGGCGTGGAAGCCGAGTACGGCGGCGCGCTGGGCGGCGTGGTCAATGTGATCATGCAGAAGGGGACGAAAGCCTGGCATGGATCGGCCTACGCGCAGCTCCAGGACGGCGCCATGAACGGATCGCTGAACGCGAGTTCGCGCTACGATCCCAGCTCCAGCGGCACAGCGCAGTCATGGGGTCTCCAGGATCCGACCTATCAGAATTACCAATACATCCGGCCGCATACCAGCGATTTCTTCCCGGGGTTCACGCTCGGCGGTCCCTTGTTCGGGATCATTCCCGGCCACGGATCGCAGGCCCTTCGCGACCGAATTTTCCTCTTCCTTGGCTTCAATCCCGAGTTCAACGCCTTTGAAGAGAAGGTGAACTACGGGCCCACCAACGGCGGTGTGCTGCCGTTCAGCCAGAATACCCAGACCTACTACAGCAACGCTCGCATCGACGCCGAAGTCTCGCAGAAGATCCGCGTCTTCGGTTCCTGGCTGTATCAGTTGCAGCACCAGGACGGCGAGGCGCTACCGTTCGGGGATTCGGTGCAGGGCTACTTCAACACGTCCACGGGGTGCTTTGCCTCCGCAACCAGTTCCTCGAATCCCTGCCTGACGACTGGTGTTCCGCAGGTTGGAT
>JBEKPI010000113.1:0-12026 GCA_049520855.1 Occallatibacter sp.
AGCAACTCCGTCTCGAAGACGGACCGCTCCATCAGATTGTAGTGCGGCTGCAGCGAGATATAGCTTGCCAACCCATGCTTGCGACTCGTCTCCAGGGCCTCGGCCAGCCGCGCTCCGCTGTAATTCGATGCGCCAATGAAGCGAACCTTCCCCTGCTTCACCAGCGCGTCGAAGGCAGCGAGTGTTTCTTCCAGCGGGGTCTCCGGATCGTCCCTGTGCGCCTGGTAGAGGTCGATATAGTCGGTCTGCAATCGCCGCAGCGAATCCTCCACCGCCTTCCTAATGTAAGCCTCCTTCAGGCCCTTCTTGCCCTCGCCCATCTCCAGGCCGACCTTGGTCGCCAGGATCACCTCTTTGCGCTTGCCGGACTTCGCAAACCACTTGCCGAGAATGCTCTCCGACTCGCCTCCCTTGTTGCCCGCGGCCCAGCTCGAATACACATCCGCTGTATCCACGAAGTTCAACCCGGCCTCAAGCGCCGCATCGAGCAGGCGATATGCCTCCGCCTCAGGCACCGTCCACCCAAAGACATTGCCGCCCAGGCAAATCAAGGGCACTTCAGGCCCGGTCGATCCCAGCTTCCGTTTTTCCATCGGCGATTCTCCTCTCACCATCCGATGCGCCACAGGCGCTTCAGGTCTCACTGAAACAGCAGGTGAGAAGTAAGTCAGACCTCGCTGGAAACATCTCGCGTCTTCGCTTCGGTGTGGCGATTCATCGGCTCTCGGCAGGTTGCATGGAAGGTGTAAATTGTCGCCGCGGCGGTCTCCGAAACCGCACTTGAAAAGCCCCCAACTCCGCGCACGCGATCTGCCCGGAATCAATAATCAATCTCCGCGCCAAAGCCGCTGTCCTTTTCGCGCTCCCCGAAGCCAACTCTCGCAGTCTCCCCAGCCCTCGGCGTGTCAGTTCACATACGGCGTATCTGAGCTGACACGTTCCTCCTGCCAAATCAATCCCATAACCCGTTTGTTTTCAATTGATGGCGTTTGGCGTAGCGCCTGCACTGTGTCTGGGCGCAGGCAATTTGAAAGCGAATTCGGGGGATGCGATGAAGGTCATGAAGACTTGGATGCTCAGCAAGTTGGCGATGGTTCTGGTGGCGGCGCTGGTCCTGGCACTCCGGGCGATGACGCAAGAGACACCCAAGCAGGAGACGCCCAAGCGCCTCATCGTCGTCAGCCTTGAAGACCGCAAGCTGGCGCTGGTCGAGGATGGGCAGGTGAAGAAGGTTTACCCCGTCGCGGTCGGCAAGCCCTCGACGCCCAGCCCGGTCGGAACCTTCACCATCGAGCGGCGAGCGGCCAATCCGGCCTATCACCACAATGGCAAGACCGTAGCGCCGGGACCGGGCAATCCGGTGGGCACGCGCTGGATGGGGTTGAGCATTCCCGGCTACGGAATCCACGGCACGAACGAGCCGAAGTCTATCGGCAAGGCCGCCTCGCACGGATGCATCCGCATGGCCAGGAAAGACCTGGAGGAGTTCTACGAGCTGGTTCAAGTGGGCGACACGGTGGAACTGGTAGGCCAGCGCAACCAGGAAACGGCGCAACTCTTTGGCGATGGTCAGAATCCTGCCGCCGTGGCAGATCCGGTTCTGGTGGCATTGGCCACGCCGGACCTGGCTCAGGTGCTGGTCTCTGAAATTCGGGGCGCGGAGCCGGCGAATCCGCAGATCGCCGCCCTGATCGCTTCTCGCTAAAGGAGGCGCGTGATGAATCTGCTGATGGAAGCGACGAATGGTTTAGGAGCTGTACTGCTGCCGGTTGCGGCTGCGCTGCTCTTCGAGGAACTGACGTTTGGCGGGCTGGTCCGGCTGCTGCTTGCTCCACGGCCGGGAACCGGGAGACGAATTGAGCGCAATCACCAAAAAGGAGAAGGGCGATGAACGCATTGAAGCTGTTGTTGACGGTTGCGGGAGTGCTGTTGCTGGCTGCCGCGTTGGCTATTCCACTTTATAGTCTTTGGCTTCGCATACAAAGGTTGCGGCGCAAGGCCAAAGGAGAAGAAACTGCCGGCGAGCCGGAAGAGATTGCGTGGCGCGGCTCGGTGGCGCTGGCGCTGGTGGCTTGCCTGCCGCTGCTGGTGGCATCGAGCATCGTGGTCGTGCCCAGCGGAATGGGCGGCGTGCGCGTCAGCCAGATAAGCGGCACACTGCCGGGAACGCTGTATCCGGGCGTGCACTTCATTACGCCGCTTGTCGAAAAGGTCGAGACCTTCGACCTGCGCGATCACCTTTTCATCGCGGGCCTTGCCGAAGAGGGCGCGAAGGCTGGAGAGCAGAAGAGCGGCCTCAGCGTGCAATCGCGCGAAGGACTGAACATCGGCCTCGCCGTCACCGTGCGCTATCGCCTCGACCCCAACAAGCTCTCTAATGTGCAGGCGCATATGCCCCAGCCCGTGGACAAGGAGCTGGTGCCCCCGGTGGTGGCCAGCGCCTGGCGCGAGCTGGCGCCGGCTTACACGGTGCGGGAGATATTCTCGACCAAGCGCGAAGAGGTGCGCGAGAAGGCCTCGGAGATTATCACGCGCAAGCTCGGCGCAGACGGCATCTTCGTCGAAGAGGTGATGCTCTCCGATATTCAACTGCCCGCCGAATACGCCAAGGGCCTGGAAGGTCTGCTTCTGAAGGAGCAGGAGGACGATCAGCTCGGCGTGGTGACCGATATTCAACAGAAGCAGGTGCGCATCGCCGAATTGCAGGCCGAGGCCGAAGCCGTTCAGAAGGTAAAGGAGGCCGAGGGCGAGGCGCAGTCGCGCGTGGTCGAGGCCAAAGGCGAGTCCGACGCGATGCAGTACACGCTGCCGCTCAAGGAGAAGCAGATCGAGCAGAGCAAGCTGGAGGCCGAGGCGCACAAGGAGACGACCATTCAGAACGCGGAGGCCGATGCCGAGGCCAAGGTCATCGACAGCAAGGCGGAGTTGCAGCGGCGCAATCTGTTGGCCGACGCCGAAGCCAGCCGTGTGCGCCTGATGGCCTCGGCCAACGCCGAACGCATGACCAGCGAGGCGGCGCTTCTGAACAAGTCGCCGCTGCTCATCAACAAGATCATCGCGGAACGGCTCTCGGACAAGATACAAGTGCTGATGGTGCCATCGGACGGCAAGTTCTTCTTTGCCAACGATGTCTTCAAAAGCATGGCCGCCAGCCCGGTGAAGCAGGAGATGGACAGCGAAAGCGAGCCGGAGCCCGCGCCCGCGCCTGGGCATTGAGGAATGAAGGTTGAGGCTCGAGGCAGCCCACCCTAGCCGCGTTTTTGTAATTGCGGCTAGGGTGGGTTCTCTACCGGCTTGATCGGCAAGGCTGACTGAAGCGTCCGTTGCCCGACAGCCTGAAACGATATAATCCGCGCATACGAATGATGAACAGAAAGATGAATCCCATGAAGCTGATCTGGCTGATTCCGATGATTGTGGCCGGGCTCACCGCGCAGACGGCAAGCGCCGCGCCCGCGCCCAGCCCATGGGAAAAGCCCGCCGCGGCTCTGGCCGGGCAGATCGCCGAGATTCTCGGCCCCGGTCAGGCGAGGCTGACGATCCGCAACCTCTCCACGGTTTCCAACGACGAAATTCCAGCAATCCGGCGGCTGCTCGAACAGGATTTGAAGACCCTCGGCGTACTCGCATCCGGCGCGGAGAGCGCCAACGAAATCCGCCTGACTCTGAGCGAGAACCAGCGGGGACGAGTGTGGGTGGCCGAGATCGCCGAGGGCAACGAGACGCGCGTGGCGATGGTGGAAGTGAAGCAAGGAACTATACGGCAAACTCAAGCCGAGAGCGGAGTCGCATTGCGCAAGCAGACCATCCTCGCCACGCGCGATGAGATGCTTGCGGCGCTGGAAATGGCGGACGCTCTGGTGGTTCTCGAGCCGGAGGAGATCGTGGTCTACAGTAATGCCGCCGAAGGCTGGCAAGAGCGGAAGCGCGTCGCCATCGGCCAGAAGAAGCCGCTCGCGCGTGACCCGCGCGGAATGATTCTTCCCACGCCGGGCCGGGATGGCTTCGAGGCTTCGGTCGCCGGCATGAGTTGCAGCGGCAGCTACCAGCCCGCGCAGCCGGCGGGGGAGTGGACCATCCAATGCCGTGAAAGCGACGATCCGTGGCCGATCTTCTGGGCGCCTGTCTGGCAAGCGGGAGCCAATGCGCAGGAGGACGTCAGTGTTACTCCGATCAAGGCCTTCTACAACACCGCCCGCAATTACTTCACCGGAATTCTATCTCCCAGCCTCGGCCCGGAGCTGCCTCCGTTCTACACCGCTGCCTGGCTTGCGCGGCCTTCCAACGGCGCGGCATTACTGCTTGGCGGAGTTGACGGCAAGCTGGAGATTCTGGAGAACGGCGCGCTGAAGCCGGTTGCGGGCGCGCGCGACTGGGGCAGCGACTTTGCCGCGCTCCAGCCCGGTTGCGGAGCGGGCGCGCAGATCGTCGCCTCCGGCTCCGGCGAGGCGGCCAGCGACAGCCTGCGCGCCTTTGAGTTGCCCGCGCAAGAGGCCGTTCCTTCAAGCGCTCCGCTGGCCATGGACGGCACCGTGACAGCGCTATGGACCGCGGCGGACGGCAAGAGCGTCTTCGCCGTGGTGCGCAAAGCCGCCAGTCCGGGCGCGACAGATCGATATGAGGTGGACCGTGTTACGGCAAGTTGCAATTAGCTGTTTGTTAGCCTCGTTGGCGCTGCCCGCCGCGGCGCGCACCCGTCCGCACTTTGGCGGCACATTGCGCGTCGAAATCGAAGGTGATCCGTGGCAAGAGCCCGACGGCCTGGCGCGGCGCCTGACGCTCGATGGCCTCACGCGCATGGATGCCGATGGCGACGTTCGCCCGTCGCTGGCCGTCCAGTGGAGATCGGAGAATGACAATCATCGCTGGGAGTTCTGGCTGCGTCCCGGCGTTCGCTTCCACGACGACTCGATTGTAACTTCTATCACGGTTGTAACTGCGCTGAATCTTGCATGCAGCGCCAACTGCCCGTGGACGGCGATTCATGCAGCGGGTTCGTCGGTGGTCTTCACCGGCGACTCGCCCATGCCCAACCTGCCCGCGCTGCTGGCGGGCGATGCGTATCTGATTGCCGCCGATGCGGGTGGCAACATCGGCACCGGGCCGTTTCAACTGCATGGCTTCAATAACGGCGTGCTGACGCTGGCCGCCAACGAGAACTGCTGGCAGGGCAGGCCCTTTGTGGATGCGGTCGAGATTCGCGTGCATCGCGCCATTCGCGACCAGTGGCTCGACCTGAGCGTGGGCCGCGCCGATCTGGTCGAGGTTCCGGCCGAGCAATTGCGCCAGGCCCGCGAGCAGCGGCTCACGGTGCTTCAATCGCCGCCTGCCGCGCTGCTTGCGCTCGCGGTTGCAAGCTCCGGCGTTCTCGGCAATCCCGACCTGCGCGCCGCCATTGCGCTGGCTGTCGATCGCAACGCGCTCTCCAACGTGATCTTTCAAAAGCAAGGTGAAGTTACGGCCAGCCTGTTGCCCTCCGCGCTCACCGGCTACTCGTTTCTCTTTCCCACCGAGCGCGACCTGAACAAGTCCCATGAAAAGCACGGAGGCCTCACCCCTCCGCCGCTGACCATGACCGCCGAGGGCGGCGGCGCGATGCAGTTGGCGGCGCAGCGCATTGCGCTCAATCTTCACGAGGCGGGATTCAATGTGCAGCTGGTTGCCGCAAGCGGCGCACGCCCTGCGGACCTTGCCCTGCGCAGCTTTCCGCTTGCATTGAACCAGCCGCGGGCCGCGCTCGAGTCGATGCTGCGCGCCGCTGGACAAACAACGCCGGTCCTGGACGAAAGTCCGGCGGGCCTCTTCCGCATCGAGCGCGATTTCCTTGAAACCCACACGCTGATTCCCCTGCTCTATATGCCGCGCGCCTACGCCATCGGCGGCCGCGTTCGCGATCTGCGCCTGAGCGCCGATGGCGATCCGCTCCTGGCCGGCGCTTCGCTGGAGGACGCGCCATGAACCTGCGCCAAAAGCTGCTGTTGCTGCTTTCGCTGACTGTCGCGATTGTCGTGGCCGCGGTGGCGTGGACCGTGCTGGTGCGCATCCGCCAGGTCTTCGAGCAGCGCGACCAGCAGGAGACGGCGCTCTTCGTCAGCCAGTTCCAGCGCGAGTTTCAGCACCGCTCCGCGGAAGTGGCTGCGGCAGTGGACCGCATGGCCGCTAGCGAACGCGTGCGCGCCATGGCCTTTGAACTGTCGCAATCCGGCGACTCATCGCTCTATGTCACCGAGGCGCAATCGCTGGCGCAAGATGCGCAGCTCGACTTCCTTGAGATCGTCGGCCCCGACGGCAACGTGGTCAGCTCGGCGCAGTGGCCGGCGCGCTTCGGTTATGCCGAGCCTGCCGCAACGCAGACTGCGGCAACTTTCCTCAAGCGAGAAGACCTGCCCGACGGCACCGCCGCGCTGGGTCTCTTTGCGGTGCGCGCCGTGCGGCGTCCCGAATCGGGCGGCGAGCAGGCAGTCCGGCTGATCGGCGGCAAACGCCTCGACCAAAGTTTTTTGGCCGACCTGCCTGTCGCGCCGGGAATGTTGATTGGTCTCTACAACGATGCCGCGCCAGCTACGTTCGATCCGAAGATGCTTATCGCCCCTGTTGGCGATGTCGCCGGAGCCGCTCAGTATCAACCTTTGGTAGACGCGGCGCGCAAGAGCGGCGAGCCGTCCAGCGGAATTCTGTATCTCACCCCTCGCCGCGAAGACAGCGTCAATGCGACCGCGATTCCGCTCAAGAGCGGCGCCGGCGATGTGCTGGCTGTACTCACCGTCGCGATCTCGCGCGGCGGCATGATCGAGGCGCAGCAGCAGATTCGCCGCATTGCTTACGGAGTCGCCGCCGGTGGAATCCTGCTGGCGATACTGGCCAGCCTGTGGATCGCCGCGCGGGTCTCTCGGCCCATCGAGCAGTTGGCGCGCGCCGCCCAGCAGGTCGCCGCAGGCAACTGGGAGACCACTGTGCCGGAGCGCAAGCGGGGCCGCGGCCGCGATGAAGTGGATGTGCTGGCGCGCGGCTTCAACCGCATGACCGCGCAACTGGCCAGCCAGCGCGAGCGGTTGGTGCAGAGCGAGCGCGTTGCCGCGTGGCGCGAGCTGGCGCGGCGGCTTGCGCATGAGCTCAAGAACCCGCTCTTCCCGCTGCAATTGACGGTCGAAAATCTGGTGCGAGCGCGGGCGCTGCCGGAGGCCGAGTTCGACGAGGTCTTTCGCGAAAGCACGCAGACGCTCTCGATGGAGATCGCCAACCTCAAGACCATCATTGGCCGCTTCAGCGACTTCAGCAAGATGCCCAAGCCGCAGTTGGAGCGCATCGACGCGAAAGATGCAATCGAGCGGGTGCGCTCTCTCTACGAAGCCTCCGGCCAACAAGCAAACAAGATCGACTTCGAGATTGACCTCGCGGCCGAGCCCATGCCGCTTGACGCCGACCCCGAACTGCTGCACCGCGCGCTTTCCAATCTCGTCCTCAATGCGATGGACGCGATGCCCGAGGGCGGCACATTGACGCTCTCCGCCAAACCGCGCGGCGACCAAGTCGAGATACGCATCAGTGATACCGGCGCGGGCCTCACGCCCGAGGAGTGCGAGCGCCTCTTCACGCCTTACTACACAACCAAGCAGCATGGAACCGGTCTCGGCCTTGCGATTGTGCAATCGGTCGTCGCCGACCACGCGGGAACCATCGCCGTCGAAAGCCGACCCGGCGGCGGCGCGATCTTCGTCATCACACTGCCGAAAGCAGCCGTTAGCTCTTAGCTTTTAGCTATTAGCTTTCGGCAGTTTCAGTTCGTCTTGTTGTTTTAACCGCTTCTGTTTCGGATCGAAGTTCGCCTAACATGGGAAGATCTGAACTTAGGAGCTAGAGGCTAGGAGCTAACAGCTAGAAGCTGATTTTATGACCGCCAAAGCAAATATCCTCATCGTCGACGACGAAGCCAACACGCTGGCGTCGCTCTCCCGCGCCTTCCGCCTCGCGGGCCACGAGGCTGTCGTTTGCGACAACGCCGCCCGCGCGCTGGAACTCGCCCGCACACAGCCCTTCGACCTCATTCTCAGCGACGTGGTGATGCCCCGCCGCGACGGTCTCGCCCTGCTCGAAGACCTGAAGGCTGCTGGCGTCGCCGCGCCCGTGGTGATGATGAGCGGCCAAGCGCATATCGAGATGGCCGTGCGCGCCACGCGCCTCGGCGCTCTGGACTTTCTCGAAAAGCCGCTGACCACCGAGAAGTTGCTAGTCACCGTCGAGAACGCGCTTAAGCTCACGCGCCTCGAAACCGAGAATCAAGATCTGCGCACACGCGTCGGCAAGCACACGCTGGTTTTTTCCGGCGAGACCATGCGCCGGGTGATGGCGCAGATCGAACGCGTCGCTGCCAGCGAATCGCGCATCTGCATCTACGGCGAAACCGGCACCGGCAAGGAACTGGTCGCGCGCACGCTGCACGAGAAGAGCAATCGCGCGGCAGGCCCATTCGTTACGCTCAACTGCGCGGCCGTCCCCGCCGAACTGATTGAGAGCGAACTCTTCGGCCACGAGAAAGGTTCTTTCACCGGCGCGGCGCAGCGGCACACCGGAAAATTCGAGCAAGCCCATCGCGGCACTCTCTTCCTCGACGAAATCGGCGATATGCCGCCCGCCATGCAGGCCAAGCTGCTGCGCGTGCTTGAAGAGGGCGAAGTCGAGCGCATCGGCGCTGCCAAGCCCACCACCGTCGATGTGCGCGTCCTTGTGGCCACGCATCGCAACCTCTCGCAGCTCGTCGAGTCCGGCGGCTTTCGGCGCGACCTCTACCATCGCGTCGTCGTCTTTCCCGTCGAGCTGCCGCCGCTGCGCCAGCGCCCCGAAGACCTGCCTGCATTGGTCGAGCACTTCGCCCGTCAGGTCAGCGCGCAGAACGGCTGGAAGCCCGTTCCTTTTGCCGCAGAAGCAATCGAAGCGCTCAAGCTCTACGCATGGCCGGGCAACATTCGCGAGTTGCGCAACGTGGTCGAGCGGCTCCTGCTGCTGGCCGGCTCGCAAGTCGATGCCGAGGCCGTCCAGCTCGCGTTGCCCGCCGCTCACTCCTCGCGCAACCTGGCCATTGTCGGCGCTCCGGATGCAGCGGGTCCGCTGGCCGAGCGGGTCGCGGCCTTTGAGCGCACCGAAGTGCTCAGGGAACTTGAGCGCCATAACCGGCACATCACCCAGACCGCCCGCGCGCTGGGACTCGAACGCAGCCACCTCTACAAGAAGTGCCAGCAGTTGGGAATCGATCTCAAGAATCAGGAAAATCTCGCCGAGCGGGAGTAGCGGATTTCATGGAGTCCAAGGACTCGTTTGGTCTTAAAATCCCGCGCGCCCTGGCACGATAGCGGCGATCGATAGAGCTATAGAACACTCGCCGCCGGCAGAATCTCTTCCACATCGACCCACTGAGTTGGATAGTTGCCGGTGTAACAGGCGGTGCAGTAGCTAGTGTGCTCCTGGCTTTCGCAGGATTTCAGCAGGCCATCGAGGGATAAGTAAGCCAATGAGTCGGCTTCGATGAAGGCGCGGATCTCTTCAATCGACTTGTTGGCGGCGATCAGGTCGCGCTTGCTGGGGGTGTCAACGCCATAAAAGCACGGCGAAATCGTCGGCGGGCAACTGATGCGGAGGTGGACTTCCTTTGCGCCGGCGCCTCGGACCATGCGGACAATCTTCCGGCTGGTGGTTCCGCGGATGATGGAGTCGTCGATGAGGATGACGCGCTTGCCTTCGAGCAGATTGCGCACCGGGTTGAGCTTGAGGCGGACGCCGAAGTCGCGGACGCGCTGCTCGGGCTCGATGAAGGTGCGGCCGACATAGTGGTTGCGGATGAGGCCGAAGCGAAAGGGCAGGCCCGCCTCCTCCGCATAACCGAGAGCCGCGGTCACGCCGGAGTCGGGGACCGGGACGACAACGTCGGCGGAAACGGCAGACTCGCGCGCAAGCTGACGGCCCATCTGGTCGCGGCTCTCCTGCACCCAGCGGCCAAAGATGCGGCTGTCGGGGCGGGCGAAGTAAACGTGTTCAAAGATGCAACTGGCTTGCGGAAACCCGGTCGCGTACTGGCGGCTGGTGACTCCGTCCTGGGTGACCATGACCAGTTCGCCGGGGAGCACGTCGCGGATATATTCGGCGCGGAGCAGGTCGAAGGCGCATGTCTCGGAGGCAAAGACAATCGTGTCCGCGCCCGCGCCGTCCGGATTCTTGATGCGGCCCATCGAGAGCGGGCGGAAGCCGCGCGGGTCGCGCGCTGCGAAGATGCGGTCGCGAGTCATCATCACGATGGAAAAGGCGCCTTCGACCTGCGAGAGCGAGTCGGCGATGGCGTCCACCAGCGTTGAGGCGCGGGAGTGGGCGATGAGCTGGACGATGATCTCGGAATCCGACGTCGTCTGGAAGTACGCGCCGTCGCGCTCCAGGCGGGCGCGCACGTTGCCCAGGTTGACCAGATTGCCATTGTGGGCGATGGCGATGAGGCCTTTGACCGAATCGACCCGAATCGGCTGGGCATTAAGCAGGGCCGAGTCGCCGGTGGTGGAGTAGCGCGTATGGCCAATGGCCATCTCGCCCGGGAGCTTGGCAAGCACGTCGTCGGTGAAGATCTCCGAAACCAGTCCCATGCCCTTGATGTTGGCCAGATGCAGCCCATCGGCGGTGGCGATGCCGGCCGATTCCTGGCCGCGATGCTGCAAGGCGTAAAGGCCCAGATAGGCCTGGCGGGCGGCCTCCGGATGTCCGTGAATGGCAATGACACCACATTCTTCGCGCAGTTTGGGGTCGTCTTCGGTACAAAGACTTCCCTCAGGGGCTAAAGCCCTCGCTAATTCTGTCGCCTTTGCGGCACGACTAAAGTCGTGCCCTGATACAAAGCTGGCGGCTGATGCGTCGATTTCGCCATCAACCCCCTGGTAGAGCAGCCGGGTCATGCCGTTACCTCGCCGTGGAGGGTAGATTCCAGGGCGGAGGCCCAGGGCTTGCGCAAATCGTTGAGCGGAGCCGAGATGAAAGGCTCGCCGTCAACCGTAATTTCCAGGCGGTCACCGCCAGTCGAGCCGATGCGGGCACAGAGAAAGCTGTATTCGCCGGCCAGTCTTTCGATCTCAGAGATGTTGCTGGGATCGGTGGTCACGAGCAGTGTGGAGGCCGGTTCGGCGAAGAGGCCGAAGAGCGGGTAAACCATCAGCGACCGATCCTGCTCGGCGGTTGCGCCGATTCCCTTTGGAAACGCGGCCTGCGCCAGGGCGACAGCGATGCCGCCGTCTGAGATGTCGCGGGCGGAACGAAGCAGACCCTCCTCGGCCAACTCTGCCAGCAGCTTATGCAAATTGGCTTCGGCATCGAGATCGAGCGGCGGCGGCGTGCCCCAGAGGCCGCCCAGCACGACTTTGGCAAATTCGGATGAACCGAAAGACGCCAAATCTGCGGCTGCCGTGGCTTCGGGTTCCTCGGGGTCCGCATTGGCGACAGGCTCTTGCGGAACGGCGTCCACCGGGTAATAGCGCATGGGTTCGGGTTGGAAGGGAACCGTCAGGTTGGGCTCTGGCTCTTCGCCGCGCGGTACCGGCCACAAGAGCATGATCGCGTCCTTTGCCTGTTGGAAATCCGCCGGAACCGCCTTATTCACATCGTCCAGAATGCCGACGATGCCCAGCACCGGGGTGGGGTAAATCCCTTCGCCGCGCGTTTCGTTGTAGAGCGAGACGTTGCCGCCGGTGACGGGGGTTCCCAGCGCCAAACAGGCTTCGCTGATGCCGTCGATGGCCGCCGAAAGCTGCGCCATGATCTCCGGCTTCTCCGGATTGCCGAAGTTCAAGCAGTTCGTCGCCGCCACCGGCACCGCGCCCGTACACGCAACCTTCCTCGCCGCCTCCGCCACCGCGTGCATCGCGCCCAACTTCGGGTCGAGCCAGCACCACCGCCCATTCCCCGCCAGCGCCATCGCCAACCCACGCTCCGGTCGCGCCTCGCTCGTACCTCGCACCTCGCGCCTCGCACCTTCGCGCTTGATCCTCATCACCCCGGCC
>JBEKPI010000114.1:0-11928 GCA_049520855.1 Occallatibacter sp.
TGCGCGGTGGCCGTGCTGCTGCATTATGCGGACCATCCGCTGGAAAAGGCTTAATCAAACGTTTTAATATAGAGAAAACGGCGGGAGGCCTCCGTGGGGGCAGCTTGTCCTGCCTTGCGGCGCGCCCGTCTTGCGCTCAGTCTCCGGTTTATAAAAAGAAAATGCTGTGAAGAAGTGTTGTCTTCGGAGTACACTTACGAGGTATTTTTCGCGGCGATCCAGATTTTATTGAAGGCCGCGCCGGCTTTCTCCGAAGAATACGGCATACCGGCAAAGATGGATTGACTGGGAAGAGCGAGTTGGACCGGGCCATGAAGGGTCAGAATGCACATTCAAGCTGAAGCGAATCTCGCGGCCTTGATCGAGAGCACGGATGACCTTATCTGGTCGGTGGACCTCGACTTTCGCTTGATTGCCTTCAATCGCGCCTTGCAGCAGGACTTCGAGACCACGTTTGGCGTGCGTCTTGCGGAGGGGTTTCGCCTGCACGACTATCTTCCGCCGGAGAAGGGCGCGCTCTGGCCTCCGTTCTTTGAACACGCGCTGCGGGAAGGGCCATTCCACGCCGAGTACCCCATGCTCGATGGCCGCACGCTGGAGCTGTCTTTCAATCCGATCCAGGTGGATGGGGCAGCGACCGGAATTTCGGTCTTCGGCAAAGACATCACCGAGGGCAAGCGGGCGGAGAAGCAACTGCGGGATAGCGAAGAGCGCTATCGCGCTACTTTCGAACAGGCTGCAATCGGCATCGTCCATGCTTCGTTCGAGGGCCCTATTCTCAGGTGCAACGCGCGCTTCGCCGAGATGCTCGGCTACTCTCCAGAGGAAGTAAAGGGCTTGACTTTCCAGCAGATTACGCTGCCTGAGGATCTGGCCGAGAGTCTGGCGATGCAGGAGCGATTGTCGACCGGCAAGACCGATTTTGCCAGTTGGGAGAAACGCTACATCCGCAAGGACGGCAATATTGCCTGGGCAAAGTTGACGGTGTCGATCCAGCGCGACGGCGAGGGCCGCGCGCTTCACTATTTAGGCCTGGTCGAGGACATCAACGCCCTCAAGGCGGCCGAGGCGCAGTTGGCGGCAAGCGCCGAAGCGCTGCGGGTTGGCGAATCGCGTTATAGCACCGTATTCGAGACCAGCCCGGATGCCGTGGTGATTTCGCGGATGAGCGATGGGGTCATCCTGGAAGCCAATCAAGCCTTTCTCGATTCGGCGGGCTTTGAGCGCAACGAAGTGATCGGTCACACCATCGCCGAACTCGGCATCTGGGTGAACGAGAGCGACAAGCAGAGGTTCGCCGACGCATTGCGGGAGAACGGCAAGTGCAGCGACTTCGAGGTTCTGTCGAGGAGAAAGAACGGAGAGATCTTCTGGATGCGCCTGTCGGCATCGCTGATTGAGATCGACGGGCTTGAATGCCGGGTTGCGTTCGCGCGGGACATCTCGGAGATCAAGGCCGCGGAAGAGCGGACAGCGGCGTCTCGGGAGGTGCAGCGGTTAAGCGAAGAGCGTTACAGATCCGTGTTCCAGACCTGCCCTTCCGCAATCATGATTGGCCGGGTGAGCGACGGGATGATTCTCGACGCCAACAAGGCATTCCTCGATTGGACGCGATACGAGCGCGGCCAGGTGGTTGGGCATACTACGCTGGAACTTGGCTTATGGGTGAATGTTGCCGACAGGGAGAGATTGATCGACGAGCTGCTGCGGAACAAAGAGTGCCGGGGTTTGGATTTCCAGTTCCGGAGAGGGGACGGAGATATCTTTTGGATGCGGCTGTCGGCAACCTTGATTGAGGTTGGGGGAACGCAATGCATGCTTGCGTTCGCGCAGGACATCTCTACGGCCAAGGCGGCGGCCGAGGCTCTGCGGCTGAGCGAAGAACACTACCGCACCGTCTTCCAAACCAGCGTCGACGGCATTGCGATCAGCCAATTGAGCGATGGAAAATACATCGATGTCAACCGGGCTTTTCTCGAACTGATGGGCTTCGAGCGGGAAGAGGTCATTGGCCGGACATCGCTGGAACTCAACTTCTGGGTCGACCCGGCTGCTCGCCTGGTGATGGTTAAGGCACTGAGAGAGCACTCCGGGTTCCGCGATATGCAGACTCAGTTTGTCAGGCACGGCGGTGCGGTCATCTGGGTACTGATCTCGGCATCGGCCATTGTGGTCGAGGGTGTGGACTGCATTCTTTCGGTGATGCAGGACATCACCGCGGCCAAGGAGGCCGAGGTTCTGCTGACCGCGGCTACCGAGGCGCTGCGCCTGAGCGAGGAGCGTTATCGCACGGCCTTCCAGACCAGCCTTGACGCCATCAATATCAATCGCATGAGCGATGGGCAATTTATCGACGTCAATCAGGCTTTCCTCGACATCCTGGGATTTGAACGCGAAGAAGTTATTGGGCGAACGAGCCTGGAACTGGGGGTATGGGCCAATCCCCACGACCGGCAACAACTGGTGGACATGCTGACCGCGACCTCCTGTTGCCGCGGTTTGGAGGCCCAGTTCAGAAAGAAGAATGGAGATGTATTCTGGGGCGAGTTATCGGCGTCGGCGATGGAGATTGACGGCGTTGCCTGCCTTCTTTCGATCACGCGGGATATTTCGGCAGCCAAAGCGGCGGAGAGCACGATCAGGAATCTGGCCTTTTACGACTCGTTGACAGGCCTGCCCAACCGCCGCCTGCTGCTGGAGAGGCTGCGCTCGGCTGCGGCCACTGGCGCCCGAAACGACCGCTTGCATGCGCTGCTGCTCGTGGATCTGGATAATTTCAAGACGTTGAACGACACTTTGGGCCATCATGCGGGCGATATTCTGCTCAAGCAGGTCTCCCAGCGCCTGGTCGTTTGCTGCTGCGAAAGCGACAACGTGTACCGGCTGGGCGGCGATGAGTTTGTCGTGATGCTGGACGAACTGAGCGAAGTTGCCGAGGACGCCGCGGCTCAGGCCAAGGCCGCCGGGGAAATCATCCTGGAATCGATTGGCCAGCCCTATCTGCTGGATGACCGCGAGTGCATGCTGGCCGCCAGCATCGGGGTTACCGTCTTCGGGGACCGGCACGACGAAACGGACGATATCATGCAGCAGATGGATATTGCACAGCATCAGGCCAAGTCGGCCGGCCGCAACAGCATACGCTTTTTCTCCCCCGCCTTGCAGGCCGCCGTCAACGCCCGCGCCGCGCTGGAGGAGGACCTGCGCCACGCGATCAAGGCAAACCAGTTCATGCTTTACTATCAGCCTCAGGTCGAGCGGGGCCGGTTGACGGGCGCCGAGGCCCTGATCCGCTGGAGGCACCCGATCCGCGGCATCGTGCCGCCGGACGAGTTCATTCCCATGAGCGAGGAATCGAGGCTGATTTTGCCCATGGGCGTTTGGGTTCTGGAGACCGCCTGCCGGCAGATTGCCTCGTGGGCGGACCGGCATGAAACAGCTCAGCTCGCCCTCTCGGTCAACATCAGCGCTCTGCAGTTCCGCCAGCCGGAGTTCATCGAGCAGGTGCTGGCGGCGCTGGATCGCACCGGAGCCAACCCGAAATTCCTCAAGCTGGAACTGACCGAGAGCCTGCTGGTGGAGAGCTTCGAGGATGTTATTGCCAAGATGACCGAACTCAAGTCGCATGGCTTGAGCTTCTCTCTGGACGACTTCGGCACCGGCTACTCGTCGCTCGCCTATCTCAAGCGGCTGCCGCTGGACGAACTGAAGATCGACCGCACCTTTGTGCGCGACATGATGGTCGACGTGACCAGCGGCGCCATTGCGCAAACCATTATTTCTTTGGGCCGGGCAATGGATTTGTCGGTGATGGCCGAGGGCGTGGAAACCGAAGAGCAGCGGGGCTTCCTGGCCGGGCTTGGCTGCCACTCCTTCCAGGGATTCTTGTTCAGCCGGCCGCTGCCGTTGCCTGAGTTCGAGGCGTTTCTTGAGGAATTTGCCTGAGGCTCCAGGCCGCGCAAGGGCCATTGAGCCTTAGGTTCCCTATTCCCTATCCCCGCTTCTCTCAATCCATCGCCATGCTCAACTGGTGGCGCACGTCGGCGCCGCGCACCCAGAAGATGACGTCGGTGGCGATGTTGGAGGCGTGATCGGCGATGCGCTCAAGGTTTTTGGCCACCAGGATGCCGTTCATCGCCTGGACGGTGAAGCCGGGCTTCTCCTGGATGAGCTGGAGCAGGTCGGCGTGGGCGCGGCGGTTCATGCGGTCGATCTCGTCGTCCATCTCGCGCACCGAGTCGGCCAGGCGCGCATCGCCCTCCAGCAGCGACTGCAACGCCGAGCGGATCATGCGGCCGGCAAACTCGCCCATGGCCGCGAAATCGACGGGCAGATCGATCTCCTCGTGCTTCATAATCTCTTTGGTGCGGCGGGCAATGCCCATCGACTGGTCGCCGATGCGCTCCAGGTCGCCGTTGATCTTGATGACGGCCAGGATGAAGCGCAGATCGATGGCCATGGGCTGCTCCTTGGCGAGCAGTTCGTAGGCCATCTCGTCGAGCTCGTGCTGCGCGGTGTTGATGGCGGCCTCGTTCTGCTTGACGTACTTGCACAGGCCCTTGTCGCGCTGCAGGTAGGCGTCCACCGCGGACTCGACAGCCTGCTGCGAGAGCGCCGCCATGGCGAGCAGCTTGTCTTTGAGTTCGGCGAGCTGGAGTTGAAAGTGAATACGCGGCACGGCGGTTAATCTCCCATAGACGATTGTGCATCATGCTGTGTTACTGGCGTGAGAATTTCCGGTCGCGCACCAGAACTGTTACGCCCCGCAGGTAATGCACGCCAATCTGGGTTGGACGCGGCGCGAGCCGAAACGATGCTTTAGCCTATCAGAATGGACGCAGTGGTCGGCGAGGCGATGGCGGCGGCCAACGATTCGGCGGCCGAGGTTGCCTTCGGTTGGAATTCATTGGTGGCGTTGCAAAAGAGGGGAGCTTATGCGCGCTTCGAGAAGCACGGGCTGTGAAAGTGTTGGCGTGAGATTGCGGCGAAGAGTGTGGTTCGTCGCGGCAGGGATACTGCTCGTGGCTGCTGCGCTGCCCGGCTGCCATGGCTTCGTTGCAAGGGCGCAGACGCTGGCGGTCACCAGCAGCAGCCTTCAGGGCAGCCGGATTCCGGCGGAGTTTACATGCAGCGGAGCGGGCATCTCGCCGCAACTGGCCTGGAGCGCGCCGCCCAAAGGAACGGCGAGTTTTGCGCTGATCGTCAGCGATCCGGACGCGCCGGGACGGACCTTTGTGCATTGGGTGCTTTACGATCTGCCTGCCGCGACGCGGGCGCTTCCCGAGGGGCTGCCCAGCGAGGGCCAGCTTGCCGACGGCGCGCGCCAGGGCCGTAACGACTTCGGCAACCTTGGCTATGGTGGTCCGTGCCCGCCGGGACACGCGCCGCACCACTATGTCTTCACGGTGTATGCGCTGGATGCGAAACTGGGCCTGGCGGCGGGCGTGACACGGGCGCAGGTCGAGGCGGCGATGCAGGGGCACATTCTGGCGCGCGGGGAGCTTGTAGGGGTGTTTCAGCGGTAGGCTGGGGGTAAAGCCCAGTTCCCCATCGCCGTGAAGCCTGCGTGCCCCATCCATCGCGTTCTTTGCGATGGGTGGGAGACCACGAACCCATTTCATCGGTGCTCTATTTATTCAAGCCCTGGCTTACCACCCTCGTCGGGGCATCTCCGGTCATGGAAATCGCAACTGTTCGCCTTATAAGTCCCATGCCCTGGGCAACTCAGAATCCAAACTTTGGCAAACCGATGGTTAGGGCTGCATTCTTCAGTCTTCTGTACAAGCATTTGGCCATGTTTGTTAGTGTCCCTGATTTGTGCTGGCTTTTTCACACCTCAAACATACGGAAAGCGGTCAAATATAACTGGGTTCTTTATCGAGACTTTGGACGACGAATTGAATAACCGCCTCGACCTGCTCAAGTTGGAGTCCGTCGAATATATCCGTGACTTCTTGCGCCGACATGCCTGCCTTAAGATTCACAAAGACCGTCTGAACCGGCATACGAGTTCCCCTGAGCACCCAGGCGCCGCTCACCTTGCCGGGGACGCTTTCGACGGCGGGAGATTGAGACCAATCGAGATTGGGCATTTCCGCACCTCCAACTTCGAGGTTACGCCAAAACATACAATCCTCGATAGCGTCACCCCGCAGTCATCTCCTGGCCTTTGGCTTCGCGGCCCAGGAGGGCGAGGCCGGAGAGCGAGAGCGCCACAACGATGACGGTGATCGCCAGCACGGCGGGATAGTTGCCGGTGCGCTCGGCGAGGAGGGCCTGCGCTTTGCCGTTCCAGGAGGTGAGGAGGCCGCCCAACTGATAAGCCAGGCCGGGAGCCGTGGCCCGCACCGGGGCCGGCGACAACTCGGTCAAATAGGCAGGCACCACGCCCCATGCTCCCTGCACCATGAATTGCATCAGCACCGCGCCGACGCCCAGCGTGAGGGCCGAGTGGCCGTAAGCGTAAAGGGGAATGACGGGGATCGCCAGCAGAGCCGCGGTGACGATGGCCCGCTTGCGGCCCCACTTCTCTGAGAGCCCGCCGAAGGCGATGCCGCCGGCGATGGAGCCGAAGCCGTAGAGTACGCCGATCAGGCCAACGGTTCCCGGCGAGAGCCGCGCCTGGGTTGCGAGGAAGGTGGGGTAGACGTCCTGCGTGCCGTGGGAGAAGCTCATGAAGGCGGTCATCAGCAGGATCAAGAAGAGGAAGGTGGGCAGGAAGGCCAACAGGCGGGCGAAGTCTCCAGCCTTGGCGCCGCGAGCGTCCATGGGAGAGCGCGTGAGCCGACGCTTCTTTCCTTCCAGCCAGACGGGCGATTCGGCCACCCGCGCTTGGACATAAAAGACCAGCAGGGCCGGCATGGAGCCGAGGATGAACAGCCCTCGCCAGCCGATCCAATGAAAGAAGAGCGCGAAAGCGCCGGCGGCCAGGATCGATCCCATCGCGTAGCCTTCTTGCAAGAGGCCGGAGAAGCTGCCTCTGCCCTCTTTGGGGAGTGTCTCGAAGGCCAGCGCCGCGCCCACGCCCCATTCGCCGCCCATGGCCAGACCAAAGAGCGCGCGCAGGATCAGCAACACAAAGAGCGAAGGCGCGAAGGCGCAGGCCAGTTCGATGACCGAGAAGCTGAGAATGTTGAACATCAGCACCGGACGGCGGCCATAGCGGTCGGCCAGCAAGCCAAAGAGTAGAGCGCCCACAGGCCGGAAGGCCTGGGTGAGGAAGACCGCGCCCAGGATCGCCGATGGCTGAGTGTGGAAGTCCGCGGCGATGGCTTTGACGCAGAAGATCAGCAGAAAAAAGTCGAGCGAATCCATTGTCCAGCCGAGGAAGGCTGCTAGAAAGGTGTGCCGCTGAGGCCGGGTGAGACGCCGGAAGTCGTCGAGGACGGACATGGATGGGAGAATAGCAAAGAACAGGGAATAGGGAATAGGGAGTAGGGAGTAGGGAATAGGGAAGAGGCGCTGGTCGCGAGTTCGTGGCTTCCACTCAGCTTAGTCGGCTCGTATGGCTTTTCCCTATTCCCTATTCCCTATTCCCTATTCCCTATCTTTTGATACTTGTTGCAACAAATACTTGGCTGGGGCGTCTTATCTAGAGAAGATTGGATGCTACTTTTGGCCGAGGGCCGTCGAGCCCGGCACTGATAGGATTTTTGAATGAAGGGTTTGGCAGTTGGGATTGTTATTTTGGCGCTGGCGGCTCCCCTGGGGTGGGCGCAAACCACCACCTGGACCAGCGATCCGGCGCACAGCGAGGTGGACTTCACGATCAGCCATCTGGGGGTCGCCAATGTGCATGGACGCATCGGCAAAGTGGCGGCGACACTTCTGTGGAATGAGGCCGACGCGACCAAGTCCACTGTGACGGCCACCATCGACGCAGGCACGGTGGACACCGGCGAGGAGACCCGCGACACCATCGTCAAGAGCGCGGATTTCTTTGACGTGGATCGGTTCCCAACCGCCACCTTTGCCAGCACCGGAGTGGCGAAGAACGGAAGCAGGCTGACGGTGACCGGCAACTTGAAGCTGCGCGGCGTCTCCAGGCCCGTGGTGCTGGACGTGGAAGGCCCGCGTGGGCCGGTTCGGGGCGCGGATAGCAAGTGGCACTCCGGCTTCACGGCCACCACAACGCTTAGCCGCAGCGCCTTTGGCATCGCCACAGCGTTTCCGGCGGGCATCGTGGGGGACGAGGTGAAGCTGACCATCGAGCTGGAAGTCATCAAGCAGTAAGGGCCTGACAAGAAGAGATTGGTTTTGAGAAAGGCCGGCCATGGCAGGACTGAAGCTGGAAATCGCGCAGCAGCGCCCCTTCGCAAGCCTGGAGGAAGAGGCGCTGCTGAACCTGCTGCGCACCTCCGACTGCCTCAACCGCGCCATTCACCTGAAGACCCGCGAATGGGGCGTGACCTCGACGCAGTACAACGTGCTGAGGATTCTGCGCGGGGCGCATCCGGCTGGTTTGACCTGTTCGGCGATCGGCAGCCGCATGATTGCCGCCGAACCGGACATTACGAGGTTGCTCAAGCGGCTGAAGGCGCTCAAGCTGATCGGCCAGCGGCGCGACTCTCATGATCGGCGCGTGGTCTGGACCGTGATCTCCGAGACGGGCCTCGCTCTGCTCAAGGAGATGGACCCGATGATTCTGGCGTCTCCGGTGGAGCTGCTGGGGCATCTGAAGCGCGGCGAGTTGGCGGAGTTGATTCGCCTGCTGGAATTGGCGCGGCGGCACGATGAGGGGCTGCGGGAAGAGCTATAGCTTCAGGGAAGAATGAGATGCGGTCCAGAGAGGATGCGGCGACAGCTTCGACGAAGAAATCCGGCTACTTCCCGACGACTTTCTGCGCCACCAATTCCTCATCCGGATCGCCTTTGATAATTTTGTTGTGCAGACAATAGAGGGCCAGTTCAAGCCGGTCGCTGACGCCCAGCTTGTCGTAGATTTTCCGCAGATAATTTTTGATCACCTGCTCGGTGGTTCCCAACTGGGAAGCAATCTCCTTGTTGCGCCTGCCCTGGGTGATGCAGGCAATGATGGACATCTCCTTGGGCGAGAGTTTGGGCTGGTTACGCGGGTTGACCAAGGCGGCAGCCTGGGCGCGATACGCCTCGATGACCCAGCTAACCGATTGATTGTCGATCCAGGTCTCGCCGGCGGCGATGCGGCGAACGCATCTGACCAGCAGGTCGGGCGAAATGGAGCGGGAGACGATGCCGCGGACGCCGCGACGGTACAACTCGACGGTTTGATTTTCGTCGGCTGACACGGCCTGCACAATCAACTTTACATCGGGGGCAGCGCGCATGAGGTCGGGAATGACATTGAGCGTGCCAGCCAGCAGACTGCCCTCCATCAGCACGACGTCGGTGGGAAAGCGCTCGACAGCGGCCCGCAGATTCTCAATGGAATCGGCCTGGGCCACGACCCGAAGATCGTCTTCGAGCGCGAAAACCTTGCGGATCCCCACGCGGTAGATGGCCTGTGAATCCGCGAGAATCACGCGGATCTTGCCAGGCGCGGCCGAAGCATCGAGATTTTCGCCGTCTGCGAAATCGTCCAGCAAATCCATAGTTTGTTCTTGTCAAGCCAAGATGTGGCTACTGCCCAGCACGCTCCGGCTGTCACTGCTCGGCGAATTGATAATCGTCGATCGTGGCGGCAGCCAGATAGTTACTTTGGTTCATAGAGCAGCGTACCACACGCCCTTGGCATTGCACCAGAACATCTTTAGCAGTACCCAGCACCGTGCCGGGCATCCGCAGGGAAAAGTGGATCTCCATTCCCGCCTGCATCGGAGCGTTCAGCTCGAAGGAGACGCCGCTGGCGGATACATTTCGGGTGAGAGCGGCGATCTCCCTTTTGCCGGAGGATAGTACCACCGGCAGCTCAAGGGGAAAACGCACGGCGCAACGTACTTCCTGCTGTTGAAAGGCAGGACGAGAACGAGCAGAAGAGAGCGGTGAAGCGGATTTCAAGCCATTCATAGAGTGCATCCCCACCAGCCCAGGGAGGGCCAGATTTAGTCTAGCGGAGTTTCCTCGGCAACCCAAGGTCACCAAAGTTCTTACTCAGGTAATGGCTGAATCGCACGAATGATCGTAGCGTAAAAAAAGATTATGCGGCTTGAGGATTTTCGCATCAAAATGATAATTTGATGCGCATTTTAGGATTTCGCATCTTATGATGGGGATAGGGGTGCCGGTGCGAAGCGGTCGCGCGGGATGGGCGGCACTGTGAGGAGGGACGGATGAGAACCACGCTCGATATACGGGACGATGTTTGGGAGCAGGTGAAGGAATATGCGTCGGCCAGGTCTATCAGCTACGGCGCGGCGGCTTCGGATATTCTCGAGCGCGGCTTGAACGCCGAGGTGCCAACGAAGTGGGAGAACGGGATTCTGATCTTCTCGCCCGGACCGGATTCGGAGATGATCACGCTTGAGAAGGCGCTGGCACTGAAGGACGCGATGGAGAGTGAACTGCCGTGAGTATCGCCTTGCTGGACGTGAATGCTCTGCTTGCTCTGTTGTGGGAAAATCACGTGTTTCATGCGCGCATGGCGCAATGGTTCACGGGCAATGAGAATCAGGGGTGGGCCACCTGTCCGATCACGGAACAGGGTTTTGTCCGGATTGTCTGCAACCCTGCGTATATGAATCCGGCGCCGGGAAGTCGCTCGGCGATTGAACTGCTACAGAAAACAAGCGAATCGAGTAGGAATCACGAGTTCTGGGCCGACGGCCTTCCCATCTCCGCGCTCAGCGCATCGATACGGCGACGCCTGCAAGGCCCCAAGCAGATCACGGACGCTTATCTGCTGGCTTTGGCTATGCACCACAATGCAAAGCTGGTCACATTCGATCGGCGGATAGAAGCTCTGGCCGCGGAGGGAAGCGTGGAACGGGAGGCGCTGGTGATTCTGCGGCTGTGAGGGGCTGGGTCTGTACCGTCAATCTGAATTGAGGCTGGCCCCCTGTTGATCCTGGACGGAGTGCATACAAGCGCCGCATACCATGGTATTCGGAGTCCGCAAGGGCTTGGAGCAGTTCTTGCAGGGCGGGCCGTAGAGAGAGATTCTGTGGTGCATGATTGCGTTTTCGTTCGATTCTTTCATCCCCGTCATGCGCTCGTACTCGGTACGCACAGGCGCGAATCGTTGTTCAGCCAGCGCATCTTTCAGTGGAACTCCCCATGTGCGTCTGAACTCCTTGGTCGCCGTAATTCCCTGGTTGTACAAGCGCGCGATTACCGCGTACTCTTCCTCATCCAGCATCGGCACTTCTTGCTTGCATCGCCAACACCACATTCGCTGCATACCTACCCCTCAGCGGGCAACTCTTTTGATTTCGGATTGACTGCAATGACCTTCGTGCTCTTCTTCGCTGCCCTGGGGGAAGCACTCGCACCGCCGAGGAAGCCCGACCAGCGCAGCTCCGGCACACACGGCGCGGCTTTCGCCTTGGCAATGGCCAGGTCGGCGACCTCTTTGACGATCCAGTCGAAGTTGGCCTGGCCGATCGAGCGCAGGTCGGCGTCGGGCACCGGGTTCATGAAGTCGATGGCGTAGGGGATGCCGTCTTCGACGGCAAACTCGACGCTGTTGAAGTCGTAGCCGAGGGCGGCGCAGAGCTTGATGGCGTCTTGCCGGATGCGCTTGACGAGCGCCTTGCCAGCGGGCGGCGGGTTCTCGACGTAGCGCTCGGCATGGGGCCGGCGCGGGTCGTAGGCCATGATGCGCACCTTTTTTTGGCCCACCACATAGCAGCGGAAATACTCCTGGAAATCGACGGCCTTCTGATAGACCATGCACAGGTCGCCGGTGTGGTCGTAGGCGCGAAAGAACTCTTCGCGATGGTGAACTTCGAAGACGTCGCGCCAGCCGCCGCCATCGACGGGCTTGAGGAAGCCATGTTCGCCTACATAGGCGAA
>JBEKPI010000115.1:0-11917 GCA_049520855.1 Occallatibacter sp.
ACCGCCCGCTCCGCGTCGAACGAGGGCGCGTCCCCATGCACCGGGTCGGCCGCAAAAATCATCGCGTCCAGTTCTTCCACCGGCCGGCCCGCGGCATCGCGCACACTGAAGAGCTTATCGGCCTCTGAGAACTCGCACAGCACCCGCGCCACATAACTCGTTACCTCCGAATCGCGCAGTCCCAGCTTGCCTTCGTAGCTATTGCGGACCGCCTGGTGGAAGAAGGGTTCGAGCGGATGAGCCTGAGCCAGCATAGGTGCCTCCCTCTCCGGCACACGCAGCCTGCCAATGCCGTGTAACAAAGTAAGCACCGAATCAGCCCCATTAGCAAGAGGGAACCGCCAACTTAGTTGGCAGACCACGCCCGCGATTGCGAAGCAAAAAGGTAACACCGGCTTCCCGGCCGGCTGGATCGCGGTCGGCCCCGCCCGCGCATGTCCATCAGCAAATCCCAAATCATCCAGCCCAAGCCCTAAACCGCCGCCGTCGCCTCCAGCTCCGCCAGCCGCTTGCCCAGCAGCGTCTCCAGCTTCACCAGCGCTGCCGAAAACCCTTCAATCCCTTCCTTCAGCTTGTCGGTCGCCATCCTGTCCGCCGCGTGCATCGCGTCAAACGCCGCCTTGTCCACGACAATCTTTTCAATCTCCATCGCCCCCGCCGCCTCCGGCGACAGCTTGCGCGGCAGCTCGCCCGCCGTCGCCTCCAGCTCCGCCAGCAGTTGCGGCGAAATCGTCAGCAAATCGCACCCCGCCAGCTCGCAAATCTCGCCAATGTTTCTGAAGCTCGCGCCCATCACCTGCGTCTTATACCCAAACTTCTTGTAGTAGTTATAAACATGAGTTACCGAAATCACCCCCGGATCGTCCCCGCCCGCATACTCCTTGCCGGTATCTTTCTTGTACCAGTCCAGAATCCGCCCCACAAACGGCGAAACCAGCGTCACCCCCGCCTCCGCCGCCGCAATCGCCTGATGCAGCCCAAACAGCAGCGTCAGGTTGCAGTGAATCCCGTCCCTCTCCAGCGCCTCCGCCGCGCGAATCCCCTCCCACGTCGAAGCGATCTTCACCAGCACGCGCTCCCGCCCAATCCCCTCGGCGTCGTACTGCTTGATAATGCTGCGCGCCTGCGCGATCGTCGCCTCCGTGTCATAGCTCAGCCGCGCGTCCACCTCCGTCGAAACCCGCCCCGGCACAATCGTCAAAATCTTCTTGCCAAACGCAATAGCCAGCCGCTGAAAGGCCAGATTGGCGATCGCCGCATCGTTCGCGCCTGCCCCCAGTTCCTTGCGCGCCCCGAGCAGCACCCCGTCCACAATCGGCTGGTACTGCGGCAACTGCGCCGCCGCCGTAATCAGCGAAGGGTTCGTCGTCGAGTCCTGCGGCCTAAACTTGCCAATCGCCTCAATATCGCCCGTATCGGCGACCACCACGGTATACGTGCGCAACTGTTCCAGCAGATTCTGCGGCATCATTCCTCCAGGGAAAAGGGCGGCCCAGCGTCCAAGCGCCTTCCGCTCCAGTGTACCCGCTCTATAGATTCATCCGCGCGCCCAAGGTTGCACGCCGCGCATCCCCACGCCGAAGATTCAAGAATTGACTCCTTGGAGGGCGGAGGACTTATAGGCCTTGGGAAATGGTAAACTTTCCGTAAACATCAGGAGACCGCCAAAATGGTCTGTAGTGCATGTGGCGAAGAATCATCGAATGAGTTCGGCTTTTGCCCGCACTGTGGAAGACAGAAGATCGCGAAAATGGTCTGCCGCGAATGTGGCAAGGAATCAGCGGATAAATTCAACTTTTGCCCACACTGTGGAAAGGCCTTTGTTCCCGCACCCTCGACGATTGAATCGCCGAGTCCAGCACAGAAAGTCGAACCGGCCGCGGAGCCGGAGCTTGATCACCAGGCACCGGCAAAGAGAGGCGAGATCGATAGATCAAATAAAATCGGCACCTACGTGTTTGGGGCATTCTCCGTTCTTGCTCTGCTGGTGTCGATCGTCAAGGGCATAGTGCCGATTTACCTTGCGGAATCGGCGATTTGGGCTGGGGCGGCTTGGTACTGGCATCAAAAGAAAACACACAGTGAACTTGCCAAGGCTATTGTGATTGTCTTTGCTGCCCTAATCGCCATTGGCGAGGTCATCCAGGTTGCCAAACAATTCGGATCTGAGTCGAAGAACGCTCCGGTAGCGACCTCCAATTATCCCGACGGCTTTGTTGCCGGCCAGTCCCCGAGCACATACCAGAGCCAAGCGGGTGACGCTGCCGCCGCTTCGGGTGCTTCGCATATTGCTGATATTGAGAAGCAAGCGGTTGCGCTCTTCAGTCAGAAGCAATACAAGGAAGCAAGACCGCTCTTTGAACAAGCCTGTAATGGTACGGACGAAAACGGATTCAAATATGCTGGGTTCGATGGAGAGATGAAGGCCTGCAACTACCTCGGTTATCTCTATGCCCAGGGTCTCGGCGGTCCACACGAGACGAAGAAGGCACGTGACGCTTACCAGAAAGCATGTGACCAAGGGATATTGCCCAGTTGCGCCAGTCTCGGCACTCTATACCAGGACGCCGGTGACAGTGGCAATGCACGCAAGTATTTTCAGAAAGCCTGCGACGGCGGAGTGGCCGAAGGTTGCGAACTGCTGCGCGGCGTGAAGTAGTCAGAAACCGGCGAGAATGTCTGGGCTGTTATCGCCACTTGCGGCCCTCCGGCAACAGAGCATACGGGAGGACGGAATGCGGGGAAGGACGATGGCCGGATGTACGTGGCTCATGGTACTGGCGGTTGCGGCTGTGCAGTTAGTGGCGCAGCAGGATGACGTACCAATCCTGCGCCCGAAGAAGCCGCAGCCCAAGCCGGCGGTCGCGACACTGCTGGTCATGTGCGACCTGGCCTGCAACTGGAAGCTGGACGGCGAGGCAAAAGGCCACATCGATGTTGGGGACTCGGCTAAAGTGATAGTGCAATCCAGTCAGCATCTGGTGGTTGCAGTGACTGAGGACGCCCTTGATCAGGCCCAACAGATCGTCAAGGTTGAAGAAAAGGGGCAGACAGTCGCCGCCATCGAACTCAAGCCAATACGCGAGGCACGGCTAAAAGCCGAGCAGCAGGCAAGGGACGAGGCCTCTGAGAAGGCAAGAGAGAAGGTTGCGCGAGAAAAGTCTAGCAGTATCTGGACCGACCCGGCAACGGGTCTGACGTGGGCTAAGGACGACAGTTACTGGGGTGAGACCTGGCAGCAGGCGACAGATTACTGCCGAAGCCTGCAATTGGCCGGGTATAGGGATTGGCGTCTTCCGACAGTCGACGAGTTGCAAGGCATATACGACCCAAATACCAATGTTGACGGTGATCATGTGAACGGCAACATGAAATTGACCTTGCCCTATTCAGAATGGAGCAGCTCTCAGGAATATGCTTCTGGGGAAGCCTGGACCTTCGACTTTCGCAACGGGTGGCGTTCATCCTACCAGCTAAACATCCATTACACTAACCGTGCCTTGTGCGTCCGTCGTTCTGGAGGATGATGTGGGCCGCTACTTTTCCGTCCCGGTTTAGTCTGGGACTGATCTTCATAGGATATTTCTGAATCGCAGCCTGTTAATTGAATTCGGAGTGTGGCAATGAACGCAAGGTATCAGACAGCAATCATACTGATGATCGCCGTGTTCGCGCTGGGTGAGGGGATGGTTATGGCTCAGCAGAATGAGGTGCCAATTTTGAAACCAAAAACTAAGCTGGTTACAGCGACTACACTGTTGGTGATGTGCGACCTTGCCTGCAACTGGAATCTGGATGGCGAAATAAAGGGCCGCATCGATGCCGGAGGGGCGGCGAAAGCTAAGGTCGAACTCGGCCAGCACGCATTGGTTGCTGTGACCGATGATGGGCTCGACAAGGTGGAAAAGGATATTGAGATTAAGACAGCGGGACAGACCATCTTCCGCGTCGAACTCCAGCCTGTCAGAAACGGCCGCATCCAAGCCCAGCAGGATGCCGATCCGGTCTATCTGCGGGACCACGCAGCGCAGCGAGCTAAAGAGGGGCAGGAGCTTTACGACCAGAAAGAGTACAAGCAAGCGAAGCCTCTGCTAGAGAAGGCCTGTAGTGGTGGTGCGATGGCTGGCTGTGTCACCCTTGGGGATATATTGGAGCACGAAAATGACTTGGGCACGGATCCATATAAGAATTTATTAGCGGCTCGTAGCCTATATCAGAAGGCATGTGACAGTGGAGTGTTACGCGGATGCACTATGCTTGGCTCGACCTATGAGTTCGGAGAGGACTCGGATTACAACAAGGCGAGCAGACTGTTTCAGAAAGCATGTGACGGAGGAGATACCTGGGGTTGTTGTGACCTTGGTTCGCTGTACGAATCTGGATATGGGGTGATTCGGGATATCCCTAAGGCCCGAGCTCTTTACCAGAAAGCCTGCTTGGACGGACTGGGTTTAGCATGCGATAATCTACGGCGGCTACAGTAGGCAGCCTCGGTAACCAAGAGCTGCGAAGTGCAAGAGACCTGACAGAGTTGCCGGCTGAGGTTGATTCCAGTATCCAAGAAGAGTGAATGGTTGTATGAGGAGGGTTGATGGGCCGGAGAAAAACTCGACGGCTCCCAACAGATAAGCTCTTCGACTTCGGCATTGCGGCCATCCAGGAGAGCGCCACGGCTCGAGATGCTGGGCAACCGGCAGCGCCCAATTGAATCTGGACGCAGATTATGCGAATCGGGGTTATAATTCCGACATGGCTAGGCGTGAGATTTCGCAACCTATCAATTGCAGCTTCGTTGTGTTCAAAGCAAAGTTGAACGACGGACGAGTAATCAGGTGGACCGAGTTGGTGCCCAATCAGGATATCGCTGACCTCCTCGGAATAAGCCCTGATGAGCATTATCCAACTGCCGACCAATTCGGTACCGATAGAAGTCGAAGCTATATGGAAGGTGGAATTCATCTTTGCAATGGGCAGCGAGAGCGCGAATTCATCAAAGCCGACTTGATTGCAGAAATCTCTACAATTGTTGAAGAGAAATGCCGGGCAATAGGAGAAATCATGATCAGTGAGGCGGACTTTCCGTTAGTACAACGCGCCATAGCGAATCAGCCGCGAAGCTGCTCAAGCAGACAGCAAGAGGCCACGGATGCTCTCAACAAAATGCTGAATGGCGAGGCGACTCTCAACGAACTTCTCATCAAATTTGAGATCCCGCCACGAAACGAATTGGCAGCAAACAGTCTGCTCAAGCCGACCGATACCGGCTTTGAAAGCGTTAGCGACGGGAAGCCCTTGGACATCCTCCCGCTCATTCCAGACGACACGATACGCGCGATAGTGCAAATCCGACGGGCGCAGGTGCTGCAAGGGATCAGCTAAGCGGCGGCGTCTTTTTTTGCGGCTAGGGTTGGATAACACGACGCCAGCATGACAGGAACCCACGAATTGCTCCAGTTAGGTAATAATGTAGTTGGTGCAAGGCCAATAGAATCAACGTTGGCTTTAGCCACGGAGGGACGCTTTCCGGGCATTTAGCCTGAAATCCAGCCTTTTTCCGCAACCCCCTCAGCCCCCTCGAACGAGAGTGATTTTGCAGGGCCTTCAGGCCCGGGCCTTGCCGCTTTTCTACGACTCGAAAGAACTACAAATGTAGTACAAGGCAGCCCTTCATCGCTACGCGGGAACCCGCGCACGCCCCAACCGCAGTCCCTACTTCCTGATCCCTGTTCCCGATTCCCTGTTCCCTGTTCCCTGTTCCCTATTCCCTATTCCCTGTTTTGCAGATAATTATCTCCGTTTGGAAGACAATAGAAGTAGTCAGCAGAACGGGACCCAACTGTTCCTGGTCCCTTAGTCCCGAGTCCCTTAGTCCCCAGCCCCAGCGAGGAACCCATGAGTAACATAAACCTTACCATCGCCGCCGAAACCGCCAACTCCGCTAACTCCGCGAACCCCGCTACCCCCGCCAGCCCCGTTTTTTTTCTCGTTTTTGCAGGTGAAACTGTGGAGCTATCGTTAACCAATTCGCAATCAACTACTTACAAGACCCCCTCTCACAGAAGCACACAATCTGTGAATCTGTAAAACCGTGGAACACCCCTTAAATAACTCAAAATAAACCACATCCACCTCACAGTTTCACAGCCCTGTAAAACTGTAAGACTGTAAAACTGTGCGCTCCAAGCCCGCCCACTCCCCAGCCCGCGGCAAGAGCTTCGCAGTACAATTCCCCTATGATCAGCTTTGCCGTACGGTTGAAGTTTGCCCTGGAAGATCGCGCCGACGTTGTCGAAACGCTGCGCGTGCTGGCCGCGGCCTCGCGCCAGGAGCCGGGATGCGTCAGCTACATTCCCCACCACCTGGAGGACGATCCCGACACCGTGCTCATCTATGAGCAGTACCGGGACGCGCAGGCCCTGGCGGCGCACCGCGAGTCGGAGCACTTCAAGAACCATGCGGTGGGCGGGCTCTATCAGAAGATGCGGGAGCGGAGCGTGGAGAATCTGATTGCTCTCGTTTGAGCTTGCCCCCGCGTCCAACCGGCGGGCGGCCCGGCGGGGTTGCGGCGGGGGCCTTCAACAAGAGTTGAACGAGCCAAGATGCATGACTTTGTGAAATCGTTTGACCGGGGCGGCCTGTTGGGGCTACCATCCGTTACGGTCATGCCCAAAGCAACGATCAAGGCCTCCAAGCTCATCAGCAACCGCACGGCCTGCGCCCTGGCGCTTCTCGCAGCGCTCGGCGCGCTGGCGCCGGCGGCGTTTGCAACGCCGCCTCATGCGCCGCCTCATGGACAAATGCCCAAAGCGCAAAAGCATGAGAGCCGGCACGAGATCGACCAACTGGAAGAGGTGTGGCGGGATGCCGTGCTGAAAGCCAATGCGGCCGCCATGGACTCCCTGCTGGCCGACGACTACATGGCCATTACCCCCAACGGCAACTTGCAATCGAAGGAGCAGGCGCTCGCGAGCCTGCGCTCCGGGACGCCCCATATTACGGCCATTGAAATCTCCGACCACAAGGTGCGCTTCTACGGGACAACGGCGCTGGTCACCTCGCGGGCAGACGTGAGCGGCACGAATGCCGGGGCGGACTTCTCCGGAAGCTATCGCTATACGCGTGTGTACGTTCGGGATGCGCAGGGCAAGTGGAAGATCGTGAGCTTTGAGGCCAGCCGGATTCGCGAGCCGGGCGAGAAGAAGTAGCAGCCTGCGGGAAGGCAGCCACCGGGCCGGAAGACAGATTCCCTTACAATTGACCAATGCCAGAGCTGCCTGAGGTCGAGACGATTGCCCGCGGCGTACACGAGCGGGTGCGCGGCGACCGCATCGTCGATGTGTGGTTTGGCAGGCATCGGGAGCCTTTCAAGACGCCTCCGGCGCGCCAGGCCAAGGGTCTGGAAGGGCGCGCGATTCTGGCGGTTCATCGCACGGGGAAGCACATCGTCTGCGAGCTGGGTCCGGCGGACGGCAGCCTTTTCGTTGAGGGCTTGGGAAACCCGAGCGCACAATGGATTGTGCATCTGGGCATGACGGGAAGATTGCTGGTGACCACCCCCGACGGCCCCCTGGCGCCCCATACCCATGCGCGGCTGAGCCTGGCCAGCGACCGGGAGCTGCGCTTTGTCGATCCGCGCCGTTTTGGCCGGCTGGAGTTCCGCGAACTGAGCCGCGGCCCAGGATTCAGCGCGGCGGGAGTCGATCCGCTGACCATCGGCGGCGAAGCCTTCGCGGCGCTCTTTCGCGGAAGGAAGCAGGCCATCAAGACAGCGCTGCTGAACCAGAAGCTGCTCTCGGGGGTGGGCAACATTTACGCCGACGAGAGCCTGTTTCGCGCCAGCATCCGGCCGAAGAGACGGGCTGGGCGGCTGACCAGGAGAGAACTCGAAGGGCTGCGGCTGGCCCTGCGCGAGGTTTTGCAGCACGCCATCCGGCTGGGCGGGTCTTCGGTGAGCGATTATGTGGACGCGGACGGGGCGCGGGGCTTCTTTCAACTGGAACACTGCGTCTACCTGCGCACCGGGCTTGCCTGCCGCCGCTGCCAGACGCCGATCCGGCGGCTGGTGCTGGGCGGGCGGGGGACGCATTATTGTCCGGAATGTCAGCGGTAGGCTGCAAAACTATGTTTTTTGGGATTTTCAAGCCATTCAAAGTTCCAAAAGCCGGAGGTTTTACCTCCTGCGAAACCCACAACTCTTTGAAAAGCAAAGAGTGTATAAAATGGCACAGTGATTGCTATTAGATAAGCGCCAGTGATGTATGGGCGCTGGGAGAACTCTGACCAGCCCAAAGAACAGTAGACACCCGGCAAGAGTAACCGCCAAAGAAGCGGCCCTCAAAAGGGATGGACCAGCCGGAGAAGTCTCAAGTTGGCACGGTGGAAACAACCACTGGCCACATAGGATTTGGGAGGCCAGTGACTAGCGCAGAAATAGCGAAACGCCACTCTCAAGAGTGGCGTTTCTTGCGTTTGGCGCCTTGAGCTGCCGGCTCGGGACAGCGCCCAATCGGGCTGACAATCGAGGAGCCGCAACGTTCACTTGCCAGCCGCAACGGTTCGCTGTAGTATCGGAGTTGCCTATCAAGCGGCTGACGCGAGCCACCCGAAAGGGGCAGAGCAAGCTCGCCGCCGAGCAAGGAAACTTCGCCGGGGGTTTATCCCAACGCAATTGGCAGGCGGCGAAGGTTCCCATAGGAAGGGCATCACCTGAGTAAGGCGCCGGCGCACCGTCACGATCCTGACAACCGGATGGAGTTGTTTTTCCGGGCTCCTGTGTGCGCTGCGGCAAACTGGGTATTTTCACAGAGGACAGAGCTTCCGATGAGCCGCAGAGGCTAAACCGGCGTTGCCAACCGAGAGCGGCGGTATTTTGCGGAGCGCCGGATGCGGCTGGAATCCGAGGAAACGCTCAAGGCCTCTGGGAATCACAGTTGATGGCGCTGAGTTCGGATCTGGGCAGTCTGCGCGGGGATGCCGCGAGGGTTTCATCGCCCGCCGCTTTCCCTCTCCAGAATCGGGCGGCGGCAGCCACGAGGAACTCAGCACTCGGCAGGTAAAGGCTGAACCAAGAGACGCAATGCAGCAGATCGCATTCCACCAAATCGCAAAGCATCAGGAAGCTAACGCATGACGACAGAATTGACGCAGCCCCAATCTGAATTGGGGCCGGTGCCGTCCAACGGCCAAGTGCAGTCCCAGGGGCATCGGCGCCGCCGGCGCCGCCGCAAAAACAAAGGCAGTCAAGCCGGCGCTGTGGCGGCGCAACAGTCGCAGGGGCAGGCGCCGCAGCCGCAGCCCGGGGCGCAGGCTCCCCCGCAACCGGCGCAACACAAGGCGGCTCCCACGCGCCAGGGCGGACGACAGAGCGGACAGCAGAACCAAGGGCGGAAGAAAAAGTTCCTCCAGAAGGGTTCGGCGGCGGCGCAACCGGGTAACAACGGCTCAGGCTCTCAGCCGGGCAAGCGCAAGGGCGGCGCACGGCAGAAGGGTCCGAGGGAGTTTGTGGGCCCGATGGACCACAGCTACCGCATAGCGAACGGCAACATAGCCGACGGCCCGCCCTCGACGATCCAGATCGCGAGCAGCAGCCAAAACGGCTACTATCCGGACACATTCGAGCCGCAGCCCACGGTGGTGGTCCGCGCCGATGCGCCCACCCGCATCTTCTGCTTCATCGAGGATCTGTTTTTTCTGGCCAAGATCCAGGAAACGGCGCGCAAGCTGGGCGTGAAGGTGGAGTTTATCAAGGGCGACAAGGAGTCGGTGGCCAGGCTGACCGACTTGCCGGAGGCCGAGCGGCCCAAGCTGGTGGTCTTTGACCTGAACAATCTAAACGCCAAGCCGATTTCGCTGATCCCCAAATTGAAGGCCAAGCTCAAGAAGGCGACCTCGATCATTGGCTTTCTCAACCACTTGCAGGGCGAGTTGAAGGCCAAGGCCATCGAGGCCGGGTGCGACGCGGTGATGCCGCGGTCGGCTTTTTCGCAGACGTTGCCGAACCTGCTGCGCCGCTATGGCATGGAAGAGGAAGAAGAGTACGATGAGCAGCCGATGTAAGGCGATGTAGATTGCAGGAGAGCAGGGCGCTTCCATTGCGAGCGCGCCCTTTTTCTATAATCAGTTTGCACAGCCGACAACGCAGCCCAACAAGTGCTATATTTCTCAAAACGCTCGCTTCACTGAATGACGGAGGCTTTTCCGGCCAATTGCCTTTAGCTTAGCGTTCTGGGACGTGACTCGGTGGTAGGAGGGGGCCTGCTTGATGATCGATTTGACCCAAGCCGAGGCAAATCTGCTCCTTGCGATGGAGAAGCACCGTACTAAAGACGCCTCCTACAGCTTCGGTGCGTTGCGCTTGGAGATCCCACTCCAATCCTTGGACCAAAGAGAACACTTTCTCTTGGACATTGGACGTGGGAGAATAAATCTTCTGAAGGGAACGTACCAAACCCGAGCGAAGCAGGTCGTGATTCTAGCGAGGCTTGACTTTGGCGGAACGCCGCATCGCAACCCCGACGGAGAGGAGATTCCTTCGCCGCATTTGCATATTTTCCGAGAGGGATTTGCCGACAAGTGGGCACAGCCCCTACCCGCTGAGCACTTCACAAATTCTGACGACACGTGGGTGCTCTTCGTGGATTTCCTTCGTTTCTGTAATGTAACAAAACCACCCGTTTTTGAACGTGAGCTATTCGTATGATCACTGAGATTCAGAAGATGATAGACGGATATGCTTCCTGGCTAAGGGAGAAGACAAGCCTGCGCGAGATTGGCGAGTGGGTAGAAATTACAACTCCGATGCTGGACCGCCATAACGACCACCTTCAAATCTATGTGCAGCGCGAAAACGGCCATTTCATCCTAACCGACGACGGCTATACTTTACAGGATCTGGAGCAGTCTGGTTGCAGGCTGGATAGCCCTAAACGTCAGGAACTTCTACGCGTTACTCTCAATGGTTTTGGAGTTCAGCAACATGACGCCTCGCTGGAGATTCGCGCTACGGAAGAGAATTTTCCGCTCAAAAAGCATAGTCTACTGCAGGCCATGCTGGGTGTGAACGATCTTTTCTACCTGGCGTCTCCGCATACAGCCAGTCTCTTCTATGAAGACGTTGTTTCATGGATGGCCATCAATGATATTCGATTTGTCGAACAAGCAAAGTTTACTGGCAAATCTGGATACGATCATATGTTTGAATTTGTGATTCCACGGTCCAAGAAGAGCCCGGAACGAATCGTTAGACCTATTAACAGGCCGGATAAGGGATCAGCAGTGGAAATGATGTTCGCCTGGCATGATACGCGAGAGACACGACCGCCTGAAGCCCGCGCGTATGCGCTGTTGAATGACACAGATCAAACAGTCAAGTCCGAGGTTACGGAAGCCTTCTTGAGTTACGATGTTAAGCCGGTCAAGTGGAGTGAACGCGAAACCATCCGTGAAGAACTGGCGGCGTAACCGGTCATTACGTGCGGCTCCTCGTACTATTCCGGCATTCATTGTGAAACGCGAAAGAAGCCATGACGCCCGCCCCACCGTCGGGTTCCTCGCTGGCTAAACTGGTGCACTATCCTGGGGGCCAGGAGAGTGAGCGGCCGCCGAGCAGGTGAAGGTGGAGATGCTCCACAGTTTGGCCGCCGTCCTCTCCGGTGTTGATGACCACGCGGTAGCCCTTGGCCAGGCCTTTGACCCTTGCAATCTCGGCCGCGGCCCACAGCAGATGGCCGAAGAGGGCTTGGTCGGACTCCTTGACGTCGGCCAGCGAGCCGATGTGTTGGCGGGGCGCCACCAGCACATGCACGGGCGCCTGGGGATGAATGTCCGCGAAGGCGTAACATTCTTCGTCCTGGTAGACGGCAGTGGAGGGTATGCTCCCGTCGACGATCTTGCAAAAGAGGCAACTCATGGCGCGTCC
>JBEKPI010000116.1:0-11885 GCA_049520855.1 Occallatibacter sp.
CCCGCGGGTTCGCTTCGCCCCAGACTTCCCCGCCGCCGTCGCCGCCGTCACCGCTCGGGCCAAGGAGGGCGACCTGATCCTCACCCTCGGCGCCGGCAACGTCAGCCAGTTAGCCCCACAAATTCTCGCCGCGCTCGAAGCCTGATCCTCCAAGGAGGTCGCAGCGTGCCCTTAACCATTCAAGACCAATTCGGCCAGATCGACATCTACATCTTCGATCAAATCCTGCGCGGCAATATCGTGCCGGGCATGTCTGTGCTCGACGCGGGCTGCGGTTACGGTCGCAACCTCGTCCACTTGCTGCGCGTCGGCTGCGAGGTCTTCGCGCTCGATCAGGATGCCCAAGCTGTCGAACACGTCCGCCAGCTCTCCGCCTCGCTCCGGACCGGGCTGCCCGCGGAGAACTTCCAGGTCGGCTCAATCGAGCGGATGCCCTTTCCCGGCGGCTTTGCCGATGTGGTGCTCTGCAACGCGGTGCTCCACTTCGCCCGCGACGACAGCCATTTCCGCTCCATGCTGGCGGAGCTGTGGCGCGTGCTCAAACCCGGCGGAATCTTCTTCTGCCGCCTGGGCTCCAGAATCGGCATGGACTTCGAGCGCCTGCGTGGCAACATCTTCCTGATTCCCGACGGCTCCGAGTGGTTTCTGGTCGACCAGCAGATGCTGCTCGCTTTGACCGAAGAGATGAACGCCGTCCTTGTCGACCCGCTCAAGACCACCATCGTGCAGGATTACCGCTGCATGACCACCTGGGTCTTGCGCAAGCGAAGAGGCTGAATCATCCTCGCTCTCATTTGCGGCATACGCCGCCAACCCGCCGACAGGTGCCTGGTCCCTACTCCCTACTCCCTATTCCCTATTCCCTATTCCCACTCCCTATTCCCTATTCCCTGCATTAAACACCAACACCCCGTAACGTTACGGGTTCCCCCCGCGCCCCTGCGGAAAAAAGCCTTATCCCGCCGGGCTATAGTTGAAGCTGGCGACTCTCACGACCTTGCTCAGGCGTGACGACTCAAGGCAGTACCAGAAACCGTCCCCTCGTGTGGGAAGATGAACCGCCCGCGGAGCCTCGCGTCCGGCGCGTGCAGCAGGGTGTGCCTCCGCAAGGCCGCGCGACGCCCGCCACGCCGCCGCCGATGGCCGGCTCGGAGGTTGACGATCGGCTGCGCCCGGATTCCTCGCGTCTGGGCGGTGTACTCCCCGGCGAGGAACACTTCGGCGGATCGCGCATGGACCGCCCGCGCGGCTCATGGTACCGTCCGGCCAGCGCTGCGGGACGCGTCTTTCTGACTTTGGTATTACTGGCCGTTCTCGGCGGACTCGCCACCTCCGCCTGGCTTCTCAAGTCCTGGCTCGCCCACGACAGCCGCTTCCGCATCGATGCGGCAAGCAATATCCAGGCCACCGGCCTCACCGAGGTCAGTCGCGCCCAAATGCTGCCAGTCTTCGGCGAAGACATCGGCCGCAACATCTTCTTTGTCCCTCTCGACGAGCGCCGCCGCCAACTGGAAGAGATTCCCTGGATTGAAAAAGCCACGGTGATGCGCCTGCTCCCCGATCAGATTCGCGTCTCGGTCGTCGAGCGGCAACCGGTCGCTTTTGTCTTGCAGCCGGATGGCCGCACCGGCCTGGTGGACGCAAACGGCGTTCTGCTTGCCATGCCCGCTGCGATGATGGCCCAGAACCATTACTCATTCCCGGTGGTCTCGGGCATCGACGCGCACGACCCCCCGGCTTCGCGCAAGGGGCGCATGGCGGTCTACCAGCGGCTATTGGCCGAACTCGACTCGAATGGCCAGCATATCTCCGCGCAGATCTCCGAAATCGACCTGACCGACCCGGCGGACGCGCAGGTGCTCATGCCCGAGCAGGGCGGCGACATTCTGGCTCACTTTGGTGACGGCCGCTTCCTCGAGCGCTACCAGCGCTACAAGGCGCACATCGCCGAGTGGCGGCAGAAGTATCCCAAGCTGGCCGCCGTCGATCTGCGCTATGACCAGCTGGTGGTCTTGCGGATGGCCCCCGGCTCCAGCGTGGCGCAAGCCGCCGCCGACGAGCAGGCCGCAACCAGCGCAGACCCCAGCGCCAGCCCCGACCAAGACAAGCCGTCGGCCCCCAATCCCGCCGAAGCAACCCCAGACAAGGCCGTCGCCGCCACGTCTTCGTCCCAGCAGGCCGCCGGCAGCGTGGACGCAAAGCCCTCCGCAAAGCCCTTAGCAAAGTCCAAGACGGCTCCGGTCAAAGCCAAGGCAAAGAAGCGCGCGGCTGTTAAACGCGCCGCGCTCAACCAAAACAGGCAGAAGAAAGCCCCAACGACGATTCCGGCCGCCTCTGCCGGGACAGGCCAGTGAGCGTGATGAGCCAGAAGCCCGAAAACCTGATCGTCGTGCTCGACATCGGCAGCCTTTGGACCCGCGTCCTGGCGGCGGACCTGAATGAAGGCGCTCTGCGCTATTGCGGACACGGCATGGCAGCCTCGGCCGGAATGAGAAAGGGCCTCATCTCCGATCTTGGCCCGGCGGCCAAAGCGGTCAAGGCGGCCAACGCGCAAGCCGAATTCCTGGCGCGCATCAACATCGACCAGTGCGTGGTCGGCGTGGGCGGCCCGCACATTCGCGGCATCAACACTAACGGAGGCATCGAGCTGGGCGGCCGCATGAGGGAGATAGACAAGGAGGATGTGCGCACCGCCGTCGAGCGGGCGCGCGCCGTCGAGCGGCCTCCCGACCGCGAAATCCTGCACCTGCTGCCCCGCCAGTTCATCCTCGACGAGCAGCCCGGCATCTTCGATCCCGTCGGCATGGTGGGCGCGCGGCTTGAGGTAGACCTGCACATCGCCACCTGCTCCGGCAGTGCGCTGCAAAGCACGGTCACCTGCGCCAACCGCGCCGGGCTTGAGGTCACCGAGGCGGTGCTGGAGTCGATCGCCTCCGCCGAAGCCACGCTCTCAGCCGACGAGCGCGAACTCGGCGTCTGCCTGCTCGACATCGGCTGCCACTCCAGCGACCTGGTGGTTTTTTTCGAGGGAGCGGTCGCGCACACGGCCTCCGTTCCCATCGGCGGCCAGCACTTCACCAACGACCTGGCAGTGGGCTTGCAAATGCCCGTGGCCCAGGCCGAAGAACTCAAGCGCCAGTATGGAAACGCCGTGGTCACCGCCGTGCCGCAGTTGGCCGAAATTGAGATTGCCAACCCCCAGCCGCGGATGCTGCGCCTGCGCTCGATTGCCGAGATACTTGAGCCGCGCGCTCGCGAACTCTTCTATTTCGTCAAAGAAAGCCTGCGCCAGGGTGGTGTCGTCGATGCGCTCGGAGCCGGTTGTGTGCTCACCGGCGGCGGGGCCATGCTGCCCGGCCTGCTCGACATCGCCGAGAGCCAATTGCGCGTTCACGCCCGCACCGGCATGCCGGTCCGCCTCTCGCAGATGCCCGGCGAGTTGGCGCATCCCGGCTTTTCCACGGCCATCGGCATGTTGCTCTATGCCCACCGCACCCGGATCAACCGCGCCGCCGAGAGCGATTCGCTGCTCTCGAAGTTGCGCGGCCTCTTTGCAGCCAGTTTTTAACCGTTCTCGTTTTCAGTCATGAATCAGGAGGCACGAGCCAAAATGGAACAGCAGAGAAATGAAGCCGGAGAGATGCGCATCCAGTATCACGAAGAGACCGTGCGCGGAGCGCGCATCAAGGTCATCGGCGTCGGCGGCGGCGGCGGCAACGCCGTCAATCGCATGATCCAGGCCAGCATGGAGGGCGTCGAGTTCATCGCCGCCAACACTGACGTGCAGGCGCTCAAAACCTCGCAGGCCCCGGTCAAGCTCCAGCTTGGCGTCCGGCTCACCTCCGGCCTCGGCGCGGGCGCAAACCCCGACGTAGGCCGCCGCGCTGCTCTGGAAGACTCCGAAAAAATCATCGAAGCCCTCGAAGGCGCTGACATGGTCTTCGTCACCGCTGGCCTGGGCGGCGGCACGGGCACCGGCGCTGCGCCCGTCATTGCCTCGCTGGCCAGCGAGATGGGCATTCTGACCGTCGCTGTGGTCACCTGCCCCTTTGGCTTCGAAGGCAAGCGCCGCCAGCAGCAGGCCGAGCGCGGGCTGAAGGAATTGTTGGAATCCGTCGATACCATGATCGTCATCCCCAACGAAAAGCTGCTTGCCGTGGCCAAGGACGCCGGCTTCTTCGAGAGCTTCCGCATCGCCGACGACGTGCTCCGCCAGGGCGTTCAGGGCATCAGCGACATCATCACCATCCCCGGCATCATCAACCGCGACTTTGCCGACGTCAAAACCACCATGGCCGGCATGGGACACGCGGTCATGGGCACCGCCGTCCGCTCCGGCTCCAATCGCGCCATTGAAGCGGCCCAGGCCGCCATGGCCTCGCCTCTGCTCGAGGCCGGCGCAATCGACGGTGCGCGCGGCATCCTCATCAACATCACCGGCTCCAGCTCCCTCAAGCTCTCCGAAGTCAACCAGGCATCGTCGCTCATCCAGTCCGCCGCCCACGAAGACGCCAACATCATCTTCGGCGCGGTGCTCGACGAAAAGATGGGCGAAGAGGTCAAGATCACCGTCATCGCCACCGGCTTCCGCGACCAGTTGCCCGAGCGGCGCGCCCGCATGTTGAGCATGGAAGAGGCTCCGGTGGTTTCGATTCCCGTGGTCGCCCCCGGCAACTGGCTCCGCGAGACGGCTGCGGCCGTTGCGCCCGCGCAGCCCCGCTTTCTCAGCCAGGACGAAGAGCCGGAGCCGGAGCCAGTGCAGGGCCGCAAGGAAGAGCAAGCCTCCGCCAAGACCGGTCCGCTGGAATCGAGGTACGCCGAGCCGGACTTCTTCTCCGACTCCGCGTCCGCCGGCTCCTCCGCCGACACGGCTTGGGATATCGCCTCGCCCGTCGAAGCGGCCACGGCCTTTGAGCCGGAGGAGATGGAACTTGTAGCCGCGCCGGCGCGTCCCAAGTTTGCCGAAATCTCCGAAGAGCCGGCCTACACTCCGCTGCCCAGAGACTATTCCTCCGAGTTGGTGAGCGCCATGCGCGCCCCGGTGTCGCTCGACGAATATCGCGCCCAGCCCGCGGCAACGCTCTTCCGCGATGCCGTCGAAGATGCCCAGCGCGATCTGGAGAAGCCGGCCTTTCTGCGCCGCCTGGGGTTTTGATACCACAGTTGTAGATCGTTGAATCCGGAGGGAGCCGGGGGTTTTAACCCCTGGAAAGACTCTGAATTTGCGCGGCCTTTAGGCCCGGGCCTTTGCTGTTTTTCCTGGGATTGAGGGAACCATAACTGCGGTTTGAAGGCATTTTCAGAGATCGTGTAAAGAAATGGGTACCCCACGATCTCGCACTAGAGTAACGGTGAAAATGTCTTGGGGAGCCGATTCCTTCCGCGATGGGCCACGGGGGGCGTATAGTTCAATATAGCTCTATCAATGCAGGGGGCCCTGTGAAAGCGCCAGGAGGCTCTGCCGGAGATTCAGTTCTTGCGTACGGGAATCTTCGGTGGAATCGAGCGGCGACGGGAACCCACTCAGGCCGACGGGCCGGGGGAACGATTGGCTCCATCCGCGACAGACGCGATGACAGAAGCGCGGAGCAGCCAATAAGAGTGGCAGGACGTGAGCAAGAGCCGCTCCAGGAATGGCATGATGTGCATCCCCCCCCAGGGGGAAGGCATGGCACGACACTCCGATAGGAGAGAGGACACTGGCAGGATGAAATTTTCCCGCGTTTCGTTTTTTGCTTCAGCTTTGATCGGTTTCGGCTGGGGCTCTGGGTTCGCGGCGGCGTTGGACGCGCCGCCCACCATGCGCCACGCCAAGACAACCGAATCCCATTTGACAGAGCCTCATCGCGCCGGCCATCGTGCTGCGGCTCATGCAGCCCGATCCACGGCCGCCCATGCCAGTTCAACCCATGCAGCGTCCGCGCGTCAGCCAGCTCATCTGACCGCGCGAGGCGTCGCCCGAGTCGGCGTCCGCCGCGCGGCTCTCACCGGCCGCCGTCATCGTTACTATGAGCGCTTTACCGCCAGCTCCTTCGCCAGCAGCGACTTCCTTGCCGGCGACGTGACCGCCGGTGAAGACCCGGTCGTCCGCCAGGCCGCCATTGACGCCCTGGGAGACATGAACGGCACCGCCGTCGTCATCGATCCCTCCAATGGCCGCATCCTCGCCATGGTCAACCAGAAGCTGGCCCTCTCGCCCGGCGCGGAACCCTGCTCCACCATCAAGCTCACCGTCGCCATGGCCGCGCTCTCCGAGGGCCTGGTCACGCGCGACACCCCCGTCAAGCTGGCTGGCTTCCACATGAACATGACCCAGGCGCTGGCCAAGAGCAACAACCTCTACTTCGAGGAACTGGGCCGCGAGCTGGGCTTCGACCGTGTGCGCTACTACGCCAACCAGTTCGGCCTGGGAGAGCTGGCCGGCTACAACATCGAGGGTGAGCAGTTAGGCGTCTATCCCGATCAGGAGCTGCCCGCCGCCGAGGGTGGCGTCGCCCGCATGTGCAGCTTCGGCCAAGGCGTTTCGCTCACCCCGCTGCAATTGGGTGCCTATGTGGCCGCCCTCGCCAATGGAGGAACCCTCTACTACCTCCAGCACCCCACCACCGCCGAAGAAACGGCAGCCTTCGAGCCCAAGATTAAGCGCACACTCGACATCGCCCGCTACGTTCCCGACATCGAAGACGGCATGGCCGGCGCGGTCCAGTACGGCACCGCCCGCCGCCTGCGCGCCAACTTCCACGAACTGCCCGTCTTCGGCAAGACCGGAACCTGCTCCGACAAGGGCACACGCTACGGCTGGTTCGCATCCTTCTCCGACCCGTCGCAGGGTAGCCTGGTCACGGTCTTCTTCCTCGAAGGCGGCCGCCCCACCTTCGGCCCCCGCGCCGCCGAGTTGACCGGCGAGTTCTACAAGAATCTCTGGGACCGCAACTGGTTCGCCCCCAAGGGCCAGCAGGATGCCGCTTCCGTTTCGGCAGCTCCCTCCCAATCCGAACTGGCGCAGCCATAGACCGCGCTCGTCCTGCTAAGAGCCTATCCGCAAACTGTAGCGCCGGTCTCCAGACCGGCTGTACTGGCGGCTTCCAAGCCGCCAGCGGCGCTGTTTGCAGGCCTTCAGACCTGTCGGGTGCCCCATCCTTCTGAGCGAAGCGCAGCGAAGTCGAAGAACCCGCGTTTTGATCTATCGCGGAAAGGGTGGGAAGCCACGAACCGTCGATGGGACGGATCCATCCTGGCCCGAATCCCTTGAAGCCAATTGCCGCCGAAATCATCCGATAAGATGAGGCCTTCCCCGGTTGCGCGCCTTCCTTCGATCAGGAAGGCAAGCAACACAGTCGGTTTCCCGCATCCCAGCCCAGGACCCATGCCGATGGAATTGCCGACCCATATCTTGTTGACCTACGGGTACATGTTGCTCTTTGCCTGGGTTCTGGTGGAGCAGCTCGGAATCCCGCTCCCCGCCACTCCGGTGCTGCTGGCCGCCGGAGCGCTCTCCGCCCAGCACGAACTCAGCTTCTCGCTGGCACTGCTGGCCGGCCTGGCCGGATCGCTCGCCGCCGACAGCTCATGGTTCATGATCGGACGCCGTTACGGCCATCAGGTTCTCCGCATCCTCTGCAAGCTCTCGCTCGAGCCTACCATCTGCGTCCGCCGCACACAGAACTCCTTTGGCCGCCGCCGCGCTGTCACGCTGATGATTGCCAAGTTTGTGCCCGGCCTGGCCACTCTGGCGCCTCCGGTGGCCGGCCAGAACGGCATGGGCTACTGGCCCTTTCTCCTCTTTGACGCCATCGGCGCCACCGCCTGGCTGGCCGCTCTGCTGGTCGCCGGCAGCTTCTTCGGCGACCTGCTCCGCCGCAACCCCTCCCTGTTGGATTGGGTGGGCCGCTTCTCCGGCGCTCTGCTCGTCCTGGGCATTCTGGGCTTCTTCGTGGCCCGCGTCATCCGCCGCCGCATCGTCATCAAAAAGCTCGTCGCCGCCCGCCTGGAGCCCGAGGAGCTGAAAAGCCAGCTCGACGCCGGCGAGCAAGTCTTCATCGTTGACCTGCGCCATCCCCTCGAATTGCTCGAGGACCCCTTCACCCTGCCCGGCGCTCTCCATTTCTCCCCCGAAACCCTCGCCGAGCGCCATCACGAGATCCCCCGCGACCGCGACATTATCCTCTTCTGCTCCTGCCCCAGCGAGGCCACCGCCGCCAAAACCGCCATGACCCTCCACAAGCTCGGCATCGAGCGCGTCCGCCCCCTGCGCGGCGGCTACGACGAGTGGAAGCGCCTCGGCTTCCCCGTCGACGCGGTTGTCCCTGTCGATTGAGTCTGCGCATCGACAGGAACGTTCTCGTGCTCCAAAGTCCCATCGTCTTCCCCCCTTTCCCCACCCCAAAAGCCCCGTGCCCCATCCATTCGCCTTTTTTCTGGCGAATGGGTGGGAAACCACGAACCCCAACCGGAAACCCGTTCATCAGGACCAGTCCGACTTGCCGCGTTGAGTTACAGTTGGAATGAACCGCCGCCAACTTGCTAACTTGCTATCCCGCGAAGCGGGGCTAACTTGCCAAATGGTTAACCAGTTCTTCTTTGTTTGGGCGAGAGAATCGAGAAACCTTGATCCCCAAGCAGACTTGTTCACAGGGAGCGAAGTGCATTGGAGTCGAAGGGGACATCCTTCTCGCTTTCTGTCGCAAAGGTGAGAAACCACAAATTCCCGAGTCTTTCTCTCCACCCGCTCCCAACCCGTTAAGCTAGTGTTGAGTGCTGTATCTGCCGCACGGGAGCCTCCCATGGCCTACGACGACTTGCGCGATTGGATCAAAACCCTCGAAAAGCACGGCGAACTGAAGCGCATCCGCGAAGAAGTCTCGCCCGATCTCGAAATCACTGAGATCACCGACCGCGTCTCCAAAGCCGGCGGCCCGGCGCTTCTCTTCGAAAACGTTACGGGCCATCCCGGCCACAAGGTCTTCATCAACCAGTTCGGCAGCGAGCGCCGCATGGCCCTGGCCCTCGGCGTCGACCGCCTCGACGAAATAGCCGACCGCATCCAGGGCCTGCTCAACCTCAAAGCCCCCGAAGGCTTCCTCGACAAGCTCAAAATGCTGCCGCAGTTGGGCGCGCTCTCAAGCGCCTTCCCCAAAATCGTCCCCGCCAAAGACGCCCCTTGCAAAGAAGTGATTCGCCGCGATGTTCTAGACCTTAACCGGTTCCCCATCCTCAAGTGCTGGCCCCACGACGGAGGCCGCTTCATCACCCTGCCCTGCGTCGTCACCCGCGATCCGCGCTCGGGCAAGCGCAACATCGGCATGTACAGAATGCAGGTCTACGACGGCCAGACCACCGGCATGCACTGGCAGCGCCAAAAGGTCGCCGCCGAACACTACCGCGAAGCCCTCCGCCGCCAGGCCGCCGAGAACTCGACCGAAAGTCCGCTCCATGCAATGGTAGCCGCCATGGCCGAGTCCGCCGGCGGCGCCTGCTCCATCCCCGACGGTCCCATAGGCGGCCTGCCGCAAGTCGCCCTCGGCAATCTCAAAGGCTCGCGTCTCGAAGTCGCCGTCGCCATTGGAACCGATCCCGCCACCACCTTCGCCGCCATCGTCCCCGCCCCGCCCGAGGTCGAAGAGTACCTCATCGCCGGCTTCCTGCGCGGCTCCCCCGTCGAAATCGTCGAATGTGAAACCGTCGATCTCCAGGTTCCCGCCCACGCAGAAATCGTCCTCGAAGGCTACGTCGAACTCGGCGAACTCTGCCCCGAAGGCCCCTTCGGCGACCACACAGGCTTCTACACCCTCACCGACCAGTACCCAGTCTTTCACCTCACCTGCATCACCCATCGCCGCGACCCCGTCTACGCCGCCACCATCGTCGGCAAGCCCCCCATGGAGGATGCATGGATGGGCAAGGCCGTCGAGCGCATCTTCCTCCCCGCCATGCGCATGACCATCCCCGAACTCGTTGACATCCATCTCCCCGTCGAGGCCGTCTTCCACAACCTCATGCTGGTCTCCATCCGCAAGAGCTATCCCGGCCACGCCCGCAAGGTGATGAACGCCATCTGGTCCCTCGGTCAGGCCATGTTCACCAAGATCATCGTCGTCGTCGATGAAGACTGCGACGTCCAAAACATCCCCGAGGTCGTCCTGCGCGTAGCCAACAACATCGACCCCGAGCGCGACATCCAGTTCACCCTCGGCCCCATCGATTCCCTCGACCACTCCAGCCGCCTGCCCAACTACGGCTCCAAGATGGGCATCGACGCCACCCGAAAATGGCAAGCCGAAGGCTTCACCCGCCCCTGGCCCGCCATGATCGAAATGGACCGCACAACCAAAACCAAAATCGATGCCCTCTGGGCCAAGCTCGGCTTGTGATGCGGCAGAAATTCGGCCTGTCCGGGGTTTATAGTGTTTGGTATGACCATAGCCGCTGGGTTTCTTTGCAATGATGGCGTACTTTTGTGTGCCGATACTGAGCACACGGGCTGGGCCGCTAAGTCTCATCATTCAAAGGTGGAACACTTTGAAGTTTCGGGAGGCAAGGTCTGCTTCGCTTTGTCCGGCGCGTCCGCTCTGGCTTGGTCCGCGATACAAAAGTGCAAGAGAAAGCTTCAGGCAACGCCGTCAAATGACCTCCTAGCGGACGTTGAAACGATACTGGATGCCGAATATCGCCGCAACGTTCTCGGCCACCCGAACTATACAAGTTTTGACTATAGTTTGCTCCTTGGCATCTGGACGCCGAATGAGCGGCCCCAGCTATACTTCACAACGGCGACCGCGATTACGGAAGTTAAAGACTTTCAATGTATCGGCATTGGGGGTGAACTGGCGAGTTATCTCATACGCCCCGGCTTCAACGGCCTGACGCTAAAGAGCGCCACGGCTTTGGCTGCTTATACTCTCGGAAGCGTAAAAGACAGCATTTCTGGCTGCGGCGGTATGTCCATTTATGTGCTTCTTAGGAATGACGGTGCCATTGGTGTTCTAACTTCCGAGCACGACGGAGCCACTAAAGAGGTCGAGAAATATGCTAAGGCATTCGACTTTCAAATAAAGCGTTTGCTGTTGTGGATGGCGGACCTACAAGGAGAGGATATCCACTTCGAGCGAAATGTGTCGGACCTCGTGGTACAGCCGATAAAGGACAAACACAGCGAATGGGTGCAGGCATACAAGAAAAAAGAACGGCAGTTCGCTGCGGTTAATCCGCACTTGCAGTCGGATGAGGCAAAACAAATGTTCGCTGATATTTCAATGGGGTTCGTGCCTAGCGGCTCCTCGACGAAGGGGCCTTCGACTTGAGAACGTTGGTCGACGTTGTTAGCGCAGGCCAACCCAGGGTGCCCCATCCATTCCACAGTCTTATCGCGGAATGGGTGGGATACCACGAACCTCAACCAGCAGTCTTCTGATCTCTGATCTCTGACCCCTGATCTCTGTCGAGAGGTTACAAACCCCATGCGAGCGAAGAGCGAGCCGCTGGCCCCACCGCAGGTGGTGGGAGACGATGAACCTCAACCCGCCTCTTAATATCTCTGAGACTCCCCGCTGCACCAGATCCGGATTTTAGGACCTGCGATATTACGATGTCTGCATTTTTGTTTCATTCCTTCAAACGTCTGTGCGTTTCGAAGCGTCTATTCGTAAAGATCACCAAGGAGATTCGTGTGAAAGCTCATCTCGTCTATGCGGTGCTGCTGGCATCGTTTTTGGCTGCGCCGGTCTTTGCCGCGCCCGATCCCCAGCAAACCATCGAGCAGAACAAGGCTGTGGCTCGCAAGCTCTTTGAAGTGGCGCTGAACCACCAGGACTGGGAGACATACAACCAGCTTCACAGCAAGGACTTTGTCGCCCACCAGGAGAAGTACAGCGGCAATCTTGCGGAGG
>JBEKPI010000117.1:0-11865 GCA_049520855.1 Occallatibacter sp.
TGGTTCTGGCTCTCGATGGTCATGGTGCTGATTGCCGGCATGGGCATGATGCAGGGCATGGCGGCCAGCAACACCGTGATTCAGACGATTGTCACGGACGACAAGCGGGGCCGGGTGATGAGTTACTATACGATGGCGTTCATGGGCATGGCGCCGTTTGGCAGCCTGCTGGCCGGGACGATGGCGGACAAGGTGGGCGCGCCGTGGACGGTGATTCTAAACGGCGCGGTGATACTCGTGGGGGCGGTCTGGTTTGCGACGCGGCTGCCGGGGCTGCGGGTGCAGATTCGGCCTATCTATCGGGAGATGGGCATTATTCCGGCTGAGGAGGGATTGCAGCAATGAGCGACGAAAAATCACTACGCGATGTAGCCGAAGAAGCAGGAGTCAATGTTCAAAGCATGATAGAGGAAAGGATCAGAGAGGCATTGAGGGGACGAACTGCGACCAAGGTGCATAAGCTCGATCCAGATCCCGCACCTGCAATCGCCTTGACCCTCGAACCCCGCCGCACAGCCATCGTCGTTATCGACCTGCAAAAGGGCATTGCAAACATGCCCGGCGGAGCACCGCACACGAAGCCCTCTGTCATCGCCAACACCGCGCGCCTGCTCGCCGCAGCCCGCGCCGCCGGAGCGCAGCCCGTGCTGGTCCAGGTGGGCGGCTCGCCGGATGGGGCCGACCGCGTGAAAACTCCGACCGATCAAGCCTGGAAGGCCACTGGTCCGCTCCCGCCCGATTGGAGCGAGTTGATTCCCGAACTCGACCGTCAACCCACGGACATTGTGGTTTTGAAGCGGCAATGGGGAGCGTTCTACGGCACCGATCTTGATTTGCACTTGCGCCGCCGGGGCCTCGCGGCTATCGTGATCTGCGGCATCGCCACCGAGTTCGGCGTGGAGAGCACGGCGCGCGATGCCTACGAGCGCGGCTACGAGCTGATCTTCGCCGAGGATGCGATGACCGGCATGACCGCCGAGAGCCACGCGAACAGCATCGAGCGCATCTTTCCGCGCCTGGGCCGTGTGCGGTCGACCGGGGAGATAGTTGCGGCCTTCAAGGGCTGAGGGTACTGGATATTCCTTCCAGAATTCGTATCGCAACTGGTCGAAAGGGACAACTGCGCCGGATTGCGGGAAAGGAGCAGCCGCACATTCCTCCGGCCGTGATAAACCAGTTGCATCCTGGCGGCTCCCACTATAAGATGCCTCAGATGACACCAATACCGCGCCCCGCCGCCAGCTCGCCTCATTCCGCCCCAGCGCCGTTCACTCCCCGGTTGCGCGTGGGCAAGCTGTGCGTGGCCATTCAGGCCGGTTCGCCGGCGGAGCTGATCGAGCGGGCGGAGGCAGCCTTGCAGGGAATGACCTCCGATTCGAGGTTCCTTGAATTCCGGCTCGATTCGCTGCCAAAACCGGCGGCTGCGCTGCCCAAAGTGAAGGAGTTCCTGGCCGACCATCGCGATGTGACGGCCATCGCCACTTGCCGGCGCAAAGAGTTTGGCGGCAACTTTGCTGGGAGCTTGACGACGGAGTTGGAGGTGCTTCTAAAGGCTGCCGAGGCCGGCTGCCAGATCGTCGATCTGGAGGTGGAGTCAGCTGAGGAGGCCAAAGCGGCGCAACTGGCTAAATTCCGCAATGGCCTGCGGGCTGAGGGCGCGGCGCTGCTGGTGAGCTTTCACGACTTCTCGAAGACCAAAGGGCTGGACAAGGCGGCGCAACGCATTGAGGCCTTCGCGCCGGATTTCGTCAAGGTCGTTTCCACGGCGAAGTCGCTGGCTGACAACCTGGCGGTTCTCAAGCTGATCGAGGAACGGTCGCTTTCATCCCAAATCGTAGGCATCGCCATGGGCGAGGAGGGCATTGTGAGCCGCGTGCTGGGCCCGCGGGCCGGCGCGGCCTTTACCTTCGCCTCGTACTCCGATGGCATGGAAGTGGACCCCAAACTGGCGACCGCCCCCGGCCAGGCGACGCTGCGCGCGCTGCGCGACCTCTACCGCGTCGAGCAGCTTGATCAGGCGACGCGCATCTTTGGCGTGGCCGGCAACCCCATCCATCACTCTCTCTCGCCGCTGATGCAGAACACCGCCTTCCGCCGCGAGGGCGTGAACGCGGTTCTGCTGCCGCTGAAGGTGGAGAAGATAGCCGACTTTCTGACTCTGCTGCGCGAGCTGCCTATGGCTGGTTCGGCCGTCACCATGCCGTTTAAGCTGGAGGTTCTGCCGCATCTGGCCACTATGGACCCGCTGACCGCCCGCATCGGCGCCTGCAATACCCTGCATGTTGGCTCGGACGGAAATATCGTCGGCTTTAACACGGACGTGGCCGGGGTGGTCCGGCCGCTGGAAAAGCGCATCAATCTCAAGGGAGCGAAGATCGGCTTCGTCGGCGCGGGCGGCGCGGCGCGGGCAGGCGTCTTCGGCCTGGTGGACAAAGGCGCTGAGGTCTTCATCTTCAACGTCATCCACGAACAGGCCGTTGCCCTGGCCAAGGAAGCCAAGGCCAGCGTGCTCACGCGCGAGCAGTTTGCCAGGAGCCGCTTCGACGCGCTCATCAATGCGACCCCCTGCGGCATGGCCGGCAACCCGCAACGGATGCCCATCGAAGAGAAAGAGCTGAATGCCGGACTGGTCTTCGATATGGTCTACAACCCGCTCGAAACGCCGCTCTTGAAGCTGGCCAAGGCGCGAGGGATTCCGGGGATCGGCGGCATGGAAATGTTCGTCCAGCAGGGCGCGCGCCAGTTCGAAATCTGGACCGGCAAACCCGCTCCCGAGGCCGAAATGCTGCGTGTGGTGGAACTGGAGCTGCGCCGGCGCGGGTGAGGCGCGACGGAGATGTTTTTGCCTTACCAGGCCTGGAGCGATTTCAGGGGTGCCGCAACATTGAATATGCTTTAACAATCGAGATATTGGTTTGCTCTGTGTCTTACAATATCGGAAGGTCCAGTCCCCGCCTGAAGGCGCCTTCCCGCGATCAGGCCCGCTTCAATTTTCTGAAAAAACATGGCAGCCTGACCCGAAGAATGCGTCGGTGAGTCTAAGAATCGAACGGATCTTCCCGAACATGCGGACCACCGGGGCGATCATCCCCGGCCCTTAACGACGATAAGCGTGGCCGGGCGATTCAGATCGCAGTCTGGGCAGCGAACAGTTCGTCTGAACGGGCATCACCACATGCTGGAGGGATATAGGTGTCTGACAAGAGCGATGCAGGATCCGCGCCGGCAAACGCCGTAACTCGTCGCCGCTTTCTCCAGGTCGCCACTGCCGGGGCTGGGGCTGCTGCCTTAAGTCCCGCACTGATTGGATGCGGTGGAGGCGGCAGCGGGTCCGTGAGCACTCCTCCTGCCCCTCCCCCTTACATTCCCCCTGCAAATTCCCCAGGCCCCCCCACCCCGGCCGCCGGCACGCCATGGAGCTTTGGCATCATGGCGGACACACAATGGACATCGCCGGACGACGGCAAGAATCCATATAACTGCTCGATAGAAATCATTCGCCAGGTCAACGAGCAATTTATCAGCCATGGCGTGCAGTTTGTGGTCCACGTCGGCGACTTGTGCGAATGGGGGGGTACCGAGGTTGGCGAATCGATTCGCGCCGCCTTCGCGCAGACGCTCTTCAACAACAAGATCGGCTTCTTCCCTTTGCGCGGCAATCACGACGATGGAGCGGCGGTTGCCGCCGAGTTCCAGTTGAACTATCCGCAATGCGCCAACGGCGTTCAGAACAACACACCCTCGGCCGTGCTCCACATCCTAAATCCAGATGAGGCCAGCCAGCCGACACCCGCTGTTGCCGGTTCAACCTTCACGGTCGGCTCCAATTTCAGCTCGCCCGATCCGTGGGGCACGGGCGACCTCAAGGGACTGAGCTATTCCTTCGACGTCAACGGATCGCGCTTCATCCTTCTCGATCAGTTCACCCCGCCCGACAGCAACGCCAACTACAACCTATGGACGACCATCGCCGCGCAGCAATCGTGGATTACGCAGCAGCTTACTTCAAGACCCGCCGGCGGCCACGCCTTCGTCTTTGGGCACTTTCCGCTTATCACGGAGTATAACGTCGGCGTGCTGTTGGGATCTGACCCGTCGCAGAATCAAGCGGCGACGGATGCCTTCATCGAGAGTCTTGCGGAAAACGGGGTGCATATCTACGCGTGCGGACACGATCATATGCACGATCGCACCCTGGTTTACACCACAGACGGAAGGTCCGCCAGTGTCATGCAGGTAATTTCCCAATCCGACAGCTCATTTTTCTATAAGCCGCTCCGTCCTTCCCTCGATCAGACGTACAACGTGCAGAAATATGGCGTCGCTCGCCAGGTTCCCATTCAGCAGGAGCTGTGCAAGGTCGGCTACTACCTTGTAACCATCGACGGCAGCAGCGCGACGGTGGAGTATTGGGCAGCAAATGTGAGTACGGCCTGGAATCAGGCAAATTACGAATATGAGATCAATACAGTTCCCGAGCTGAACTTCACCCTGCGTGAGAGCTACGGCTATGGCCTGGTTGGCAAGCAGTTTCAAATACCGCAGGGCGGCAGCTTCACTGCGGTCAAGGACACTTCGCCCAACAACAACCTGGCCGAGATTCTGAGCGGATCGAATCTCAGCATCGAACAGGACGGCAGCAACCGCACACTGGTGCGCGTAGTTGACATCGGCTGGTCAACGGTCAGCGGCCTGGCCAGCGATGTTCTTACCCTGTGGGGGCTACAGTCCGGTCTGGGCAGCGAACAGTGCGAAACCTATACCCTGCAGATGAGCTTCGATCCCGCCCTACTCTCCACGGGATCGGCGGCCGATGGAACAGCCGGATTAGCGACCCTGGACGCCAGCGGCAATTGGACCAATGCCGTCAATAGCAACTACGGAGGAACCAAGAACTTTGTGGCCGGCCCCTGGGAGTCAAGGTACACGCTCGGCTCCTATGGCGTGGATGCAACCAACAACGTAGCATGGGCTGTGCTCAACTACGGCGGCCCATTCGCCGTGACAAGCAGCATCTGAAGAACTGTCGAGATTCGTCGCCGACGGACAAGGCCGCGGTTCAGCGCCGAGCAGAAACCACACGGTCAAATGGGTTTTTGCTCAAGCAGAACCGCCTTCTATTCTGTCCTCATGTCAATCGGCGAAGCGAATGCGCCGACGCCTACCGGGCTTTCTTCTTTCCCGCCTTGGCGGTCTTTGGCTGGGATTCCGGCAGGTGGCTGATGGGGATGGGGCCGAGGTCGGAGCCGGTGCGCCGGGCGCGTGTGCCGTCCATCTCGTAAGTAATTGTCCGCGGAGCCGTTGGGCGTGTCAGGCCGGTATCGGGATCGGTTGTCAGGCTCGGTCCGTTGGCGATCTGAAAGCTGAAGACAGGCGCGCTGCCGCCTTGCGCGGGCTTGACCCGGACCGGCAGATAGCCCTCGATGGGATGCAGCCGGAAAGCCGTCTCGTAGCGATGATGGCGCACATCCCAGGTGAAGACGCGCACCTGGTCGAAGTCGAAGGGCAGGCCCGGCCTCGGCGGACCGAGGATGGTCACGTATTGCGGAACCTGGTGGTCCGGGGCGTCGGACTCGGGGTCGAGCACCTTGTTGAACATGTAGGCGCCCACATACCGCTGGCCCTCGGCATAGGCGGCAATCTCGTCGGGCACATCGACATCCACGCGGCCCGAGAGCAGCCAACCGGCATGGCCCTGCGCGTCGCGCACCAGCCACCAGTCCTCCAGCAGAGGCGGCTCGGCTTTGAGCAGGCCGGGAATGTGCTCGGCGCTGCTGGCTGGCGCGGCGGCAGCCGGCTTTGCGGGCGATTTGGAGGCGGGTGCGGGCGTCTTTCCCGTAGGCTGGGTTGCCGCTGGGCCGGGCTTGGGCGGCTGTTGCCGGGGGGCCTGTGCTGAGCCGGCAGGCGACTTGGGAACCGAGGCGCGCGCCAGCAGTTGCACCTTGGCGTTCGCGGCCAGCAGGTAAAACCGCTCCGTGTCGCGGCCCGGCGTCAGATGCAGGTAGATGTCGTCGCGCAGAACCCCGCTGGCTACCACCGGATCGTCCTTGTGTTGAACCCCTAATTGCTCGAAGGCATGGTAGGTCTGCCTGTCGATCACAGCGCGCTCTTCAATCCATCCGATTTCGTTCTTCGCGGTCTTCACCTTGATGAAGCGGCGGCCGTGTTCGAGCACTTCGAGGGGCTGGCCGTTGGTTACCTCGGCCACGCGATTGGAGACGGCGGCGACGCGATCGTGCAAATACATTTGCCGCGCCGAGACGTACACCTTGTCGTGGCGCTCCTCGCGCAAGCGGCTGCATCCGCAGGAAAACGCAACAAAGCTCAGCACAAGCAGCGATAGGGCGGGAACTCTGGAGCGCCGCGCGAAAGAGACAATTGGGGAGTAAGGTTGCGTGAGCACAGCCTGTCGCGATCACCTTGAGGATAGCACTGAAAGGCAGGGAACAGGGATCAGGGATCAGGGATCAGAAAAACGACAACCTCGCCTGGACTCTGGCCCTGCTATACACTTTGAGCGCCCCAAAGCCTGCCCTGAGCCCGTCGAAGGGGCCGGATTTTCGGACCTGGGAAACCACGAACCCAGCCACAGCCATTCTTCCCTGTTACTGCGGCGCCGCGACGATGGCGATGGAAGTAGCGGCGGAGGTGGAAGTGACCTGCGAGTCCAACTTGCCAGGAGTGGAGGTGTCAAAGGTGTAGGCGTCGAAGTAAGGGCTGCCGGAAGAACCTACCTCGAAGACCCAGTCGCCGGTCGAATCCTCGGCCAGCCCAAGTGGATCAGCCCCAGCCGCAACAGTGCTGCCGGTCGATATTCCGCTCGCTGTCACCGCAAATCCGGTGATGTTGCCTGTTGAGCTTGTGGCGCCTTCGCCGTTGGCGACATAGACGTAATCGCCCGAAGCGATAGGCAGGATGAAGTTGGGCGCAACTCCGCCGCTGGATGTGGGATTGCTGGCATTGATTTCTGTTAGATTGCCGCCGGCGATAGTAAAGACGCGCAAGCCACCGGAGTTGGCTGTGGAATTGGATGCAATCTCGCCGATGTACAGGAACCGGCTCTGGGGATCCGTGGCCACGGATATTGCAGTTCCGCTCGATGTATTTGTCGGCTTGATTGGCGTCGCGCCGGGTTCTAGCGTGCCAGAACTGAAACCGAAGGCCTGAGTGCCGGCCGAGCCCAGGGCAACGGCGACAATTGCGCCGTTCGGAGAGATGGTGATCCCGCGCGGCTCAACTGCGATGCTGGCCAGCGGTTGCGGCTGCGCAGTACGGGTCGGATCTAACGTGCCTGTTGAGGTGATGGGGTAAGCGGTGAGCGTCCCCGCCCCAGAGGCATCCAGCAGCCATTTCCCGCTTGGGTCTACCGCGAGCGCCTCGGCCTGTGTGTCGCCATTGAAGTTGACCCCTGACGACAGCGCTCCGGTGCTGGTGATCGGGTAGAGTGTGATGCCGTTGGTGGTCGAAGCCACATAGAGGAAAGCCTCGCCGCTGGGGGCGATGGCAACGGCGGTTGCGCCGCTTACAGGTTGTGAGCCGCCGGGGATGGTTGCCAGCGTGCTGGAGCTGATTGAGAATCCTGAAATCGACCCGCTGCTCCCGCCATTCAGAATATAGAAGTTGCCGCTGGAGCTGGAAGTGGTGGTGCATGTGCCGGTGCCCACCTCAACGCAAACCGTGGCGGTCCCGGCCACAGTGCCGGAAACGCCAGTCACCGTAATATCGTAGGCTCCAGGGGTTGTAGTTGCAGTAGTGGTCGCCGTCAGTGTGGAGGTTTGCGTCGCCGTGCTACTGAACGTCAGCGAAGACGAAGAAAGACTGCACGTCGTGGGGCTGACAGGGTTTGAAAGCTGGGTGGTCACCGCGCAGGAAAGCGTAACCGTTCCGGTAAATGAACTTCCGGGCGTCACGGTAATGTCCGAGGTGCCAGTGCCACCACCGGAAGCCACGGTGATACTGGTGGGGCTGCTGGAAAGGCTGAAACCTGTGGTGGTGCTCGTGCTCGGCGCCTGCCAAAAGTCTCCGCAGCCCGCCATCAGCGCAGCCGCCGCCATCAACCCCGCCCAAAGTCCAATCTTCATCCCCGCTCCTCGCGCGCCGCTTTCAGGCTGCGCCCTCTTCCAGAACCTGCTTACAGGGTAGCGCCTGCGAGCGCCTCCTGTCTTGCGGCGCAGCCGTTCGCAACGCGGCCCAGCCTCATTTTTGTAGACGCAGCCCGGCGGAAATCCGCTTGAGCTTTTAAGCACGCTTCTCCGTTTTTTCCCCAGGCTGATAGATTCTTAAGAGAAGCTGACTGCCCCTCCCTCGCTGCGATTTTGTCGTTGCAGCCGGGCCGGGCAGCCACAAACCCCAATCCGCGCCTCAAGGAAAGGCCTCATGTTCCACACCACAGAAGACCTCCGCATCCAATGGACCAAAGTTGTCCTTCCCCCGGTATTCCTCGAGGAAGAACGCCCCGTTTCGGAAGCGGCCTCGGCCACCATCTACGACACCCGCAGTGAGATCTCCGGCCTGCTCAACGGCGGCGACACACGCCTGCTGGTCCTCGCTGGCCCCTGCTCGATTCACGATCCCAAAGCCGCGCGCGAGTACGCCGGCCTGCTCCAGTCGGCGATTCAGGAGTTCTCCGCCGACCTGCGCATCGTCATGCGCGTCTACTTCGAGAAACCCCGCACCACCATCGGCTGGAAGGGCCTCATCAACGACCCATTTCTCGATCAGTCCTACAAGATCAACGACGGGCTGCGTCTGGCGCGCCATCTGCTGCTCGACCTGGCCGAGATGGGCGTGCCTACCGGAACCGAATTCCTCGACATGATCTCGGCGCAATACATCGCCGGCCTCGTCAGTTGGGGCGCCATCGGCGCGCGCACCACCGAGAGCCAGCTTCACCGCCAACTGGTCTCCGGCGTTTCCTGCCCGGTGGGCTTCAAGAACGGCACCTCCGGCAATGTGCAGATCGCCATCGACGCCATTCTCTCCGCCGCTCACTCGCACACGTTTCTGGGACACACAAAGCACGGGCAATCGGCCATCTTCGTGACTGCTGGAAACCCGGACTGCCACATCATCCTGCGCGGCGGCCGGGGAACAGTGAACTATACGGCGGCGAGCGTCGCCGAAACGGCTGCTCTGATGGCGAAATCCGGCATCGAACCCCGCATTATGATCGACTTCTCCCACGCCAACAGCAGCAAGGATTTTCGCCGCCAGTCGATTGTCTGCCACGACGTCGCCAGCCAAATCGCCGCGGGCGACAAACGCATTATGGGGGTGATGATCGAGAGCAATCTGGTAGCCGGCGCGCAGCCGTTGGTTGCAGGCCAGCCGCTGGTTTATGGCCAGAGCATCACCGACGCATGCATTGATTGGCGGGAGACCCACGCCCTGCTGGAAGAGTTAGCCGCCGCCGTGCGTGCACGGCGGGGAGCTTAGCAGATGCGGCGATGAACCTGAAGCCACGCGAATGAGATCTCGATGCGCGGGCGGCTCCAGGATGGCCCCAGGCTGCCGCGGTGACGCCGGGTTAGAAGTAACAGGTTAGAGTTCCGAAGTGGTTGTTGCGTTGAACTTCGTCCCCGTAGCCGACTCCAGGTTAGAGATCGCCGAATTGATGACCGCGAAGATCTGCGCCCGTTGGCTGGCTGTGCTGAGGTCAAGCGTGGCGCTGCTGGAAACCCCGTTTGACGAGAGCGCCGAGTTGAACGCGCTCTGCGCCTGCGCCGCCGTGAAGTACTGCGTCGTAGCGGTGCCGGCAGCGTTCGAGTAATCCAGCGTCTCGAAGACATCCGTAAAGACGGTTTCCAGTTCGCTCATGCTGAAAGCGATGTGATTGCCCGGCACTGTGGTCGTTGTCGGGCTGGTGGTTGGGATTGGGTTGCCATACATCTGGTCCAGGTAGTAATGCACCTGATAGGGATATTGCGAATAGGTGCTGTTATTTCCCCAGACATAGCTGTACGCGTCTACCGTCGCCACCGTCGAAGCGGTTGCCGTGGCGCCGAGCGTGCTGTAGGAAGCTACCAGCCCGCCGTAGTAGCCCTGGTTGTAGGCAACGTTCAGAATGATATCCAGGAAGCTATTCGGGAGATTGACAAAGTTCGCCAGCGTCTCGTCGTACTCCGGCTCCCAGGGTGTCACCCACCCGCCTGCGCCCTTGCCTGTGACGTTCAGAGCTACCATGTCGTTGTAGTGGAAGAACGCCGGCAGCATTGGACCGTAGTACTTGTTGTTGAACGACGCCGGGGTATCCGCGCTCTCCTGAGCCGCGTTGTTAGCCACGGTGTAGCCGATGTTCTTCTGGACGGCGATGTAGTTGATCAGAGCATGGCCCTCAGCCGTATAGGTGCCGGCAACCATGTCTGCAACATAGTTGTTGATTTGATACGGCCCGCCCTGGCCGACACTCATCACCGCCTGCTGATCCGCCGAGGGATCGATCAGATTGCTGCTGGATTCGTAGAGTTCCGTTTCAATATTCTCCTGCAACAACTGCCCCATGATCGATCCGTAGAGGTAGTCCTTGTTGAACTGAATGCCCGGATACCCCTCCTCGACGAGATGGCCATACATAACGCCCGCGATCATGTTCGACATGATCAGGTCGTTAAAGTTGCCGCCAGTCAGGGTCATGCTATCCCCCGCGGTGGAGCCGCTCACGCCCAGCAACAGGTGGAAGTTGATGGTGCCCGTGGTTGTCCCGGCACCACCGCTGCTGGACGCGGAAGTGGTAACGTCGACGGCCGAGCTTTGCGCCGATGTGCCATTGGAATCCGTGGCCGCGACCGTGTAGCTATATGAGGTCGATGCGGCAAGTCCCGTAACCGCGTAACTTGTGCCACTGGTCACGGTGGCAAGCGTGGAGCCATTTTCATAGACCGTGTAGCTCGATATCGAGCAGCCGGAAGCCACCGTCGAAGCGGTCCAGCTCAGATTGGTGCTGGAACTCGTCGTCCCGGAGGCCCCCAATCCCGCTGGGACACTCGGATCGGAGGTGCATCCGCTGCTGCTCGACGCCGTCGGACCCGCCCACTCCTGGCTGGTGGCGCCGCTGCACGTGTCCACGTCGACGGCCTTTCCAGAGGCCGTCCCGCTGGCGGTAAGGCAAAGGGCTGTGTTGCTGTCAGGATGGAAGACGAAGGAGCTGCCAGATTTCACAGCCTCCCAGGCCTGCGCCGTGGTGCCTGCGCAGGGATCCAGAACCACTGCCGAACCGCTGGCAGTTCCCGAAGCCGTCAGGCAGTATGCGCCTTCCGTGGCGAGGTTGTAATAGCCGGCCGGCGTCACGCCGGTATCGCTTGTCGCCCAGTTCTGCGCGCCGGTGCCGTTGGAAGTATAGACTATGATCGGGTTTCCGGTCGTGGTCTTGGCGCCTGAGTCATCCAGGCGCAGCCCGGTGGCGTTCTGCGGTGTCAGCGTGTAAGTGCCGTTGGCGATTGCTTGCGCGCGCAGCAGCGCGAGCGGCGTCAGCAGCGCGATCGCGAGCAAAAGACAGAGCCGAAGAAGGAAACGTCTATTACCGACACCTTCAACGGAGGGGCTTGCGCCCTTGCGGAAGTTTGACATAATGACTCCTTGTTGTGATGCTCAATATGCGTTTTGGTGGCCAGGGAATAGTGACGGCCATCGCTCTCTCGACTCTACGCCTACCAACACTCTAGAGAACTTCTGACCTGGTGTTTCTTCAAAGCGCTCGGTCCCTGTTATTTCTTTCAGCGCGAGCGGGAGGCGATTCCCGGCTTCGCAACAGTGTGAACGCGGGAAACGGCTCTTGTCAAGTACAGAACGGCTGATTATATCGCTCGAAGACTGTACAAACCAGTGTTGCGTCCGCTGCCGGCGGTGACAGATTTCGCGTACATTAGC
>JBEKPI010000118.1:0-11825 GCA_049520855.1 Occallatibacter sp.
ACCCTCAACCTGCGCATCACGCTGGCGGACGCCAACCCCAGCACTCTGGGGCAGGGAACGATGCTTCGTCCCGAGGCCGCCCGCCGCCAGGAGATTCAGATTCACCCCGCCGACATGGCCCAGGCACTGATCGCGCTGCCTGCCGGGGCATGGCGCTATGGCCGCGTGATCGCCGTGGCCGAGTCGCCACTAGCCAGCAAGAAGGACCGCCCCAAGGTCCGCCGCAACGTGGAAGCAGCGATCCAGCAGCTCAACGACCTGGGGATCGTTGTAGAAGAGTGGCCGGCGCGATAGCTCCGCTTACCCGCTTGAAGGCCTGACATGGCGCCGGACGCGCTACCATTCCATCGTGGACATTCAATCCATCTCCGAGCTGACGAACCAGCCGCCGCTGGAGCATGAGCGCTTTGCCGCTCACCGCGAGCTGGAGGCGCTGCTCAAGAAGACCGTGCGCGGCGACGTGCGCTTTGACCTCGGCTCACGGGCGCTTTATGCGGCCGACTCGTCGAATTACCGCCAGCTTCCGGTGGGAGTGGTGCTGCCGCGCGATGCGGCGGACGTGGAGGCGGCTCTGGCCGCGTGCCGCGCCACCGGGGCCGCTGTGCTGGCGCGCGGGGCGGGGACCAGCCTGGCCGGGCAATGCGCCAATGCGGCCGTGGTCTTCGACTACTCGCGGTATATGAACAAGCTGGGCGCAATCGACGCGGAGGCCCGGCTGGCGCGGGTCGAGCCGGGGGTTGTTCTGGACCGGCTGCGGGAGGCTGCCGAGCGGCATCGGCTGACTTACGCGCCCGACCCGGCGACGCACTCGCGCTGCACGCTGGGCGGCATGATCGGCAACAACAGTTGCGGCGTTCACGGATTGCTGGGCGGCAAGGTGGCGGACAACGTCGAGTCGCTGGATCTGATCTTGTACGACGGCACGCGCATGACGGTGGGCCGCACCAGCGCGGCAGAGCTTGAGAGCCTGAAGCGCGCCGGCGGCCGGGTGGGCCAGATTTATGCGGGCCTGGCCGGCCTGCGCGACCGCTATACCGGACTGATTCGCGAGAGATTTCCGCGGATTCCAAGGCGCGTCTCCGGCTACAATCTGGACGAACTGCTGGACGAGAATGGATTTCACGTGGCGCGCGTGCTGGTCGGCTCGGAGGGCACCTGCGCCACGGTCGTCTCGGCGCAGTTGAACCTCATTGCGAGTCCGCCCTTTCGCGTGCTGACGGCGCTGGTCTTTGCCGATGCGTTTGAGGCCGCCGATGCTGTGCCGCGCGTGCTGGAGTTTGGACCCATCGGCCTGGAAGGCTTTGATGGAATGTTGCTCGACTTCATGCGGCGCAAGGGGTTGGCCGTGGACGATGTCGCGCTGCTGCCCGAAGGCGGAGGGTTTCTGCTGGTGGAGATGGGCGCATGGGACGCAACCGAGGCGCAGGCCAAGGCCGATGCGCTGGCGCGTGCAGCGCGAAGCTGGGAGGTCTCGGCCGCAGCCCGGATCTACGATGAGGCCGAGGCCGCCCGCGTCTGGCATGTGCGCGAATCGGCGCTGGGAGCGACGGTCTTCGTTCCCGGCGAGCCGGAGGGATGGGAGGGCTGGGAGGATGCAGGCGTTCCGCCCGCGCGCCTGGGCGCTTATCTGCGCAAGCTGGTCGCGCTGATGGGCGAATACGGCTATCGCAGCCCGCTTTACGGGCATTACGGGCAGGGCTGCGTTCACCTGCGCATCAACTTTGACTTCCGCTCTCAGGAGGGGCTGCGCAAATTCCGCGAGTTCATTGACCGCGCCGCCGATCTGGTGCTGAGCTTTGGCGGATCGCTGTCGGGCGAGCACGGCGATGGGCAGTCCCGCGCGGCGCTGCTGCCGAAGATGTTCGGGCCGGAACTGATGCAGGCTTTTCGCGAGTTCAAGGCGCTGTGGGATCCGGAGAACCGCATGAATCCGGGCAAGCTGGTAGATGCAGTGCGAGTCTACGACCCCGTGGAGAATCTGTTGCATGGCTTGCCCGCTGCGGCGGGGCCTGCGCACACTCACGCCGCGCTGGAGACGCACTTTGTGTTTGCCGCCGACGGGGGATCGCTGGAGCGCGCGACGGAGCGCTGCGTGGGCGTAGGCGCATGCCGCAAGACCGAGGGCGGCACGATGTGCCCCAGCTATCGCGCCACGGGCGAGGAGCAGCACTCGACGCGCGGACGGGCGCGCCTGCTGTGGGAGATGCTGGCCGGGGCGCTGCGCGAAGAGAGATTCCGGAGCCAGGCCGTCGATGAGGCGCTCGACCTCTGCCTCAGTTGCAAGGCCTGCAAGAGCGAGTGCCCGGTGCAGGTGGACATGGCCGCCTACAAGGCGGAGTTTCTGGCGCAGCGCTATAAGGGACGGCTGCACCCGCCGCACCATTACATCTTCGGCTTTGCCGACCGGCTTGCGCGGCTGGGGTCGCTTGCTCCGGCGCTGACGAATGGCCTCTTGACTGGCCCGCTGACCAGTCCGCTGATCAAGCGTATTGCGGGCGTGGCGCAGGAGCGGGCGCTGCCGCGGCTGGCGGCGAGGAGCTACCAGCAGGGAAGAGTCGCCACCGCGAATGCGGTGGGAGAGCGGGTCGTACTCTGGCCGGATACATGGAACAACTATTACCACCCGCGGATTCTGGCCGCGGCTGAGTCGCTTCTGGCCGCGGCCGGCTTTCGCGTGGAGACTCCGCGAGGGCACATCTGCTGCGGACGTCCGCTCTACGATTTTGGCTTGCTCGGCGCGGCGCGGGCTTATCTGACGAAGGTGTTGGACCGCATGGCTGCGCAGATTGAGGCCGGATTGCCGTTCATCTTTCTGGAGCCGAGCTGCGCCAGCGTCTTCAAGGATGAATTGCTGGAGCTTTTTCCGGATGACCCGCGCGCGCGGCGGATGAGCAGGCAGGTCTGGCTGCTGGCCGATTGGCTGGATGCCAAAGCTCCCGAGTTTGGCGCGGGGCGGCTTGCGGGCGCTCACATTCTGCTGCACGGCCACTGCCACCATAAGGCGGTCTTCGGCGGGCCGGCCAACGAGATCGCGCTGCTGCGCAAGGCCGGGGCGACGGTCGAAGCGATTCAGGCCGGCTGCTGCGGCATGGCGGGGGCGTTTGGTTTTGAGGCTAAGAAGTTCGAGGTTTCGAAGACGATTGCGAAGGACGGGCTGCTGCCAGCGGTCGAAGCCGCCGGCCCGATGACGATCATCGTTGCCGACGGATTCAGTTGCCGCGAGCAGATCGCGCAGTTGGGCCATCGCGAGGCTATGCACTTTGCGGAAGTGCTGGCGCGAAGATGCGGCTGCGGACGATAAGGCTGCGCCGGATGGTCGCAGGCCTACCAAGAACAAATCAGAGCGGGTGATAACTGCCTTTACCCCATGGGATTTCGACGGACACTGAGCATCCCTTTGTTGCTATCCATGCTTTAAGCACACCGGAATCCTTGCCGATCACGAATGGAAGAATGACTGTGCCAGCGTGTCCATGACCATCCACCTGGACAGATGCCGAGTGCGCCTCGTTCTCAGAAGAAGACTGGAGTGGAACCTCAGAGTTAGGTTGAAGGCCGTCTGCATAGAGCAGGATCGCCTCTCCCTGGTTTGAAGCGCGACGTGCTTCAAGCCGGCAATTGCCATCTTTACTCTCGATCGGGTAAGGGACGACTGTGCCAGTGACAAGGAATTTCTTCTTGGGGTTGGAGAGAACAAATCGGCAAGGTTCACCGCTTGCCGCTCGTACAGCGAGGACAACTTCACCATCGTTCTCGGCAGAATCTTTGGCTTCCTGATCCGGGCGGGGCTTCTGTGTCATTAGTAGCCCCTTCGCATTTACATAAATTTCTTTGGAGACTGTCTCCATTTCGCTAATGCTTGTGCCGATCTTCCAGATCTGAAGGAGGTATTTCTGGCCCTCGGGCGCACCGGGAACTGAGGCGCGATAGGATACGAAGCGCTTCTCTTCGTGAATGGTATCACTGATCTTGGAGAACTGAATCTGCAACCCCTTTGGATTGCTTTCAGTGGGCGAGGCGGAGTCCCACCATACTTGCTGGTTGAGCATATCAGCGACTACCTTTGTCAACTGTTGGTCAGGCGCTTGTGCATGGGAGACTGGCGAGAAAAATGCCAGACCGAGGCAGGGCAGGATTTTCAAGAGCGAAATGCGAGCAGATGGGAGCATGGAGGGATTATCCACGCTTTGCCGTCTGCCCGCAAGGGTTGTGAGCTAGAAATTCAGCGTAATCTTCGCCGTCAGCGCGCGGGGGGTTACATAGTGCGTGCCGCTGAAGGTGGAGAGGAAGTTATACAGCGCGTACTTGTTGGTCACGTTGATGGCTGTGAAGTCGAGGTTCACCTTGTAGCGGTCGGCGTGGAAGAGATTGTCTTTGCCGATGGAGGCATCGAAGAGACTGCGCGGAGCAATGCGCTGCGGGTTGTGGTCGTTGTCGCCCGTGTCCGGCGCGGGGATTTTGATCAGGCTGGAGGTGAACTCCGAGGCCGGGCAGACCGCGGGCAAGGGAGTTGTGGGCGTTGCCTTCACTCCGTTGCAGGCGAATCCAGCCTGAAACTCTTCGTCCGCGGTCAAGGGCAGGTATACGTTGGCTCCCGTCACAGGATTGACGGTCGGCGGTATGCTGTCCACCATGGCGATCGCCGGCTGACCGTTCAGCGTGGTTGAACTGTTGCCGCAGGGGGTATTTGGGTTGGTAAGGCCATAGCAAGGCGTCGATCCGGCCACAAGGCCCGAGTCATAGCGCCAGTTGAAGCCGCCCCACAGGCCGCTGAGCAGCTTGCCGCGCGAGAGCGTGTACTGGACGTGCGTGGTCTGGTTGAACTTCTCGTCGTGGTCGATGCGGAAGGGAAGGCCGGTTTGGCCGACAGTGGCTCCGGCTCCAGCCACCTGCGGCGGATAGAAGCGGGCTGCCACCGAAGAGGCGACAAGATAGGCGCTGAAGCCGTGGAGGTTGGGAATATCCGCGTGCAAGGCATAGCCGGGAATCTTCGAGTTATACCAATCGATGGGGAAGGTGATGGGGGTGTTGCCGAGGATGCTGAAGTCGAAGGCGTTGTGGGTGTACTTCCAGATGTACTCGCCGCTGACGACTACTTTCTTCCCAAAGGCCTGTTGCAGGCTGGCATGGAACTCGTTGCGAAAACCGGGAGCGAGGGTTCCCGATACACCGGGCGTGCAGAGGAGCAGCGGCGCCAGGACCGCGTTCGAGCAGCCGGTGCTGGAGAGCACCAGGTTTTCGTTGAAGGGCGTCTCCAGCGTGCGCGCATAGGAGACGCTCAGTACCGTGCTGGTGGGCTTGATGTGGTATCCGACCCCCACGCGCGGCTCCGCCTGGCGGGTAATGGCGAGGCCGTTGTATAAGTCGCCGCGAATGCCCAGATTGAAGAGCCAGCCGCCAGCCTTGATCTGGTCTTCGACGTACATGCCCAGTTCCTTTATATCGGTGTGACCGATGAAGTTGTAGGAATTGCCGCCGCGGGTCAGGTCGTAGGGCGCGAGGACGGCGAGGTAGTTGGCGTTCGCAATCACTGGGTTGCCGCTGGAATCGACGCCGCTGCAGCCAGTGGCAGGGGAGTATCCCGGCAGGGAAATCCCCGTAACCGCGTCGACGCAGGGAGAGTTATAAGTTGCTTCGACCACGCCCAGGCTGTCGTTTTCGCGCAGGAACGTCTGCCCGTAGACGGCGCCGGCCTTGAAAGTGTGGATTCCCTTGGAGTAGTTGAAGTCCGAGTGGACCGCGGCGTTGGTGAGGGTACGGTCCTGAGAGATAGAGGAAGTTTGCAGGTTGGCCGGCCCGAGATCGGCAAGGGGGTTGCCGCTCGGGTAGTAGTTGTAGAAATCCTTGCGGAAATATCCGCCAAAGTTAAGGACCGAGTTCGTACTCAGCACTCGCGTGTAGGTGGGCGAGATATTGATCGTCTGGATTTTGGAGCGCTGGTCGGTGTTGCCCACGTTGATGAACTCCGGGTTGGCGCTGGCGCCGCTATTCGGTCCCGCCGTCTCGACGTTTTGCACGTTCAGGTTGTCATAGGAGTTAGGCGTCTGGAACCAGGAGCGGGAGTAGTTCAGGTCGAGATGGACCGAATCAACCGGGGTGAAGGCGTAATCCACGCGATCGAAGACGTTTTGCTCGTTGCCCTTGTCGTGGAAGATTGTGAACTCCGGCGGATCGAGAAAACGTCCGGTATTCAGGCCGTCAGCCTCGATGAAATTGCCCCACTTCTGGCCGCCGTAGGCCGTGTCGAAGCCAACTGTAGCCGATCCGAAGGTACCAAAAGAAGAATTGATGCTGCCGGTAGGCTTGGTTACGCCCTGGCCGGAGCGCGTGGTGGCGACGATCACCAGGCTGGTTTTTCCGCCGTATTCCGCCGGCGGCGCGCCCGAGATGACTTCGATGGATTGGATCGAGTCAGCGGGAATCTGGTTGGAGAAGACCTTGCTCTGCTGATCGGTGATCGACTGGCCATCGACAGAAAAGGAGTTGGATGCGTGGTCGCCCAGGCCGTGAAAGAGGCCATTGGAGTCGGCCGCCACGCCGGGCGTGGAGAGCGTGACCAGCGAACTGAGGCCGGAAGACGCGCTCTCCAGCGGCACCTTGATAAACAGGTCGCGGTCCACGTCGGTGTGGAAGGTGGGATCGTCTTCGACCAGGTCGCCGGTCGCCTCGACAGTAACGGTCGTGCTGCCGCCGGTGACCTGGAGAGTGAGCTTCAGGTTTGTGCCGACCGACGAGCGAATCTCGACGTTCTGGCTCAACGGCGCAAAGCCCTTGGCTGAGACGCTGATCTGGTAGGGGTTGAAGGGCACGTTTGAAAACAGGAACTGGCCGGTGGCGTCGGTGGTCGCGGTCCGCTGAAATCCGCTGACCCCATTGGACAAACTGACCGATGCGTTGGGAACGACGGCGCCGGATGGATCGAAGACGGCGCCGCGGACCTGGCCGGCATTGCCGCTTTGCGCCTGTGCGCCAAGCGCCGCCAGAATCAGGGCAAGGACGGGAAGAATACGAAAGATCGCGTTGCGATTGAACGACATAGGAAGCCTCCTCAAAAGGTCTGAATGATGCGAACAGTTGGCTGCGGCTTCAAGAGCCGCAGCGTCTTCTGTGCATGAGGGGCAGCTTTCCGAATCGGAATTCAGCCTGAGAAGATGCGCCGCCGCTGCGCCGATGAGGGGCGCAGTGGAGCTGGGGTCAGACTGAAACTGAAGATCGGGAAAGAGGCCTTAGCAGCCGTCGGGAGGGGGGCGAGTAAAGAGCTTGGGGCGCCAATACCGGACGGCCGGGCGGGCCTCAACGATCGGCGCGGTGGATGCGGTGCTGACTAGGACAACCACTGCCGCAACAACCGCAACCGGCGCAGCCGAGTGCATCGCGATGCACAACTGGCAATGGTCGGCATCGCTGTCGGCCGCATGGACGTGCACCACCTGAACGACAGCAAAGAGCGCCAGCAGGGCCAGGCACACGAGAGCCACGGCTCTGAAAGCGCGTGGCTTCGAGCGGCGGCTCCCGCGGAAATGTGGCTGCAAGCTGCTCAATTCATCGTCCCTGGCTTCGAATCATCCTTGACTTCAAGGATACAGAGTATTGGACGCAGCGGGAAGGGTCATGGATGCGCCGTCTCACCGATTTCTTGCCAGATTGAGCCTGCCAAACCTGAGCCGCTGCGTTTAGACTGTTGAGCAATGCCTACTTCCCGTCGAATGCGGCAACTGCTCCGTGCGGCCCTGGCGATCATGCTGGCGACTGCGGCAGCTGGTGCTGCGCGGAGCCAGACCGATTCCCAATCCGGCGGGCGGTCCGCGGACCAGAAGCCGCTGCCGCTGAAGCCGGCGATCCCCGGCATGGCCAGCAACCATCGCCTCATTCTCAAGGACGGCACCTATCAGATCGTCCGCAAGTACGAGATTGTGGGCGACCGGGTGCGCTACATCTCGGTGGAGCGTGGCGGCGATTGGGAAGAGCTGCCCGCGGACCTGGTGGACTGGGACGCAACCCGCAAGTGGGAGCGGGATCATGCAAACCAGCCCGAGGAGGGCGCTTCGCCCGCAATGCAGGAAGCCGCGGAGATCGACAAGGAAGAGGCCGCCGAACGCGCCGAGCAGCAGGCGCGCCGGCCCGATGTGGCCAAGGGACTGGAGTTGCCCGACGAGGACGGCGTCTTTGCGCTGGACACCTATCAGGGCACGCCGGAGCTGGTCGAGCTTGCGCCCGTGGACCTTGCCTTGAACGCGAAAAACAAGCATGGGGTGAGCACACTGAATCCGCTGGCCGGCGAAAAGGCCAGCCTGGAACTGGAGGGCGCGCACGCCAAGGTTCACCTGCATGTGAACGATCCGGCCATCTATCTGGCACTGGCCGCGCGCGACGACGCCGAGAAGGTTATCTCGCACGCCTTGACGGTCCAGACCGGCGGCGCCAAAGAGCAGGCCAGTCGCAAACACGGCGCGCACTCGCCCGCCTCCGGCTTCGCGCTGGTGCGCGCGGACGAACGCCGGGCGGTGCGCATCGTGGGCGCTGTCCACGTGAGCCCCGCCGGCACGGTAACCCAGGACGAGAACACGATTCCAGCCAAGGTCGAGGTATTGCCGGGCAAGCACTGGCTCAAGATCACGCCCAACCAGCCGCTCACCATCGGCGAGTATGCGCTGGTGGAGATCATCTCGGCCTCCGACATCAACCAGTCGGTTTGGGATTTTCGCGTGGACCCGCAGACGGGCGACAATCCGGGTTCGATGGGGCCGATCTTCAAGTAGGATGCGCTTGCGGATCGGACGCAAGTGTGCTGCAACCACGACAATTTTTAGCCGCTCGAAGAGCAGCCGAAGGGCCATCTGCTCCGCTTGGGAAGTTGTGCCCTAATTGGCCTTCCGCAGAGATTCCCCGCAACAATATACTTGGCTGGCTATGCAGTGATTTCTATGCATTAAGCAGGGGAACTAATTCGGCTTTTACTTGGGAAAGGTAGCCGCTTGCTTCCCGCACATCCTTGGCAGTGAAACCGTCGAATTCGTACCGAGCGTTGTATCCGTAATATTTAAGATGCGCATACGAAACTCTGATTTTCTTCAGATTTGATTCTTTGCTGATGTAGTTGTCCCGCGTTGTATGACTACGCAGGTGGGTTCCGGAACTCATGGCGAGATACGCTTCCACATAATGGACGGCAGCGTAAAAAAGAATAACCAATTTCCAGTCGATGCGCGCTTGACTGGTAGTATCTATTGATTTTGCGAAGGTTTCATTGCCTTCTGCCTTCTGGACATGCTGAGTTTTTGTCGGCACGTGATCTATTTATCCTTTCTTGAATAAATCAACTTTGCATCTGTGGCAAAAGCATTATGGGGGCGATTTCCAGAAGACACAAGATTGAAATCGAAAGATATTTCAGGAAATCCTTCGATTAGATCAAACTGTTTTTGGAACACCTTTTCTCGATTTTCCTTTGTCGGATTGTCGAGAGCAATCCAGACCAAAAGATTATGATTGGCCCGCTCCACTAATACATGCCGAATATCTGAGATAAGGCCAAAATCTAGAGCTAGCGCATCTTCAAGAGAAGCACTGTACAATAGACTTGGCTCCTTTAATCCTGTGGCTGCAATGGTAATGTTTCCTCCAGAGGTCAGCGAAAATACACGCTGCCCCACCCCGCATCTCTGAGAGGATGCAGCGAGAGCCAGCGACAAAACTCCAACCTCGATTAGCATATCGGCCTACTGAGCCTTGCGCTTTAGCGAATCAGGTGCAACAATCCCTAGAATTTGCTGAAACTGGAACTGGTATACCGGATTTCCTTGTTCATCGTGTGTTTCAAGGCGTACGGCGTCCACAAGGATCATCTTTGCCTTCAGAGTCGTTCCGTCAGCTAGCGTGTACTGTGAAAACGGCTCGGAGTTGGACTCGAAAGCCACAGTGTCTCCAGGGTACACCTTTCCCATAAATGGGTATTTGTTCTTTGATGGCAAGATTTCCCCCTTTTCGTACGGCACTAAAAGAGTATCACGTAATTGCCCACCGTGGGGAGACGGGCTTCCGCGCCAATTTCGGGACGCAGCCGATAGATCTGCGGATGCCTTGCTATCTCCTTCATCCGCGCGCGAAGCAGACGAAGCACACGCGCTGCATGGCGCGGGCTGTCCAGAGCGATGAAATCCACGATCTCTTCCAGGTCGGCCGGCACGCACGGCGACAAGCGAAGGCGCATTATCTGCCCCTTGCCTTGGCGAGGCCTTCCAATTTGCGTTCCAGGCCGTCGAAGACCGGCTCCGGATCAAGCCCTACGGATTCGTCGGCTACCGCCTCCTGCCACGACTTGCGGAGACCTGAGAGGCTTTGCTCGCGCAGATTGCGCTTGTGCGTCCAGTCGCGCAGGGCGTCGCGGATGACCTCACTGTTGGAGGAGTATTCGCCCCCGTCCACGGCGCGGCGAACCAGCGCCGCCATTTCAACAGGAAGCGCAACGCTCAGTTTTTCAATGGTAGGCATGAGGTACACCTCAGTAGCAATAAATACTACCACATCGCGAGGATTGTCTGCTGTTTCCCTTCGGCACCGCTTTGGGAAATTGCGCCCGATTTGGTCTCCCGCAGAGATTTCCACAGAAATAGATTCACATAATCCACAAATGTGTGTATTATGTGACTAGTCGATGGCCTAAGGGAAGCTGATACGGTCCGACGTTGCGAAGAACCTGTCCAATGTTGGATTTCAGTATTCCCTCAGGCCAGATTGAGAAACGAGGAGAGACGATGATTCGCAAGACGCGCCTTTTTACACCCGGACCGACGCCGCTGTTGCCGGCTGCACAGTTTGCCATGGCCGCGGCGGATATTCACCACCGCACGCCTGAGTTTCGCGCCCTTTTTCAAAAAGTTCTCGCCCAGTTGAAGGTTTTTGTGGGCACGCAGAACGATGTGCTGCTGCTGTCGAGTTCGGGGACGGGAGCGATGGAGGCATCGGTTTCCAATCTGACCTCGCCCGGCGACCGGGTGCTGGTGCTGACGGCGGGCAAGTTTGGCGAGCGCTGGGTGGACCTGACCAAGGCCTTTGGCTGCGTGGCCGATGTGGTCGAGAAGCCATACGGGCAGACCTTCGACATCGCCGAGGTGAAGGCGGCGCTCAGGCCGGAGCACAGGGCCGTTTACATGCAGGCCTCGGAGACTTCGACGGGAGCGAGCCACGACGTGGAGGGCGTTGCCGCGCTGGTCAAGGGCACGGAGACGCTGCTGATCGTGGACGGCATTACCGGCCTGGGGACGCAGACCTTTGACGTGGACGGCTGGGGCGTGGACATTCTGATCGGCGGCTCGCAGAAGGCGGTGATGATTCCGCCCGGCCTCGCTTACCTGAGCGTGAGCGAGAAGGCGTGGAAAACGATGGAGACGTCGAAGAATCCGCGCTACTACTTTGACCTGCGCAAGGAGCGCAAGAACGCGGTGAAGGGCGAGAGCGCGTACACGCCGGCGGTGGCGCTGGTTGCGGGGCTGGGCGCGGCGCTGGATTACATTGCCGGCCAGGCGGGCGGGGATCTGGAAAAAGGGCGCATCGCGCTGATTGACAACGCGCAGGTCAACGCCGCGGCCACGCGCGCCGGGCTCACGGCGCTGGGCTTTACGCTGTTTGCACCGATCTCGCCCTCGGGAGCCGCAACCGCGGTGGCCGTGCCGGAGGGCATGGACTCGGGCGCGGTGGTGAAGGCGCTGAAGGCCAGGTTCAGCCTGGTCACCGCCAACGGACAGGGCTCGATGCAGGGGAAGATCTTCCGCGTGGCGCACCTGGGCTTCTTCGACTATCTGGATACGATTGCGTTTCTAGGCGCA
>JBEKPI010000119.1:0-11782 GCA_049520855.1 Occallatibacter sp.
GTCTCCGCGTTCTGAAGAATCGTTATGGCGCGGGGCTTGCCACGATGACCGATCTGCTGCGGGCTGAGGATGCCGAGCGGCAGAGCCAATCAAGTTACTGGCATGCCGTCTACAGCAATGCCATGGCCCATGCCGAACTGCAATTCGCGACAGGGACGCTGACTCCCGATGCGGCGGAGGAATTGCAATGAAGATGGTCATATCGAGTTGTTTGCTGGCTGCTTCGGCGGCGATGATGGCCGGTTGTCATGGTGACGAATCAGTTCCGCCGGCGGCCGTACAAACGATGCAGGCGCGAGTAGTGGAGAGCCAGCAGCTTGAGGCGCCGCTGAATGTGCGCTCCACGGGAACCGTTCACGCGCGGGAGACAGCAATTGTCTCCGCGCAGGTCATGGGCCGCATCCAGCAGATCATGGTGCGCGAGGGGGAGAGTGTGCGGGCTGGACAGACGCTGGTGGTGCTCGACGATGCGGCTCTGCGCGCCTCGACTGATCAGGCGCAGGCCGCGGTGAAGGTCGCACAAAGCGAACAAGCCGCTGCACAAACCGACGCCAAGCTGGCGGCTAGCACGCTGGAGCGCTACAAGCAATTGCAGGCTGAGAAGAGCGTGAGTCCGCAGGAAATGGATGAAGTTTCGCGTCGCGCCGAGGCTGCGGCTGCAAGGCTTGAAGCCGTACGCGCGCAGACCGATGCAGCGCGTGCGCAGGAGAGTGGCGCGCGTACGATGCTTGGTTATACGCGTCTGCTTGCGCCGTTTTCAGGCATAGTGACGGCGCACATGGCCGATCCGGGAACGATGGCTGCTCCGGGCGTTCCTCTGCTTAAGGTGGACCAGGCCGGAGCCCTGCAACTGGATGCCACGGTGGATGAGTCGGCGATCGGCGCGATTCACAAGGGGATGAAGGTCCAATGTTCGATCGACGGCGCTTCAACCTCACTGATGACGGGCACTGTACTGGAGATTGATCCGGCCGCTGATCCTGCCAGCCATAGCTTTCTGGTCAAAATCGACTTGCCTTCTTCGAGCGAGTTGCGCGCCGGCATGTATGGAACGGTGGAGTTTGCCAACGGCACACGGAAGGCGATACTCATTCCGCGTTCCGCTGTTGTCATACGCGGTTCGCTCGCATCGGCATACGTTCTCGATGGCCAGGGCATCGCACAGTTCCGAACCCTCACACTTGGCGCGACACAAGGGAATCTCATAGAAGTTCTGTCGGGCATCTCGTCTGGAGAAAGACTCGTCGACGCACCCTCCGACCGCGACCTCGCCGGCAAACGCATTGAGGTTCAGCCATGAAGCCAGAACCCTCCAAGCAGGAACTTGGCATTGCCGGACGTCTTGCTCATTCCTTTCTCAACTCCAAGCTGACGCCGCTCGTTATTGCTGCGTCGCTGGCCCTTGGAATCTTCGCGGTCGCTATTATTCCTCGCGAAGAGGAGCCGCAGATTCTGGTTCCCATGCTGGACATCACGACCGCGATGCCGGGCGCCACTCCCGCAGAGGTCGAGCAGCGCGTGACGCTGCCCATCGAGAACCTGGTGCATCAAATCTCTGGCGTCGAGTATGTCTACTCGACGTCGGCTCCCGGACAAAGCCTGGTGATCGTCCGCTTCCTGGTTGGCACGCCCCAGGAAGATGCGCTGATCAAGGTTTACAGCAAGCTCTACTCAAACTTCGATCAAATGCCGCCGGGTGCCTCGCAGCCGCTCATCAAGGCCCGCTCCATCGACGATGTTCCGATTCTGGCATTGACTCTGTGGGGCGAGCATTACGACGGCTATCAGCTTCGCGCTATTGCCGCCGAGATGCAGCATAACATCGAGCAGATTTCCGATGTATCGGAGACGGCGATCATAGGCGGACTTCCCCGCACCATGCGCGTTGTGCTCAGCACCGGGAAGCTGAATGCCTACGGCCTGTCGTTGATGGAAATCGTCGGTCATCTGCAAGCTGCAAATGCGAGCGTGCAAGCAGGGAGCTTTGCCGAGAACAACCAGGAGCTTCGGGTTGACGCGGGCAACCTCTTCACCAACCGGGAAGATTTGGAAGCCGTGGTGGTGGGCTTGGTTCGCGGGCATCCGGTGTATCTGCGTGACGTTGCCGAGAAGATCGTTGACGGCGCCGCGGAGCCCGCGAACTATGTGGTCTATGGAACAGCACACTCCGGCACATCGGCTGCGCGCCAATACCCGGCGGTGACCATCACTGTGGCCAAACGCAAGGGGACAAACGCCACCGATATCTCTATCGCCGTGCTCAAGCGCGTGCATGAGATGCAGGGAGTCACCATCCCCAACGACGTTACAGTTACGACCACCCGGAATTATGGTGAGACCGCCAAGGCCAAGTCGGATGAACTGCTGGAGCACTTGCTGCTCGCCACCTTGTCGGTAACCTTGCTGGTCGCGTTCTTTCTGGGGTGGCGCGAGTCAGGTGTGGTGTTGCTGGCGATTCCGGTCACGCTTGCGCTCACCATGACCGTGTTCTATCTCCTCGGCTACACAATCAATCGTGTAACTCTCTTCGCTTTGATTTTTAGTATCGGCATTCTCGTCGATGACGCCATCGTTGTCGTCGAGAACATGGTGCGCCACTTCCGGCTTCCGGAGAACCACGGCCGGTCGATGAGTGAAGTCGCGGTCGAAGCAGTCGCCGAAGTGGGCAATCCCACCATTCTGGCCACCTTCGCCGTGATCGCGGCGGTACTGCCCATGGCCTTTGTCCGCGGCCTGATGGGACCCTATATGCGGCCTATTCCCGTGGGCGCTTCGGCGGCGATGCTCTTTTCGCTGCTGGTTGCCTTCGTGGTTTCTCCGTGGGCTGCGCTCCGGCTGCTTGGCCGACATCTTCAAGGGGCCAAGCTATTGGAACCGGAGACCGAGAACTGGCGGACCAGGCTTTATCGCCGCATCATGACGCCGCTCATTCAATCCAAGCGCAATCGTCTCCTCTTCTTTATTGGAGTGCTTGTTCTCTTTCTTGTCTCGGTGGCGCTGGTGCCTCTTGGACTGGTGCGCGTCAAAATGCTGCCCTTCGACAATAAGAGCGAACTGCAAGTTATCATCAATATGCCTGACGGCACGCCGCTTGAACAGACAGCTCGGGTAACCGAGGCGCTCGGCGCAGAGCTTGCGGGGCAGCCGGATGTACTGAACTACCAGACTTATACCGGAACCTCCGGCCCATATAACTTCAATGGTTTGGTGCGTCACTACTATATGCGCAGCCAGCCGAATCAAGCCGATATCCAAGTGAACCTGCTGCCCGCAAAGCAGCGAAGCGTGCAGAGTCATGCCATCGCCAAGCGGCTTCGTCCGCTATTGGACTCGATTGGCAACGAGTACGGCGCACGCATTCAGGTCAGCGAGGTTCCACCTGGACCGCCAGTTGTGCAAACTTTGGTGGCAGAGGTATACGGCCCCGACCTGGATGGTCAGACTCAAGTCGCGCAGCAGATCAAGTCGATCTTCCAGCACACTCCAGGCGTTGTAGACGCGGACTGGTATGTAGAAGATCCTCAACCAAGGCTGGTGATGCATGTGGATGAGGTCAAGGCGGCGCAGCATGGCATTGAAGTCTCCGATGTTGCCCACGCGCTGGCGCTTGCTCTCTCTGGAACTGAGGTGGGCCTGATCCACAATCAAACCGCGCCGGAGCCTGTTCCCGCAGTTGTCGAAGTTGATCGTGCGGACCGTTCCTCCGAGCAGGGGCTGGAGAATATCCGTCTGCCCGGCGCGGACGGTGCCATGGTCTCGCTGCAGGAGTTGGTAGTGGTTGAGCACAAGACCATCGAGCGCAGCATCTATCACAAGAATCTGCGCAGCGTCGTTTATGTCACCGGGGACGTAGCCGGAGCGGAAGAAAGTCCGGTCTACGCCATCATGAAAATGAACAAGGACCTCGACCATCTCACTCTTCCGGCCGGATATACCCTGGCTCGCTACAATGCGTCGATGCCAAAGTCCACTGACCACTACTCGATGAAGTGGGACGGCGAATGGCACATCACCATCGAAGTCTTTCGCGATATGGGGCTGGCGTTTGCTGCTGTGCTGATCCTCATTTATGTGCTGGTGGTTGGCTGGTTCCGATCCTTCATCGTGCCGCTGATCATCATGGCTCCTATTCCGCTTACGCTGGTGGGCATTATGCCGGCCCACGCGATGCTGGGCGCATTCTTCACGGCGACATCGATGATCGGCTTCATTGCCGGAGCCGGAATCATTGTGCGCAACTCGATTATCCTCGTCGACTTCATTGAACTTAGGATTCGCCAGGGAATGCCGCTGGCCGAAGCGGTCATTGATGCCGGAGCGACTCGTTTCCGGCCCATGCTGCTGACCGCGGCAGCGGTTGTTGTCGGCGCAAGCGTGATCCTCACTGACCCCATTTTTCAGGGGCTTGCATTGTCTTTGATTGCCGGAGCGGTCGCCTCAACATTCCTCTCGTGGCCGACCATTCCCGTGCTTTATTTCATGGTTCACTCGGGACACGGCTCCACGCCTGAACCTCAAACCGAAACAGAACAAGGAGATTCTCTATGACAGTCGAACGCGGTGTGCGCCTGATGGCAGGCGTCATGATTCTGGCGTCGCTTGCGCTGGCGCATTTCGTTTCACTCTATTGGCTATGGCTGGCGGTATTCGTCGGACTCAACCTGCTGCAATCGGCATTCACAAGCTGGTGTCCAGCCATGAGCATCTTTCGCGCTATGGGGATGAAGGATGCCAATTGCGGCAAGACTGAATGAGCCAACACTGCTGGAGGCTATACTGGACTCATCTCTGTGAGCCCCAGCGATGCGACCCGAACTGATTCAAGCTGTCGATCTATTACGCCGCAACACCCCCGAAGCTGTCGAAGAGGCGATCGGCTTGCTGCAAAATACGGTCTATTCTTTCAGCATGAAGGTCTGCGGCCATCGCGAAGACGCAGAGGACACCATGCAAGAGGTTTTCTCCCGCTCACTCGGCCACCTGGCCAAGATTCAGAACCCGCAGGCTCTTGCCGTCTGGCTTTATACAGTAACCAGAAACCGCTGCTGGCGCATGCGACGCAAACCGGCTCATGCTCCCGGCCAGACCTTCTCGCTGGATGAACTGATGCCCGACGCAGCGGAACTGGGGCGCTTGTTGCAGGATGCAGCCGAGAGCCCTGAGGGCAATCTGCTCCACGCCGAGCAGCATCATCTATTGCATCAGGCGGTCTTGCGCATCCCCGTGCAACTGCGCATCGTTCTTGTGCTCCACGACATGGAGGAGCTGACAACCGAACAAATCGCGCAGATTCTCGATATGCAGCCAGGGACAGTCCGGGTTCGCCTGCATCGGGCGCGCCTTTCAGTGCGCAAAGAGATGAGCAGGGCGCTCCGCGGCCGGGCGGAGCAGGCTGGTCGCGGCCGGCCATCCGGGAAGGAAGCTAGGAGCACTGCGGCAAAACGCGGAAAGCGCCCCGCCGCATGCCGCGAGTTGTTTGCGAATCTGTCGGAGTATCTGGATGGCCGGGTAGAGCCGCGAACCTGCGACCAGATGCGAGCGCACATCGATGCCTGCCCGGCATGCGTTGCATTCCTGCGCGATCTGCGCGGCGCCGTCGACCGCTGCCGCTCGCTGAAAGTTTCTTGCGATTCTGCTGTAGCGCCTCGCTTGCGTTCTATCCTCACTCAAGAGTATCTTCGCCTGCTGAGCCTTCCGAGTACAGAAAACATTCCCGCAGTTCTGTAACGAATCGGCTCGGTCGTGTCTTCCTTCTAATGAACGAGGGATACATCATGGAAGTGAAGATTACGCATCTCGACCAAGCGACGTTCGCCATTCATTCGCCGTCGCACTCGATTCTCTGCGACCAGCTCGCAGAACTCCGCTGGGAGAGAAAGAAAAGCGAATACAAGAAAAGCGGCCCTGATCGTCCAACCAAACTGATTTTCATAGTGCTCCTCCGAAGTGAGTTTCGCCCATTTGGTCCAGGCTCACTCGCTGTACCCTGGACTATACGGATACTCCTTCTTGCGGACAAGTCATTTTCTATGAACAGCTTATGTGATTGTTTACTCATGCATATCCTTCCACAGGATACCCCTGGAAACCGCCTCACCGATCCGTTTCTGCTGTGCCAAGGCCATGGAGTGTGGGCTCGTAAATTGAGGCTACGATTCAGCGTACTCGGCACTGACGGCTTCCAACTGGTTCATCTTTCAATGCGAAACCATTTTGATAGTTTTCCTTATGGCAGATAAGAAATATCCCTGCAACTTTTCCGCACGATTGTGTTGTCTAATGGTATAGGGGCTTTTTAAGAACCGCTTGCGCTCCTGCGTTGCGGCGAATGATTGCCCAGAATTCAATTTGGGTTGCGGTGACTGTGAATCATTGGAGCAAAAGTCGGCCATTCAGTCTCTTTGGGATGCTTGCGTTCCTGGGATTGGCCTTTTGCGTATTTGCTTGGGGCTTGCAATACAAGCTTTCCCTCTATGATCCACCTCAGACGACTTCCCATCAGATTCCAAAGGCCAAGCTTCTATCCAGAGATGAACAATCCGGTACAGCGAAAAGCCCACTTGTAATTCGGACCAAAACATCCACCAGAGTCATCTACACCGCGCCTACAACCGTATTCTTTATTCTGTTGCTGGCCGTCAGCCTATCGAATCCGCCAGCATCAAAAAGAGTGGAACAGCTGGATCATAAGCTGTTGAGTTTACACCGCGCTATCTTAAGTTCCCTCTTTGTTCGCCCCCCTCCCGCTCTCGCCTAAGCACTCCTTCATCGTTCATTCAAAAGCATTCGATCAAGTTCTGTGGTCGGGTGCAACAGGCCATATTCTCCATCGGAGAATGTGTCCTGTCGCCGTGAACCAAACAATTCCAACTTCATATAGAGGTGCATTCGAGATATGCGAAAGCGAACCTCCTTGATCGTCGCCGCGGGAATCACAATCCCTGTTGTGGCAGGCATCGTTGCGTACTTTGTCATGAATCAACACCCGAACGCGCGTGCAGCCGAGGTGCCATCGGCGAAGGTGGCCGTGGCTGCCAGGGGAGACATTGCGCACACACTGAGTCTTGCCGGGCAGTTTCAGCCTTACCAGGTGGTTGATGTTCATCCCAAGGTCACCGGCTTCATGGTGAAGATCAACGTGGATATCGGCGACAAAGTCCGCAAGGGCCAGACTCTGGCGGTATTGGAAGTTCCAGAGTTGAATGCGCAGTTGAAGGGCACTGTATTCGAGGTGCAGCGCGCCAAGGACGACCTGCTGCGCGCGCAGAACGAGATCAAGCGGGATGAAGCGATCCATTCGGCGCTTCACGCCGACTATGAGCGGCTGCTCGAAACGTCAAAGGCCCAGCCCGGTCTGATTGCGCAACAGGAGCTGGACGATGCCGAGAGCAAAGACCTGTCTTCGGAGTCCCAGGTGGACGCAGCCAAAGCTGCTGCGGCAGCCGCCGAGCAGCATACCGAGGTGGCGCACAGCGACAACGATCGTGTGCAAGCGCTCCAGAACTACACCAACGTGGTTGCCCCGTTGGACGGTGTGATTGTTTGGCGTTATGCCGATACCGGAGCGCTTATTCAAAGCGGGACCAACTCAAACGAGCAAGATATTCCGATTGTCAGGCTCTCCCAGAGCGGCCTGTTGCGGCTGCGCATGCCGATTCCCGAGAACGATGTCCAGTATGTGCATATCGGTGATCCGATGCAGGTTCGCGTGGATGCCATTGGCCGTTCGTTCACCGGGAAGATCGTGCGCTTCACGCGCGACGTGAACTTTGAAACGCGGACGATGGAGACCGAGATTGATGTCGAGAATCAGGATCTATCGATCTCCCCTGGCATGTATGCCAATACTCAAATGCAACTAGCGCGCGCGAAGAATGTAATCACCATTCCAGTTGAGGCGCTTGTACTCAATGGAAATCAGGAAGAGGTTTATTCGCTGGATGCGGACAATCGCGTTCACATTCGCAGGGTGGACGTTGGATTGCGCGGATCGCGGCTCGCCGAAATCAGGCGCGGCCTTGAACCTGGCGACCGGGTGATTCTTGGCGGCCAGGAGAAGTACACCGAAGGCGAACAGGTTTCACCCATTCTCACGCAGGCGCCACCTTCCGAGGTGATGCGCGAGTCAGGTGGCGTGATCGATATGAAGGCAGAAGCAGATGAGAACAACGGAGGTGCGAAGTAATGCCGAAGTTTGCACTGAGATATCCGTTTTTCATTATTATGCTGTGCTTGATGGTGGCGCTTGTAGGAGGGGTCACCATAATGCAGATGCCGGTGGATCTATTTCCCAAGATAGAAATGCCGGTGGTTGTGGTAGCGACGTTTTACAACGGCATGCCGCCTGAGCAGATCGAAGCCGACATCACAAATACCTTTGAGCGCTTCTTCACATTGGGTGCCAATATCGACCACAGCGAATCGCGCTCACTCACGGGCGTGAGCCTAATCAAGATCTACTTCAAACCTGGCACCGATCCCAATACGGCGCTGAGCAATATAGCCAACCTTGCGATGGCGGACCTGCGCCGCCTTCCGCCAGGAACATTACCTCCCGTAGTATTGGGCATGGACGCTTCGACTCAACCTGTCTGCCTGGTCACCTTGAAGGGGCAGGGACTGAACGAGACCAACCTGAAGGACTTGGCGCAATTCCAGGTGCGCAATCAGATTTCCAATGTCCAAGGCGCATCGGTCCCGCAGCCGTACGGAGGAACCTACCGCCAGATTCAGGTCTACGTCGACCCGTTGAAGATGGAGGCACACAACCTCAGCCTGAATGACGTTGTCACTTCGGTCAATAGCTCGAATCTGATTCTGCCGGCAGGCGATGTGCGCATTGGCTCGAAAGACTTCAACATTTACGCTAACAGCCAGTTTCTCGATGCGAACTCGATGAACGAGATGCCGCTCAAATCGGTGGGCAACGCGTCCGTTCTGGTGGCCGATATTGGGAAAGCGGAGGACTCGGGCGCTCTCCAATACAACATCGTGCGCATCGACGGACAACGCTCCGTCTACGTGCCGGTCTTCAAGCAAGGCGGCAATAGCAACACCATTACCATCGTGGACGGGATGAAGGCTGCCATTAAGCATCTGGTCGACGTTCCTTCTTCGCTGAAGACGGCGGTAGTTTTCGACCAGTCTGTCTTCGTCAAGACGGCAATTTGGAATGTCTCGAAGGAAGCGTTCATCGGGCTAGTCTTGACCGGCATAATGATCCTGGTATTTCTGGGCAGTCCCCGCGCTATGATCGCAGTCGTAATCTCCGTGCCGCTGGCGATGATTGTCTGTCTGCTGATCAGCAATTACATGGGCGGCTCCATCAATACCATGATTTTGGGCGGCCTGGCGCTCGTTTTCTCGAGGCTCATCGATAATGGCGTCATTGTGCTGGAAAACATCTTCCGCCACATGGAAATGGGAGAATCGCCATACGTCGCCGCGGAGCAGGGAGGATCGGAGGTATCGATGGCGGTGTTGGCCGCCACCTTCACCACTTCTATCGTGTTTTTTCCGGTTACGTTCTTTAATGGCATTAGCAAATACATCTTCACCCCTTTAGCGCTCGGTGTGGTCTTGTCGATCTTCGCCTCTTACTTTTTTGCGATGACGGTAGTGCCGCTTTTTTGCGCGAAGTTCATCCAACTGAGGGGTGATATCGAACATGACGAGAAACGGGCACCTGGCCTACTGACTCGATTCGAGAGAAAGTTCAACGAGAAGTTTCAGGCGATGTTGAACTGGTACGAAGGTCTTGCCAAGCGCGCGATGCGGCGGCCGGGCTTTACAGCGGCAGCGATTCTTGGCGGCGTAGCTCTAGTGCTTGCGGCGACGTTACCCTTCCTTGGCCGCGCGTATTTTCCGCGAACTGATCCCGGACAATTTGTTATCGATGTGCGCATGCCCAGTGGCACGCGTCTGGAGGTCAGCGACGAATACGTAGCGAAGGTGGAGAATATCATCCGCAGTGTCGTGCGCCCTCAAGATCTGGATATGATTGTCTCCAACATCGGCGTCTATCCCGATCTTTCGGCGATTTATACCACTAATGCCTCGATGGATACGGCATTCGTGCAGACCAGCCTGAAAGAGGGCCATAGCATCGGCAGCTACGAATATATGCAGCGTGTGCATGAAAGGCTCTCTCGCGAGATGCCTGAGCTTACCGCTTACTACCAGGCCGGCGGACTTGTGGACAGCGTGATCAATCAAGGATTGCCCGCCCCGATCGATATCCAGGTTAGCTCGATGGATATGGACGGGGCTTACTCAGTGGCAAAGGATCTCTCCCAAAAGATCAGAACCATGCCCAATGTGAGCGGCGTCTACATACCGCAGGATCTGGACTATCCAGGCGTCGCGCTGGACATCGATCGTGAAAAGGCTAGCCTGATTGGCCTCTCCGCGAAGGACATAGTGGACAACGTGATTACCGCCATGACCTCGGATGGCATGGTCGCTCCCAGTTACTGGATCGATCCGAAGAGCGGCAACAACTATATGGTGACCGTCCAGTACGCAAACAAATTCATCGATAACATGTCGATGGATGACTTCGAGAATATCCCGTTACGCGGCGTTCATCCATCAGGATACAGCCCAATGCAGGAGGCTCTTCAAGCCGGCAACCAGTCGCGTGAATTCTGGAAGGGCGATCACACGGAAGGATACACGCCTCTGAGTTCTGTCGCGAATATCCGGCGGATTAATACTCCTACGGAAGTGGATCACTATCAGATTCGGCGTGTGATCGATATTTATGTTTCGACTAAGACCGAGGCGCTCCAAACTGTGGGAGGAGCGATCGACAAGCTCGTGGAAAATACGAAGACAGACAAGAATACTAGGATCAAGGTGCGTGGCGCCGTGGTTAGTATGAATCGGTCGTTCGCGGAGTTTGGCTTTGGACTTATCGTTGCCGTGCTGATGGTGTACCTGATCTTGATGGCCCAATTCACGTCTTTCATCGATCCTTTCATCATTCTTATGGCCATTCCGCCCGGACTGGCAGGGGTCGTGTTGACCCTTCTAGTCACTGGAAGCACACTGAATATCATGTCCTTGATGGGCGTGATCATGATGACCGGCATCGTGGTCTCGAACAGCATTCTTATCGTCGAATTCGCCACCACTCTGCATAACGACGGGCTGCCGGTACTAGAAGCTGTCATCAAATCCTGCAAGATCCGTTTGCGCCCGATTCTGATGACCTCGCTAGCAACGCTGCTGGGCATGATTCCGATGGCGCTTGGATTGGAAGCCGGAAGCGAGCAATATGCGCCGCTGGCCCGCGCAGTCATCGGCGGCCTGGCTGTTTCGGTGGTTGTTACAGTTTTTCTGGTTCCTGCAGTTTACCTGATCGTTCACGGCAAGCTCGATGAACAACTTGCGGTTGTGAGGGAGGCGGGGCAATGACAAAGCAACCAGGAGCCGTGCGGCGGAATTACAAGCTCCTCATTGTGCTTGCGGTTGTTTGCCCCGCCGCTCTTTATGGGCAGACATCAACCGTTGCGCAGCAACTGCCGGATGCGCCACCGGCACCGCTTGTTGCTCGCGCGCAGCAAACTACGGCGCTGATGCCCCAGGGATTTAACGATGTCCCGGCGGCACAGTCGGGCGACGCAGTTTCCGGTCAACGCCCGCGCCTGACGCAGCCCGATGCCGAAAAACTTGCTATTAAGAATAATCCGCGGGTGAGTGTAGCTCGATTGCTTGCACTGGCACAGCATCAGGTCGTCCGTGAAACCAGAGCTACGGAGTTGCCTACAGGGTCAGCCAG
>JBEKPI010000120.1:0-11683 GCA_049520855.1 Occallatibacter sp.
CAGCCTGCGGGAAGTGATTGCCTTCCCCAAGACCGCCAAAGCCATCGACCTGATGGTTGACGCGCCAACCACGGTCACCGAGCAGCAGTTGAAGGAACTGCATATTCGCGTGGCGCTGAAGAGCTAGTTCTCCGACCACGTGATTTCGTTCTTTGAGATTTGTGGCATCCCACGCTTTCGCCAGGAAAGCAAGAAGCAGGTTCTTCGACTGCGCTGCGCTCCGCTCAGCGATGACAGAAGGGATGAGGCACGGAGCCGGTACAACAACAAGCGGCCAGAGACCTGGCGTGAGTTGGCTGCCACATTCCCGTCGCGCCGGATCAATAGTTCACGGGGGACGGCGGCGGCGTACCATGTTCTCCATGAGCTGGATTGGATGGGCAATACTCTCCGCAATCTTTGCCGCCGCCACCGCCCTGCTGGCCAAAGTGGGAGTGGCGCATGTGGACTCGAACCTGGCCATGGCCCTGCGCACCACCGTGGTCGTGGTCTTTGCCTGGGGCATCGCGCTGGCGCTCGGCAAGCACGGCGAGATGCGCGCCCTCGACCGCCGCACCTGCTTTTTCCTCGCGCTCTCCGGCCTGGCGACGGGCCTCTCCTGGCTGTGCTACTTTCGCGCGCTGCAACTCGGCCCAGCCTCGCGCGTAGCCCCGCTGGACAAGCTCAGCGTCCCCCTCGTCATCGTCTTCGCCTGGCTGCTCCTCGGCGAAAAACTCACCGCCCCCGCCCTCATCGGCGGCCTGCTCATCACCGCCGGAGCCGTGGTCATCGCGCTAGGGTGAGCGGAAGCGCTCCCGAAGTCGTCCTCTTTACTGTGAATATCGGAGATAGGATGAAAGAAGAGGGCGAAACAAACTCAAGACTCCGAAGTCAAAGGCGCTATTTCTGGAAGTTCTTTGCAGTGGGCTTCTGTTATAGCCTTGTCTTTATTGCTGTAGTGGATTCTCCGCTTTTTATTGGCAAATATTTGAGCCATGCTTGGGGAGGATGCGCTGCGATCGCCCTCTTCTTTGCATCGCTTTACTTCGGAATTAAGATAGGAGTGTTGACAAGAGGGCGTCTGTTTCCGCGAATGATCTACCTGATGATTCCGGCGCTGGAGATCCTTCTTGCCATATTTCTTTTTTCACAGGCCCGGAGAATCAAATGACATCAGAACCCCAAGCCCCGCCCCGCCGCATCGTCCTTACCGGCTTCATGGGCTCGGGCAAATCCACCGTCGGCCCGCTCATCGCCACCCGCCTCGGCTGGAGCTTTGTCGATGCCGACGACGCCATCGAAGCCGAGGCCGGCATCACCATCGCCGAGATATTCGCCCGCCACGGCGAAGCAGACTTCCGCTCGCGCGAGCACGCGGCCATCGCCCGTTTAGCCCAGACCGACGCGTTGGTTCTCGCCCTCGGGGGCGGCGCCATCGAACATCCCGCCACGCGCGCCCTGCTGCTCACTGCCCTCGGTACGCTGCTGGTGCATTTAGAAGTGGAACTAGCGACCACCCTGAAACGTTGCAGCGGCACCGAGCAGACCCGCCCTATCCTTGCCGATCAGGCCAACCTCGCCAGTCGCTATCAGCGCCGTCTGCCGCTCTATCGCATGGCCCATGTTTCCATCAAGGTTGACGCGCTCACTCCGGAGCAAGTTGTGGATGCGATTTTGAGTGCCGCCCGCCCAAGCTGATCCCTTCTTCACTCATTCACTTATTCACTTCTTCACTCGTTCACTGCAATATCGCAATCCCCGCAATCCTCCGCTGCCACTCCGCCGGCCCGGTCTGATGCACGCTGGTTCCCTTCGAGTCCACCGCGACCGTCACCGGCATATCCCGCACGTCGAACTCATAAATCGCCTCCATCCCCAGGTCGGCAAACGCCACCACACGCGCGCCGTAGATGGCCTTCGACACCAGATAAGCCGCGCCGCCCACCGCCATCAGGTAGACCGCGCCAAACTCGGCGATAGCCTCAATCGCCGCCGGTCCCCGCTCCGCCTTGCCCACCATCCCCAGCAAGCCCGTCTCGGCCAGCATCTGCCGCGTAAATTTGTCCATGCGCGTCGCCGTCGTCGGCCCCGCCGGCCCCATCACCTCTTCGCGCACCGGGTCCACCGGCCCCACGTAGTAGATAAACCGCCCGCTGAAGTCCACCGGCAGCTTTTCGCCCCGGCTCAGCATCTGCGTCATGCGCACATGCGCGGCGTCGCGCCCGGTCAGCAACTTGCCGGTCAGCAGCAGCACCTCGCCCGGCTTCCACGTCGCCGCCTCCGCGCGCGTCACCGTATCCAGATTCACCCGCCGCGCTGTCGAAACGTCATGCTCCAGCTTCGGCCAGCTATCCAGGCTTGGCGGATCGAGAAAGACCGGCCCCGAGCCGTCCAGCACAAAGTGCGCGTGCCGAGTAGCCGCGCAGTTGGGAATCATCGCCACCGGCAGGTTGGCGGCGTGAGTCGGATAGTCCATCACCTTCACGTCCAGCACCGTCGTCAGCCCGCCCAGTCCCTGCGCGCCAATCCCCAGCCGGTTCACCTTGTCGTAAAGCTCCAGCCGCAACTCCTCGGCGCGGCTAGCCGGACCGCGCGCCTTCAGCTCCTGGATGTCGATCGGGTCCATCAGCGACTGCTTGGCCAGCAGCATCGCCTTCTCCGCCGTCCCGCCAATCCCGATCCCCAACATTCCCGGCGGACACCATCCCGCCCCCATCGTCGGCACCGTCTTCAGCACCCACTCGGTGATGGAGTCCGACGGGTTCAGCATCGTGAACTTGGCCTTGGCCTCCGACCCTCCGCCCTTGGCCGCCACCGTGACATCGACCTTATCTCCCTTCACCAGCTCCACCGTCACGCACGCCGGCGTATTGTCCTTGGTATTCGTCCGCTTGCCCGCCGGATCTGCCAAAATCGAAGCCCGCAGCTTGTTGTCGGGGTCCAGATAAGCCCGCCGCACGCCCTCGTCTACCATCGCCTGAAGATCGACCAAAGGGCTGCCGCCCGCCGTGCCTTCAAAGCGCACATCCATCCCAACCTTGAGGAACGCCGTCACAATCCCCGTATCCTGGCAGATGGGCCTATGCCCCTCGGCGCACATCCGGCTATTGATCAGAATCTGCGCCATAGCATCCTTCGCCGCCGGCGACTCTTCCCGCTCGTAGGCCTTGGCCAGGCTGGTAATGTAATCCACCGGGTGGTAGTAGCTGATGTACTGCAACGCCCCTGCAACGCTAGCAACAAAATCTTCCTGCCGGATGATGGTCATGGTGACAGCTCCCCTTTTAGTGATACTAAGAAATCCCCAGTTTACGCTAGGCCCCTGGTAGTAATAGCAAGCTCTTTGGCGCATGAGCGAGCTGAACGGCAGCTAGATGAGCTGCTTGTCGAGGAATTCAACCACCCTCCGGCTGCGGAGCCTCAGGAATTCCTCGAAATCATTCTTCTCATATACGTCCTTGTTGAGAGGAAGGAGGTTTGAATCAAGAATCGCGACGAGGTTCTCCTGTGCAACAACTGAAACAAAGTAGTCTGACGGCTGCTTGCTCGATATCCTCTTGTTCGAGTCGGCGGTTAGGAAACAAAAATTGCAGACCGAATCAATTTTCTCCGTGGCAAACTCTCGCTTCTTCAGATAGGCCCGAGGAAAAACGTGGTGGTATTCCTTGGAGTTGTACTCTGACAGCGCCACTCTAAGATCGACGAGGCCGCCATGGACTAGATCGACCGGAGAATTTTGCGCCAAGAGGACGAGGAATGCGCGGACAAGTGGACTACTCTTGGTGAATTTCTGCTTAATGAGCTGGTCGGAATTAATCGAATAATTGTACTTCGATGCCCCCTCGAAGTTCTCCGCGATCAGTTGCTCGAAGAACTCGATATCGGTGTCGAGCTTATCGTCGGTCTGGGCTGAGTACCGCCTAGAGAATGAAGTCTTCCAAAACCATTGCTTCAGGTGTTTGGTTTGGCTGCTTGATGCTGTATTCAAGCGGGAAAAGAAAAAGGTGAGCGGTATCAACTGTTGGACATGGGGCAAGAAATCTCCGTTCACCTTGAGTTGCGTGGAAAGAAAGTCGATTGCCTTCTCCATGCTAGTGCCTAGCGCTTCAAACTTGTCATGTACCTCCGCAGCGCTGAGCTTAAGGATTGACTTCGTTGAAGTTGATTTCTGAATGACCGCGCTTAGACATTGAAGGATAATCTTATCCGGAAGGTCCTCAAACCCTTTTGCCTTCAGCGTCTCGAGCAGCTCACTGATTTTCACCTGCAAGTGGAAATCGTCACTCCAAGTCCATGCGACCATCAGGTCCAACGTGGTTAGCCTCGTCGCTGTGTTATTAATCCGCTCAAAGATCGTGCCGACTTCAGTTTTTGAGCGATTCTTTAACGTGACGACAGGCACCTCGTAGTTGTTGAACCTTGAATGTAAGTCCTGAATAATTGGGTGGTATTTCTCGGGGAGATATTTCATAACATTTAGTAGGGCAGTCATGTCAAACAAAGACTTGAGTGGAAACACCTGATTGCCGGAAACTAGATCGGCAGTCGCCCTAAAAGCCGGTGAGTCAAGGTCGAAATAGAGATCGAAGGATTCGAGATCAACGTTGTCGGCCACCTCGCCGGATTGGGTGCGGTCCTTGCAAAAGACAGCGTAAATAGCTGAAAGGCGTTGCTGGCCATCCAACACATAATTGACAGGGTAGGAATCGGGCCGATCAGGAATGTCGAACCCGCATATATTCCGGGTAGATCTCAGCCTTTCGCCGGAATTCCAAAGCAGTATGCTTCCGATGGGGTAGTCGTTATAGATGCTGTCAAGCAGTTCGATGACCTGTCCCGGTTTCCATACGAAATGCCTCTGAAATGCCGGAATCTTTATATCGCCGTCGGCAATGCGCGGGATCAGCTTATCAATTTTTACAGCGGATGGAGTGATTTCTGAAATGGCCATGGCTAGGAGGATACCCCCTCCCTGCCCTGAATGCAACGCATCGCAACGCTGGGACGATCAGGCATCTGCTGCCGCCCGCAAATCCGTATGCCCAAATTCCTCTCCCTTCCACAGCACCGGCTCGCGCTTCTCCCGCGCCAGCGCATACGTGAAGCAGTCGCCGAAGTGCGCCCCGCCGCTGGCATCCGCCCGAGAGCCGGTCTACACTATTTTTAGGGTCGCCCGTTGACGGGCAGGATGCCCAACCGGGAGAGGAGGACGAAACCATGCAGGTAGCACTTCAAAATGTCGCATTGCCCGCGCGTTTGCGTCCCCCTGTTCCTTTGTCCGATGACGAACTGATCGCCTTTTCCGAGGCGAACAAGCCCTGCCGGGTTGAACGGCTGGCTTCAGGAGAGATTCTGGTGATGACGCCGAGCGGTTTTGAAAATAACCGGCGCGAAGCCTACGTGGTCCACGAGCTTTTTGCATGGGCCGAGATGGATGGACACGGTGCGGCCTTCAGCTCCAATGCCGGCTTCAATCTGCCCGACGGCTCGACGCTCTCGCCCGACGGTGGCTGGGTTGAGTCCAGCCGCTTGACCGCGCTCAGCAATCACGAACGGGAGCGGTTTCTGCCCTTCGCCCCCGATTTCCTCATTGAGATTCTTTCGCCATCGGATTCGCTGCCTGAGCTCGACGCCAAGATGGCCCAGTGGATCGCCAACGGCGTCCGCCTCGCCTGGCGCATTGACCCTTTCGGCGGCACAGTCGCCATCTATGCGGCAGGAGCGGCTCCCGTCTTGCTCAGTCGCCCAGAGACTGTCGAAGGCGCAGGTCCGGTCGAAGGCTTTCGTCTCAGGATGGCCCGCGTCTGGAGCTGACCCGCAGCCGTTCCTGGTGGCTACACCGCCGCCCGCAAATCCGTATGGCAGGTGGCCCACTCATCGCTATGAATGGGCCACAGCCTTTAATCTTGGCTTATGATCGAACGAAGTAGTATCGATGCCTGGGCCGCCTGCCGATCCTCTCCATTCTCGGGCAACGCACTCTGCTACAGGCCCTCACTGAACTGGAGATTCGCGAGAGTGCGAAGAGGACCACCGGCAAAGTTCGGCCATCGGTACAGAGCAAGAGGTGGCGCACACTGCAAGATGCGGTGTCACAGCAATAGGAGGAAGGATGTCACAGGTTTGGCTCATCACAGGTAGTTCGCGTGGTCTTGGAAGGGCATTTGCGGAGGCGGCGCTCGCGTCCGGTTGCCAGGTGGCGGCAACCGCTCGCAACACCGAAGCTTTAGCGGAGTTGAAGGATAAATATGGCGATCTCGTGCTGCCGCTCTCTCTCGATGTGACCAGCGAAAGGCAGGCATCCGAGGCCGTGAAGGCTACAATTCGGACTTTCGGAAAACTCGATGTTCTGGTCAATAATGCTGGTTACGGAAATATTGCTCCTATTGAGGACACCACGCTTGAGGACTTTCGCGCGCAGATTGAAACGAATCTCTTTGGGGTGATTATTCTCACCAAGGCCGTGCTGCCTTACTTTCGGGAGCGGGGTTCAGGCCACATCATCCAGATCACTTCCATCGCAGGTCGCATCGGACCCATTGGACGCGCACCGTATGCAGCCGCTAAATGGGGCGTGGAGGGCTTTTCCGAGACGCTGGCGAAAGAAGTAGGACCCTTCGGCGTCAAGGTCACCATCGTCGAACCAGGCGGTTTCCGTACGGACTTCGCAGGGTCGTCAACCGAACTGCGGGAAGGACGTCCCGAATACGATGCGACGGTGGGTAAGACAGCGCGCTTCCAGCGCGACTACAACGGAAAGCAACCCGGTGACCCGGCCAGGGCTGCGGCGGCATTGTTGAAGCTCGTCTCGGCTAAGGAGCCACCGTTACGCATCGCCCTTGGAAGCGACGCATTCAATGCGGCGGAAGCAAACGATCAGGCAAAGATCGAGCTGGGAAAAAAATGGAAAGATCTTAGCTACGCGACGGACTTCGTAAAAACCGGCGTTTGATTATTTGAAAATCTGGCGGGTGACCCGCTGATCGGCGGGTGGCCCCGGTCCCGGGCAGTTGGGGACCGGGGATGGACGCGGAATGGTCGAATAGATTTTACCAATACGCCCGTTTCATCCGCGTTGACCGCAGCGCCGGTAAGTTTTGCAGATAATTACGATCCCGCAGCGCATAATGACCGTATGTCCAACCTCCTCCAGACCGACCTCCTCCGCCGTGGGCCTTTCCTGACCCCTGACCATTGATCACTGTTTACTAATAAATAAATACCCCCCACCCCCCCCTTATTTATTTCAAAACCTTGCAGGTTATATCAACCATCATGGAATCAACAGGTTCCGCAGTTAGCCCTGCCGAAATATCCCACATCGTAAGATTTGACCTCTGAAAATCGCCCGGAAAATCCGGTTTCTCGCCGAATAAAGAGCCATCGTTGACCTGAAAGGTCCGCTTCTTCGCCGGTTTTCCCAGGTCCGCAAACCGCCTTCCAAACCGGATTGTGTCGCCTCGCTCAGCCGCAAATCTCCCTCATGCCCTAATCTAGAACCATGACCGACTCCACGCCGGAAACGCCGCCATCGCCCGACGCTCCCTTCGATCTCCTGGTCGTCGGCGCCGGACCAACCGGCCTCGCCTGCGCCATTGAGGCGCAGAAGATCGGCTTGCGCGTCGTGATGGTGGAAAAAGGCTGCGTCTGCAACTCGCTCTTCCATTACCCCTCGCACATGACCTTTTTCACCACCTCCGAACTGCTGGAGATCGGCGATATTCCCTTTCCCAGCCCCAATGCCAAGCCCAACCGCAACGAGGCGCTCCAGTATTACCGGCGCGTGGCGCTTCTCTACAAATTGGACATTCGCCCGTATCATCGCGTGGAGCGGGTCACGGGCGCCGACGGCGATTTCACGGTGCATACCATGGACCGCTTCGGCCGGGGCGGCAAGATTCATGCCCGTAAGCTGGCCATTGCCACCGGATACTATGACCGGCCCAACTACATGCACATTCCCGGCGAGGGTCTGAGCAAGGTGCATCACTACTACTTCGATCCGCACCCCTACTTTGGCACCGACGTTTTGGTGATCGGCGGCAAGAACTCGGCCGCGATTGCCGCGCTGGAGCTGTGGCGCAGCGGCGCGCGGGTCACTCTGGCTTACCGCGGGCCGGCGATTACGCCGAATGTGAAGTATTGGATCAAGCCGGACATCGAAAACCGCATCAAGAACCGCGAGGTCAAGGCGTACTTCAACACACAGGTAATCGAAATTACCCCGGACTCGGTCGTCCTCGAGACGCCCCTGGGCCGCGAGACCATCAAGAACGATTTTGTCTTCGCCATGACCGGCTATCATCCCGACTTTCCGTTTCTTGAGAGCCTGGGCATTCGCTCCGAGGGCGAAGACCGTATGCCTGTCTGCAATCCCGAGACGCTGGAGAGCAATGTGCCCGGCATCTATCTGGCCGGGGTGATCGTGGCCGGCGGGCGCACCAGCGAGATCTTCATTGAGAATGGCCGCTTCCACGGCAAGCTGATCGCCGCGGCGCTTGCTGCCAAATAAATCGCAGAGCAGGACATGCAGCCCAAAAGACAACGGCAGGCGCGGGGTTGACCGGCCTGCCGTTGATCGATGTAGGAGTTCCGCCGCGAGGATGGGTTTGTCCCCGCGCGAATCTTAGAGTTAGTAGGAGTCGGACGCCAGAGGCGTACCCGGCGTGAACGAAACGCCGCGCAGCAGTTCTCCGTAAGTGGAATCGTAGATGTCAGTAAAGCTCTCTTGCGCAGCGACGGCCGCGGAGGTGTTGGCCAGCTTGTCGGTGATCAGGTAGAGCTTGTTGGGGTCCGCGCCCAGGTCGCCGTCGCCGCTAACGGTCGAGGAGATGGCCCAGATGGACACCTTGTAGCCCTGAATGTGGTTGCCGCCGACGGTGCCGACGATGGCGCGCAGGCCGTCGGTGGCCGGCGCCCAGGGCAGGCCGGAGCCATCGACGCCGCTGTTGTTGCCGGTGGGAAGGCCCGCGACCGTGTAGGGTATTCCCAGATTCAAGCCTGTCTGCAGCGTGTAGGCGAGCTGCCAGGTCTGGGTGGTCGCGTTGAAGATCCACTTCTGCAAGCCGCCGATTGAGGTTCCGATCTCGGCCGCCGCGTCGGTGTAGGTGCCGGTAGATGCGTTATACGTTGCTGAGCCGCTGCCCTCATCGGCAACATAGAGCGTTGTCGCGTTGGCGAACCAGAGGCCAAAGGGATAGTTGAGACCGATGCCCGGCTTGGCCAGGACGACGGGGAAGCCGGCCAGAATGCACATATTGTTGGCCAGGCCATTCTTCGAGGTGTAGGTGGAGGCAATTGAGGCGGTAGGCAGCGCCGCGCCGGGCACCGGCAAACCAACGCCGTTGGGACAGGCCGTGCCGGTCGTATCGACAAAGTACACGGTGTTGATGCCGTTGCCGCCGCTGCCCTTTGTGAGGTAGAGCACGTTGTTGTAGAGGGTCATGCCGCGGAAGTTGTCATCCTTGCCGACCTTGTCCGCCTTGTCTCCCAACTCGGTTGGTGAGAAGCTGGCTACCGGTGTAGGCTGTCCCGGAGTCTGCGCGGATTCGGGCTCGTTCACAGCTTGAATGATCTGCGCTCCCGCGCCCAGAACCACGCCTTCCGGCTCCGGATTCGCGCCGTTTCCGGCATTGCCGGCGGTATAGAAGAAGTTATTGCCGCCGGTGTTGACGTAGATGGCGGCGCGTCCGTTGTTTCCGCTGTAGGCATTGGTTTCGGTGAAGGTGAACTGGCCGGACGCATTGACCGTGGCGACGGCGCGGTAGTATGCCCCCGGCACGGGGTTGGTCGGGTCAATGACGGCCGGCGTGTTGGCATTGGAGACATCGATCGTGTTGACCGCGGCCACATAGTCCATGAAGGACAGATAGTTGCCATCGGTGGAAAGATGCAGCGCCTCCTCCGACTTGGAACTGTAGCTGGTGACCAACTGATCGCCCGAGGTGGTCAGGCTGTTGGGAACTTCAAGGGTGCTGAGATAGCTGCCCCCCGGCGTCAGTTGATCCAAAAAGATGGGCGAAGTGATGCCAAAGCTGCCGTCCGGCGTGTCGTTGTTAAAGACTTCGGGGAAGGTTCCATTGACGGCGGCGACGCCGCAGGTAACGCCGTTTGGTACGCTGGGGACGCAGTTGGGAGGCAAGGTCTCGCCGACCGTCACGGTGCTGGCGTTGCCGGCATAGACCGTGCGGCTGACGACGAGATTGCTGGGGGTGAAGGCTGGCCCCTGCGCGGAGGCGGCGATGCCGGCGGCGAGGGCGGTCAGGGCGAGGAGAGAGAATGTGCGCCCGGCGATGAGCTGGGGCGTGCGATTCGGGGATATAAATCCAATCATGGGGAAAGCTCCTTGTAGGCTTGGTATCGAGAATTCCGCGTACCCGCGGAAGGCGGTAGCGAAGCCTGAGGCCTCGCCGCCAAAGGGGTAACGAAGTGCAGTTGCAGGATGGCTTGAGCCGCGCTCAAAGACTCCGCGCAAATCTGGGAAAACCGAAACCCTAAGCCGGCATCGAGCCGGACGAAAGGGACAGTCCCAGGCGCTTTCTTCCAATCAGCAGCCCAAGCCCAACAATTCCTGTCAGCATCAAAACGATCGACCCAGGCTCCGGCGTCGGCGAAACGTTGACATCGTCGATCACCACCGATCCGTCTCCAGCTTCTAATTCGGCGAGGGTCGGATTGGCGTAGGCGGTAAACATCAGATCGGTGGTCGTGGAGGTGGCCACAAAGAGGCCGGAGTATTCCACGAAGAGCGAACTGTTTCCCAGCGGATCAACTTGATCGGGGAAGCCGTTATCCGCAACGCTGCCCGGTAACCCGCTGATCGCGAGCCCGTTTTCTGTGAGCGATAAAGTGTTCGGCGAATCGGAGTTGGCCCAGAAGTTCACAGAGTACAACTGGCCCACGACCGTGGTCAGGTTCTGATAGAGCGAACTTGACGCGTAGGCGGTGAAAGCGGTGAGGTTGGCTGAGTTGTTGCCGTCGTAGACATAGGGGTCCAGGTTGTCGATGTAGACGGTGGAAGCTCCTCCGCCAACGATCCAGGAGCCTCCGTCGATACTCTGTGCTGCGTAATAGGTGTTGCCGCCGCCGGCCGACTCGAAGCCGGGGTCGGAGACGATGTTGCCGGCATGGGCCGTGGCGCCGAGGCTCAACACGGCGGCCATCGCGGCCACGACCAGGGGAAGCGATCGGGCAAGGCGCAGGTTTTTGGGGACACTTGTCGTGCGAATCATCTTGTTTGCCTTTGTTTGTGCGGGGAATTTGAGTCCTACTACTGCGAGGATAAGAACACGCAGGCAGCAAGCCTTTTGTTAGCGTAAGTTAAAACTTTTGTGAAGATTGAGAGAATCCGCTCAATTTATGAGGCACGGCCGGAGCCATGCAGTTCGATTGCGCCACGGTATGCGGCAACTGCGACGACGCGCCGGAAGCGCTCGACATGCTCAAACCGGCTCAATTCCGAATCAAGCTCTGGAGTGTGAGGAGGTTGACGAGATCGAACCAACCTTACGGCTTATGGGCCATGCAGTGCAGTCTCGACGGCGCGGCAGCCGCGTAGGAGCGGGTCACGTGCAGGCGGTCCATCACCACGAAGCGGGTGCGCAGGCCGTCCACGGTCGCGGGCAGTTGCGCGGGAAGGCGATTGCGGTCCACATAGACAATCAGCGCCGCCTCGCGCGGGTTGTCCAGGCTCTGGCCCACGCCG
>JBEKPI010000121.1:0-11662 GCA_049520855.1 Occallatibacter sp.
AAAGATCGACGACTACATCTCCCGCGACGGCTACAAGGCCCTGCTGACGGCACTTACTGAAATGACGCCCAACGGCGTGATTCATCGCATCACCGAGAGCGGCCTGCGCGGACGCGGCGGCGGCGGTTATCCCACCGGATTGAAGTGGGGAACGGTTGCCAAGGCCGGCGGCGACATGAAGTATGTGGTCTGCAACGGCGACGAGGGCGACCCCGGCGCGTTCATGGATCGCAGCGTGATGGAGGGCGACCCGCATCGCGTCATCGAAGGCATGGCCATTGCGGCCTACGCCGTGGGCGCGAGCAAGGGCTTTATCTACGTGCGGGCGGAGTATCCAGTGGCCGTCTCGCGGCTGACCACCGCGCTGCGCGACGCCCGGCGGCGCGGCCTGCTGGGCAACGGCATCTGCAACACGCCCTTCAACTTCGATGTGGAGATTCGCCTCGGCGCCGGAGCCTTTGTTTGCGGCGAGGAGACGGCGTTGATCGCCTCCATCGAGGGCCGGCGGGGAACCCCCAAGCCGCGGCCGCCATACCCGGCCGTGAGCGGCCTGTTCGGCAAGCCCACGCTCATCAACAACGTTGAGACCTTCGCCAACGTCGCGCCCATCGTTCGCAACGGCGGCAAGTGGTTTGCCAACATGGGCTCGGAGAGAAGCAAGGGCACCAAGGTCTTCGCGCTCACCGGCAAGATTGCCAACACCGGCCTGGTGGAAGTGCCGATGGGCATCAAGCTGCGCGAGATCATCGAGGTCATCGGCGGCGGCGTTCCCGGCGGCCACACCTTCAAAGCGGTGCAGACCGGCGGTCCCTCTGGCGGCTGCATTCCCGCCGAGATGATGGATCTGGGCGTCAGCTACGATGCGCTGATGGCGGTCGGCTCCATCATGGGCTCCGGCGGCATGATCGTCATGGACGACACCTCCTGCATGGTCAACGTGGCGCGCTTCTTCGTCGAGTTCTGTATGACCGAGTCCTGCGGCAAGTGCATTCCCTGCCGCGCGGGCACGGCGCAGATGTTCACTCTGCTGAGCCGTATCTGCGCGGGCTCCGGAACCATGCACGATCTGGACCTGCTGATGAGTTTGTGCGACACCATCAAAGAGACCAGCCTGTGCGGGCTTGGCATGACGGCGCCCAATCCCGTGCTGAGTACGATCAAGTATTTCAGGAACGAGTACATCGAACATATTCTGCATAAACGCTGTCCGGCTGGCGTCTGTACCATGGATTCGCCTGTGCCAGAAAATCCTTTGGAGGTGCTGGCATGAGCGAAAACCCAGGCGTCAAAACACTGATCATCGACGGACAGGAACTCAGCGCTCGCTCCGGCCAGACCATCCTGGAGGTGGCGCGGGAAAACGACATCTACATTCCCACCCTCTGCCATCTGGACGGCCTGGGCGACGTGGGCGCATGCCGCCTGTGCCTGGTGGAGATCAAGGGCAGCAGCAAGCTGTTGCCGGCCTGCGTGGCCACCGTCTACGAAGGCATGGATGTCAGCACCAACACCCCGCGGCTCCAGAGGCACCGCCGCACCATCCTTGAATTGCTCTTCGCCGAGCGCAACCACATCTGCGCCGTCTGCGTGGCCAACGGCCACTGCGAGTTGCAGGCGCTGGCTCAAGAGCAGGGCCTGACTCATATCAGCCTGCCCTATCGCAACCCCGCGCTCACCGTGGATGCCTCGCACGAACGCTTTACAGTGGACCACAACCGCTGCATTCTCTGCACCCGCTGCGTGCGCGTCTGCGCGGAGATCGAGGGCGCGCATATCTGGGATGTGATGGGGCGCGGCATTGACTCCATCGTCATCACCGATCTGCACGAGGAGTGGGGGAAATCCGCCTGCACACGCTGCGGAAAATGCGTGCAGGTTTGCCCCACCGGAGCACTCTTCGACAAGAGCAAGATCGGCTCCGATCACCCCAAGTATCCCGATTTTCTGCCTTACCTGAACCTTATGAGGGAAGCGCAATGAGCAAACTGAAATTGGCAACGGTGTGGCTGGACGGATGTTCCGGCTGTCACATGTCTTTTCTCGACATGGATGAGCGTCTTCTCGAACTGGCGCAGCTGGTCGATGTCGTCTACAGTCCGCTGGTGGACGCCAAGGAGTTTCCCGACGAGGTGGACATTGCTTTGGTCGAGGGAGCGGTAGCCTCTGTGGACGACGAAAACAAGATCAAGAAGGTGCGCGCCCACTCCAAGACGCTGATCGCCATGGGCGACTGCGCCATCACCGGCAACGTTCCCTCGATGCGCAATCCCATCGGGCCGGAGGCGATCCTCGATCGGGCCTACATCGAAAACGCCAGCTTCCAGCCGCAGATTCCCTGCGTAGTGGTGCCCAAGCTGCTCAAGATCGTGCGGCCCATTCACGAATTCGTCCAAGTGGACGTCTTCTTGCCCGGCTGCCCGCCCTCGGCCGGCACCTTTCACACAGCGCTGACCGCGCTGGTAACCGGCGAGCCGCTGGATATTCCAGCCCTCACCCGCTTCGGAGCCTGAGCGACTAGTACGGTGACAATTGAATTGCGAATGAAGAAGTGAAGAAGTGAAGGAGTGAAAAAGTGAAAAAACCGCGTTATTCTTGCTTCACTCGTTAACTTCTTCACTCCTTCACTCATTCACTTTTTCACTCTTTCACTATCCAGGAGTCCAAGTCATGACCCAGACCATCACCATCGATCCGGTAACCCGCCTGGAAGGCCACGGCAAGATCACCATCATGCTCGACAGCCAAGGCCAGGTCGAGGACGCGCATTTCCATGTCACGCAGGTGCGCGGCTTTGAGAAGTTCTCCGAAGGCCGGCCGTTCTATGAGATGCCCAGCCTGATGGCCCGCATCTGCGGCATCTGCCCGGTCTCGCACCTGATCGCCTCGGCCAAGGCCTGCGAGGCCATCATGGCGGTCCGCATTCCGCACACCGCCGCGCAGCTCAGGCGCACGTTGAACATGGCCCAGATGGTGCAGTCGCACGCGCTGAGCTTCTTCCATCTCTCGTCTCCGGATTTGTTGCTGGGCATGGAGTCCGACCCCGTCAAGCGCAACATCTTCGGCGTGGCGGCTGCCCGGCCCGACCTGGGCCTGGCGGGCATCGGCCTGCGCCGCTTTGGGCAGCGCATTATCGAACTGCTGGGCAGCAAGCGCATCCACACCGGCTGGGTCGTTCCCGGCGGCGTCACCGATCCGCTCTCCCCGGCCCACCGCGACCAGATTCTGGCCATGCTGCCCGAGGCCTATGCCAACGTCAAAATTGCGTTGAGCGCCTACAAGCAGATCGCCGGCACATTCGGCCCGGAGATCGAGGTCTTCGCGAACTTCCCGTCGAACTACATGGGCCTGATCAACGAAGATGAGTCCATTGAATTTACAGATGGTACGCTGCGGCTGATCGACCCCGCGGGCGAGATCATCGAGGACGGCATGACAGCCAGCCGCTTCACCGAGGCCATCGGCGAGGCCGTCGAGAACTACAGCTACACCAAATTCGTCTACTACAAGCCGCTTGGCTACCCGGAGGGAAGCTATCGCGTCGGCCCGCTGCCTCGGCTCAACATTGTCAAGTCCATGGGAACGCCGCAGGCCGACAGAGAGCTGGCAGAGTTCAAGCAGTTGGCTGCCGGCCCGGTCGAGAGCGCCTTCCACTATCATCACGCGCGGCTGGTCGAGGCTCTCTACGGCATCGAAAAGATTGAAGAGATCCTCGCCGATCCGCTCATCCTCGACAAGCATGTGCGCGCCACCGCCGGGGTCAACCGCCTCGAGGGCGCGGGCCAGATTGAGGCTCCGCGCGGCACCTTGAACCACCACTACAAGGTGGATGAGAATGGCAAAATCACCTGGGCCAACCTGATCGTCGCCACCGGCCACAACAACAACGCGATGAACCGGGGCGTTCTTCAGTCGGCAAGAGCGTATGTCAAGGACGGCAAGTTCACCCCTGGCGCACTGAACCGCGTAGAGGCCGTGATCCGCACCTTCGATCCCTGCCTGAGCTGCTCCACCCACGCCTTCGGCCAGATGCCGCTGGTCATGACTCTGCTCAACGCCGGCGGCGAGGTCGTCGACCAGCTCATCCGTTAAGCATGTCTGTAGCGCCGGTCTCCAGACCGGCTGTCGTGTGGGCCTCCCGGCCCACACGTAACACTTGACGTGACGAAACATACTCTGGCGGCGTGGACGCCGCCAGTACAGCCGGTCTGGAGACCGGCGCTACACTTACTCCTATGAAACATCCAAGCGCGATACGATGCCTAATCCTCGCCTGCGGCAACACGCTGCGCGGAGATGACGGCGTCGGGCTTTATCTTGCCGAGTGGGCCGAACAACGCTTCACCGATCAAGCCGGTGTCCGCGTGATCGCCCGCCAGCAATGGACCCCGGAGCTGGCCGAGGACGTCGCCCGCGCACAATCCGTTCTGTTTATCGATTGTTCGATCGACTCCCCTCCCGGCTCTGTCAACCTAACTCCCGTCCAGCCGGCCACGAGTGCTCAAGGACTTGCCACTCATCACCTGGGAGCGGCAGAACTTCTCGCGCTGGCCCGCGAACTCTACGCTTCCCTGCCCCGCAATGCGCAACTGCTGACCATCGGAGCAGGCTCGACCGAGTTAGGCGAAGTCTTCAGCGACGCCGTGCAAGCCGCGCTCCCCGAAGCATGCCGCCTGATCGAAGAGACCGTTGCAAGTCTGCTCGGCGATCCTAAGAAATGAATCCGGCTCGTTAGAACTCTGTCAGAAAAGCGAACGGCGGCAACATAGAGGTGTTGCCACCGTTCGCCTTCTTAAAGCAACGTTGCTTGCCTTAGAACGCCGCCACCGTCTGCCGCAAGCTGTACGAGCTAAGCGTCTTGATGTAGTTGCCGCGATCGAACGCGGAGGTGTCGGGCACGGACCGCCGGCTCAGGCAGCCGCGCGTCTCCCACAGCGAGGTGTACTCGCGCTTTTCGAGCCAGTAGCGAACGTCTGCCAGTACGCGACCGATATGCTCGATGCCGTGAATGTGCAGGGCCGACGCCATCATCGCCACGCCCGCGCCCGCCATGATGCTCTTCAAAACATCTTCAGCCGAGTGAACGCCGCCGGTGATGGCAATATCGAGATTCACCTGGCCGTAGAGGATCGCCGCCCAGTGCAGCCGGGGCAGCAACTCCGACGGCTTGGAGAAGTGCAGCATGGGCCGAACTTCCAGCGTCTCAATGTCGAACTCCGGCTGATAGAAGCGGTTGAAGAGCACGACGCCCAGCGCGCCCGCCTGCTCCAGTTGCCCAACCAGATGCGGCAGGCTGGTAAACCACTGCGAAAGCTTCACCGACACCGGAACCTTAACCGCGCCAGTAACCGCACTCACCAACGCCAGCAGTTGCTCTTCGAGTTCCGCCGAAGTCTGACTCTTCTCCGTAGCCAGCGCGTAGGTGTTCAACTCGATGGCGTCGGCGCCGGCCTGCTCCATATCCTTGGCAAACCGCACCCAGCCGCCTGTTGTGGCCCCATTCAGGCTGCCCATGATCGGAATCTTCACCGCCTCCTTCGAGCGCCGCAGGTGCTCCAGATAGACATCCTGGGTCATGCGATAGTCGCTCAAGTCGGGCAGGTAGCCGAGCGACTCGGCAAACGAATCCGTCCCGCGCGAGAGATCGTCGTCCAGCGCCTTCGACTCCAGCGCCAACTGCTCCTCAAAAAGCGAGTGCAGCACGATCGCCGACGCGCCCGAATCCTCCATGCGGCGAACATTGTCGATGTTCTCCGACAGCGGCGTGGAGGAGACCACGATCGGCCCATTCAGCTTCAAACCAAGAAAATGCGTAGAAAAATCGATCATTCCACACCTCCGGCAGCCGCGGCCGCCAGGCTCTGTTCGGTTTTGTCCTCAACCTTCTCCACGGGCGCGATGTGCGGCGTCTCGCCGCGGCCGGGCATTGCGGCTCGCGCCGAGTAGACGCGCCACTGGCGCTCGACATCGTCCTGCGCCTCCACCAGCAGCTCGGCGGCCAGCCCCGGATTGCTGCGCGCCAGCATCGTATAGCGCGCCTCGCGATAGGTGTACTCCTTGAGCCGGATCGACGGCGCCTTCGAGTCGAGCTGGAACGGATTCTTGCCCGATTCGCGCAGGCCGGGGTTGTAGCGCATCAGCGGCCAGTAACCCGACTGCACAGCCAGTTTCTGCTGCTCCAGGCCATGCACCAGGTCGTAGCCGTGCGCGATGCAACTGGAATACGCGATGATGATCGAAGGCCCATCGTGCGCCTCCGCCTCCTGGAAGGCCTTCACCACATGGCTGTCGTTGCCGCCCAGCGCCACGCGCGCCACGTACACCGAGCCGTAGCTGACGGCTTCCATGGCCAGATCCTTCTTGCTGTTCTTTTTGCCGCTGGCGGCAAACTTGGCCACCGCGCCGCGCGGCGTTGACTTGGACATCTGCCCGCCCGTGTTCGAGTAGACTTCGGTGTCCAGCACCAGCACGTTGACGTTCTTGCCGGAGCCGAGAACATGATCCAAACCGCCGAAGCCGATGTCGTAGGCCCAGCCGTCGCCGCCCAGGATCCACACGCTCTTGCGCACCAGCGTGTCAGCGATGGCCAGCAGATTGCGCGCGTCCGAGCTCTTGTTGCCGGCCAGCCGCGTGCGTAGAGCCTTTACGCGCTCACGCTGCTGCTCGATCTCCGGCTCGGCCTTCTGCGAAGCGCCAAGCAAATCCGCAACCAACTCGACGCCAATCTTCTCCGCCAGCCGCGTCACCAGCAGCTCGGCAAACTCCTTCTGCTGATCGAGCGCTATTCTCATGCCGAAGCCAAACTCCGCGTTGTCCTCAAACAGAGAGTTGGCCCAGGTTGGCCCGCGCCCCTGCACATTGGCGCTATATGGCGTGGTCGGCAGGTTGCCGCCGTAGATCGACGAGCAGCCTGTTGCGTTGGCGATATACAGCCGGTCGCCGAAGAGCTGGGTCAGCAGCTTCACGTAGGCCGTCTCGCCGCAACCCGCGCACGCGCCCGAAAACTCGAAGAGCGGCTGCAACAGTTGCAGATCCTTCACCTGTGTGTGCGACAGCTTCGAGCGGTCCGACTCGGGCAAGCCAAGGAAGAACTCCCAGTTCTCGCGCTCGGCCTCGCGCAGCGGAGACTGAGGAACCATGTTGATGGCCTTGCGGCTGGCGTCGCTCTTGCTCTTCACCGGGCAAACCTCGACGCAGACCGCGCAGCCGGTGCAATCCTCGGGCGCAACCTGTAGTGTGTAGTGGTCCTGCTCCATGCCCTTCCACTTGGGCTTGGCCCATTGGAAGGTCGCAGGCGCATCGCCGGCCAGCTCCGGACTATAAACCTTGGCGCGAATCACCGCGTGAGGGCAGACCATCACGCACTTGCCGCATTGGATGCACAACTCCTTATCCCACGCGGGAATGAACTGCGCGATGTTACGCTTCTCCCATTGCGCCGTGCCCGTGGGGAATGCCCCGCCGGCCGGTATAGCGCTGACCGGAAGCAAGTCGCCGTGGCCCGCGGCAATCTGCCCCAGCACGTCGCGGACAAACTGCGGTGCCTTGGGAGAAATCGAGGGAATCAGATCGAACTCGGACGAAGCTGCCGCCGGCAGTTCGACTTTTTCGAGATGTGCCAACGCATGGTCCACAGCGGCATAGTTTTTAGCCACCACCGCCTCGCCGCGCTTGCCATACGTCTTGTAAATCGCCTTCTTGATCTGCTCGATGGCCTCCTCGCGCGGCAGCACGCCGCTGATGGCGAAAAAGCAAGTCTGCATGATGGTGTTGATGCGCGTGCCCATGCCCGCTTCGCGCGCCACCTTGTAGCCGTCGATCACATAAAACTCGATCTTCTTGCGCAGCATCTCCTGCTGCGTGGTCCTGGGCAGCTTGTCCCAGACCTCGGCCGCAGAGTAAGGCGAATTAAGCAGGAAGACCGCGCCCGGCATGGCCGCTTCCAGCACGTCCATCTTCTCCAGGAAGCTGAAGTTATGGCACGCCACAAAGCTGGCGCGGGTGATCAGATACGTCGACCGGATCGGGTTCGGGCCAAACCGCAGGTGCGAGGTGGTCATCGACCCCGACTTCTTCGAGTCATAGACAAAGTAGCCCTGCGCGAAGTTCGGCGTGTTGTCGCCGATGATCTTGATCGAATTCTTGTTCGCGCCCACGGTGCCGTCGGAACCCAGCCCATAGAAGAGCGCCCGCACCGTCTTCGGATCCTCGGTCGAGAACGCGGGATCGTAGCTCAGGCTGCTATGCGAAACATCGTCGTCAATGCCGATGGTGAAGTGATTCTTCGGCTCGGCCTTGCTCAGCTCGTCGAAGATGCCCTTGACCATGGCGGGCGTAAATTCCTTCGACGACAGTCCATAGCGCCCGCCAATCACGGTCGGTTTGCTTGCGAAGGGCAGCGCGGCTGCATTCTCCGCCAGCACCGTCACGATATCCATGTACAGCGGCTCGCCGCTCGCGCCCGGCTCCTTGCAGCGGTCCAGAACGGCAATCGACTTCACCGTCGCCGGCAGCGCGGCCAAAAAGGCGCTCGCGTCAAAAGGCTTGTAGAGCCGAACCTTCAGCAGCCCAATCTTCTCGCCCTGCTTGTTCAGCAGGTCGACGGCCTCCTCGGCAGCCTCTGCGCCCGAGCCCATCAGCACGATCACCCGCTCGGCGTCCGCCGCGCCGTAATAATCGAACAAGCGGTAGGCGCGGCCCGTCTCTTTGGCAAAGCGGTCCATCACCGACTGCACAATCCCCGGAACCGCGGCGTGGAACGGAGTGCAAGCCTCGCGCGCCTGGAAGAAGACATCGGGATTCTGCGCCGTGCCGCGAATCACCGGGCGATCCGGGCTGAGCGCGTTCTGCCGGTATTGAATGATGTACTTGTCGTCCAGCAGCGCGCGGATCGTCTCGTCGCTGATCGGCAATATCTTGCCCACCTCATGCGAAGTGCGAAAGCCGTCGAAGAAATGAATGAACGGAACGCGCGATTCCAGCGTGGCGATCTGCGCCACCAGAGCCATATCGGCAACTTCCTGCACCGAATTCGACGCCAGCATCGCCCAGCCTGTCGCCCGGCAGGCCATCACGTCCGAGTGGTCGCCGAAGATCGACAGCGCATGAGTCGCCAGCGTCCGGGCGGTCACGTGCATCGTCGCCGGGGTCAACTCGCCGGCGATCTTGAACATGTTGGGAATCATCAGCAGCAAGCCCTGCGAGGCCGTGAAGGTGGTCCCGAAGGCTCCCGCCTGCAACGCGCCATGCAGCGCGCCCGCCGCTCCGCCTTCGCTCTGAAGCTCTTCCACGATGGGCAATGCGCCCCAAATGTTTTTCTTCCCCTCCGAGCGCCACTGATCGGCCCACTCGGCCATCGGCGACGAGGGGGTGATGGGGTAGATGGCGACGACTTCGGTGAGCCGATAGGCAACCGAGGCGGCCGCCTCGTTCCCATCCAGGATTACCATGGTCTTTTCAGTCATTATGCTTAGCCTCACAGCGCGGCGGGCGAAAATTCAGCCGCTCCTCTGAGTCTCGTCTTTGAGAGGTAGACCCGCTGTGATGCAACGCACAGAACGGGAGGGAATCCCATATTGTGCGATGCAATTCCTGGAATGTAGCCATTCCCCGCCTCTTCCGCCCTCGGGATGAACAACCATCCCTATTGCTTTCGCTCAAGTTGTCTCCTATCCTTGAGGTATGGAAAACCTCACCCATGACGAGCTTGTGCGTCTGACCCCGCCTGAGCGCCTTACGTTAATTTCGCAGCTTTGGGACAGCTTGGAAGACAATCACCTTCCGCTGACAGTCGCGCAGCGGGAGGAGCTTGACCGCCGTCTTGCAACGCTCGACGAAGACCGGCGCGAGGGCGTCACTTGGGCGGCTTTGAAAACCGAGCTTGAGCTGCGTTGCCCGTAGTGAATCCGGTTATCTTTACCCCACGCGCCCGCGCCGAGCTGATCGACGCTCAGGACTGGTATGAGAACGAGTCTCCCGGTCTGGCCGGCGTTTCCGCGCCGCGGTTGACACAGCGGTTCAGCGCATGAGTGCCACTCCTCGCCAATTCCCCGTAATCTACAAGAACGTGCGTCGCGCCCTGCTTCGCCGCTTTCCATACGCGCTGATGTTCGTCGTCGAGGCCGATGAAGCACTCACTGTCATCGCCTGCTTCCACGGCAGCCGCGATCCAGCGCACTGGCAAAAACGGACGTGAAGCACGAGAACCTGAAGCAGCCGCTTTGTAACAGGGCACGACTTCAGTCGCGCCGAAAATAGCTGCAAATTTCGTGGGCTTTAGCCCCTTCGGTACCTTCTCCGGAAAAATTCCTTCGGCTAGAAGATCGCGATTGATATACTCGCGCGTGATGGCGAATGAGGACAAAATCGCGCCGGCCGAGCTGGACCTTTCCGAACTTTGCCCCTGCTGGCCGCGCGACCCTTTTCCTGATGCCGCCGATTACGGCGCTGCTACCGTAAAGCTGCGGGAGACCGACGGCGCCGCGGTATAGACGGTATTGCCCGCTTGCGTAGCCTTGATGGTGCAGGTTCCGCTGATGAGCAGCGATGCGGCGCTGCCGGAGACGGTGCAGACCGACGGCGTGGAGGAGGCGAAAGCGACCGTCAGGCCGGAACTGGCGGCGGCCGACAGGCTCAAGCTGGCCACTCCAGTCTGCGTGGGTATCGTTGGGAAGTTGATGGTCTGCGCCGCATGGCTGACCCAGAAGCCATGGTAGACCGGCGTAGCCGCTGTGTAAACGCCATTGCCCGGCTGCGTGGCCAGAATCATGCACGTCCCGCTGGTCAGCAGCGAGGCCGTCGCGCCGCTCACGGTGCAGACCGTGGGTGTGGTGGAAGCGAAGTTCACCGTCAAGCCGGAACTGGCCGTGGCCGAAAGGGGCATCGTGGTCAGCGCCACTTCGGCGGTGGTGATGGCCGGGAAGGTGACGGTCTGCGTTAAATGGCTGACCCAGAAACTATGGTTGACCGGTGGCGCCGCTCCGTAGACGGTATTTCCCGGCTGCGTGGCCTGGAGGGTGCAGGTTCCGCTGGTCAGCAGCGATGCCGCCGCGCCGGTCGCGGTGCAGACCGTAGGCGTGAGCGAGGTGAAGTCGACCGTCAGGCCGGAGCTGGCCGTGGCCGAGAGGGGCGTGGTGGTCAGCGCCACTTCGGCGGCGGTGATGGCCGGGAAGTTGATGGTTTGGGCCACTTTTACGGGGAAGCTCTGGTTGACCGATATGGCCGCGGAGTAGACGACGTTGCCCGGCTGCTTGGCCAGCATGGAGCAGGTTCCGCCGGCGAGCAGCGAAACCGTCGTGCCGGAGACGGTGCAGACCGTAGGCGTGGAAGAGACGTAGGTGATCTCCAGGCCGGAGCTGGCCGTGGCCGTGAGGGCCAGCATCGTGCCTGTCACTTCGGGTGTGGTGATGGGCGGGAAGGTGATGGTCTGGGTTGCGTGGCTGGCCCAGAATCCATGGTAGATCGGCGCGGCGGCGGCGTAGACGGTGTTGCCGGGCTGCGTGGCCTCGATCAAGCACGTGCCGCTCGTGAGCAGCGCTGCGTTGCTGCCGGAGACGGTGCAGACCGAGGGCGTAGTGGAGACGAAGTTCACCGTCAGGCCGGAGCTGGCCGTTGCGGAGAGGGGCATCGTGGTCAGCGCCACTTCGGCGGTGGTGATAGCCGGGAA
>JBEKPI010000122.1:0-11662 GCA_049520855.1 Occallatibacter sp.
TCGCGATCTGTGGGCCTTGGAAGCAATCCTCAACCCGCCTGCGACCGCCAGCCAAAAGGCGGCGTAGTAACATCAACCTAACCGCCGCTCAGCAACTTTCAACTGAGCGCGGGACACCCTCAAACCATGCAGCCAAGCGGCTTTTTTCTCGAGAAAAAGCCACCTCCCATGCTGCCCTGTGATGTCAAGATGTGAATCGAAAATGCTCTAGAGACCTACAGCCAGAGCGCCGTGTGCCCTGGGCAGCCGTTTCCGGCTTGCGCGGTGAGCTCTTCGGCCAACTCGAAGCCATGGCGGGCGAAGTAGTATGCCGCGCCGTGCAGCCGCTCCTGCAATGCGCCGCCGGGATAGAGAGCCCGTCCGATAGCTTCGCCATGGCGGCCGAGCGAGGCCTCGCGCTGCAACTGAAAATTCGCAGCCAGACGCCGCAGCCGGTTCATCTGGTAGCGCATCTTGCTGGCCGCGGTTTCAGCCGACCGGCCAAGGCCCGCATCGAGCGAACGCATCCATTCGATCAGCGGGGTCAGCTCGGCGTCGAGCGCCGTACCTGCTGCGGCCAGCTTTTGTTTGCCTTCGATGGGCATCGCGCGGGCGGCAAGAAGCTGCGCCAGCGATGCCGGGGTCTCCGAGAAGACCCGCTCCAGTGTCAGGCCGTGCTGGCGCATCAGTTCGCCGATGGCCGGCTCGATCAGCGTCGCGGAAAAGCGCGGCAGGGCTGGCGTGACCCGGCCAAGAATGTTTTCATAGAGCACCGCCGATTGGGCAAAGTAGGCGATCTCCGCCGGGCCGCCAACGATGACTGAGCTGGAGAGCAGGAAGTCCTGAAAGACGGGCCGCAGCAGCGCCGAAGGCGAGATGCGCTCCGGCTCGGCGTCCAGGATGCCGAGCAACTCAGCGGTCGAATAGCTTTGCCGGCCGGCTTGCCAAAGTCCATCAGGTTCGGCAGCGCTGGGCGGCTGCCGCTTCAGGGCCTGCCGTGCCCCGCTGCGCTCCGCCCCGCCGCGCTCCGCCGCGCCACGCTCATTGATGAGAAACAGCAGGCTGGACTGCGCGTTGACGGCGACTTGCGCATGATAGCCTGCTGCTTCCAATTCGCGATTGCGGTCGAGCAGCGCCTGGTGCAATTCGTCGGCCCGCTCGATGGCCGCGCGCAGCACCGGCGCGCCCATGCGGTGCATTGCCCGCCCGCCGGCGTCGAGCACCAGCAACCCCTGCGCGGCAAAGACCTTGCGGTAGAACTCCGCAAACGCATCCGCGAAGGTCCGCCCGGGCCGGTAAGCCGCGGCCAGCGCCTCCATCGAGTCTGAGGCTCCGAGCAACTCCCAGGCCTGGTCGAGCAGCTCGGTGATCGAGTCGTCGAGCGCGATGCCGCCCACCGGACGCGCGACAGCGGGCGCATGGTCGTAGACCAACTTGCGTAGCACGTGGCGAGCAGGGAAGACGACATGATCGATTTCGGCAAAGTCGTGATCTTCAGTGGCCAGCCAAAAGATCGCGGCATGAGGCTGACCTACAGCCGTAGCTCGGCGGGCGCGAGCCAGCGCGGCGGCGGCTTTGAAGGGCGTGAAGAGCGGTCCTCCGAAGAGCCCCACCTGCTGGCCGGTGACCACCACTCCCGCGCCGCCGCGCAGTGCTTCGAGGGCCGTTGCGGCTGCCGGAGAAGGCGATTCGTTCTGCCTGGCCACAACTTCAACGAGCTGGGCCCAGTGCGCGGGCAGCGGGGGCCGCGCCTGCCAGCTCTCCTCCGAAGGCGGAGAGCCATAGAACCCCCGCACAGCCGGCGAGCCGGAGCAATAGTCCAGGAAGAGCCTGTGGAGGCCCGGCACGGCGGTTATCGGATGGCAGTCTGCGGTCAACGAATCGCTCACTTGGGGACCGGGCGCGCTCCGGTCTATCAAATGTCTCACTCCGGCTCTCGCCAGGGAAGGCGCTATAGCTCCAGAATACTGTTTCAGAATGCCTGCTGGGCGGTCGCCCTTATTATTCGACAACCGCCCCTGTCCAGGTACCTGAGGTGAAACTGCAGGCACCCGTTGGATCGGACACAGACCATGTTCCCGCCATTTGAAGCTGCTCGCCGCTTCCGGTTATCGTTCCAGTGCCGACGACTTTGAACGGGGGCGGACTGCCTGATGCAGAGGGGGGAATATCCGCCTCAAGGTAAAAAGCGACGTTGTAGTCCGACTGCCCGAGGACGTATGTGTTCACAAATGGATTTGTGCCATTACCCCCGGTGCATATGCCTTTCACCCATTCGATGGGGTATGTCTGTGCTTGATAGCAGCTTGTCGAAGCAGATACTCCCAATTGCCCGCAGAGCGTCGAGGCCTCAAGATTTATTCCAGCCGTCGTTGCGCCGAGGAATCCTGAGGAGACCTGGCTCGGAATTGTTATTCCCCAGCTGCCTGCCAAGTTCGGTGCTGGCGGCAAGCCCACGGTCAGAGTCGCTGTTGGGCTAGTGATTCCGCCAGCAGTTGCGCTGATTTCGGTTGTACCGACCGATAATCCCGTGGCGACCCCGCTGGCGTCGACCGTCGCAATTTGTTTTGCCGAGCTGGACCATGCAAACGTGACACCGGATTGCGCATTTCCGTCTGCGTCCTTCGCAGTGGCCGTGAACTGCTGGGTGCCGTTTATCGTGATGGATGCCGAAGGTGGTGTGACGACAATGCTCACCAGTGGTGACGATGAGGAGGAGGAGGAGGAGGAGGAGGAGGAGGAACCCGAACCACACCCAACGACTGCGATCATAACTGCCATAAACAACCCTGTTCTGATTTGGTACCAGCTATGGAGAGCCCGCGTCTTCATCAAATGACCCGGCGCGCGTCTCTCGGTTGGGAACTTGCGGGCTAGAGGGTATAGATTCATGGCGATTACTCCGATAAAGCTGCAATCTGCATACGCAGAAGCACGAGGTGGGATTCGACAATGTCTTTGTGGGTTTGGAAGCGATTGTGAACTGTTTCCCTCCTTAATGCACCGCTCTCGACAAGCACAAGTTCCATTGCATCAAGACTCGCCGACGTGTCCGCCAGCCGATTCACAATCTCCGTAAGAATCGTTTTCATACTTCACCTTTCTCAACCCACTATTGCACGACCGGCCAGCACTCGGGCCAGAGAGTAGAAATTCATAATGTTTCCCCGTTCTCAGCTTGTCGGTCCGGAATACCGAGCAATGCGGATGCGGTTTGACGCATGTTGCGAGAGGCTCCAGTTAGCGCATTTGCGCGGTCAACTGCCTCTTGCTTAAAGTCCCCGGCCAAATGCTCACGGTGATGCTTGTCAACCAGTTCCGCCGTCTCATCCGCCAAACGGTCTACCGTCTCAATGATCGCCTCAAGAACGGCCTTGATTTCCTGATCTTGCATTGACGTTCCCCCTGTACAAAACAACTATTGCACATCCCTGAACCTTTGCCTGTACATCTTCTTCCTGCGTTTTGAGGAGAGAGATGCGAGAGATGCCCAGCAATCGGTAAACTGACGGCAAAGCCAAAGCGCGTGAGCTGTGATGAAATTCACCTTCCTGTAAGGATGCCACGCCGGGCCGAAGCGATGCACGATTGGCGGATTCCGCCCGCCGCATCAACCCTTCCACCTCCCGGAATCTTCCGCAAGAGTGTAGTTCTTGCTTCGTCCGGTCAGCTTAGACAGCCTTTCGAGACGGGCTTTCAGGCTTTCCGGCAAGCGCGGAGAGACAGCCCAGCCTGTGGATGAACCTCCTGGAGCATTACAATGCAAGTATCGCAAAGCATCGCTCTCCTTGCGGAGGCTCCCTGACACTGCGAGCGGAGATTCCACCCTCGCCTAAAAGATGTTCGATAGCACTTGAGCCAAATCGAACGCCCGCTCGGCGCGAAGTTGAAGTTACACGCAATTGAAAGCCGGACTCAACCGATGAACTCGCCGTTCGCCCCCATCGCCCGCCCTGCCGCCTTCGCCCTGCTGGCCCTGTCCCTCGCCGGCTGCCGATCCCACGACTTCCCCCAGTACCCGCCCAACTATCGCGAATACGCCTACGTCACCAACGGCGGCAGCAACACCGTCACGGTCATCGACGTGGTCGATGTTCGCCTCGACCGCGAGATTGCCGTCGGCCAGAATCCCGTAGCCGTCGCCGCCAACCCCACCCGCAACGAAATCTACGTCCTCAACTCCGGCACGGCCTCCGGGCAGGGTTCCGTCTCCGTCATCAACGCACAGAACAACACCGTCGCCGCCACCATCCCCGTTCGCCGCCAGCCGGTCTCCATCGAAATCGATTCCGCCGGCAATCTGGCCTACGTCGCCAACTCCGGCTCCAACACCGTCTCCGTCCTCGACCTCTCGGCCCGCCGCGAAATCGCCGTCGTCGGCGCGGGCGAAGAGCCGGTCGCCGCCCGCATCTCTCCCGACGGCAAGACCCTGGCCGTCGCCAACCGCCGCGGCAACTCGGTTAGCCTCTTCGACCTGGAGCCAGCCCCCGCCATTCCCCGCGTCCGCCAGGTCGTCGAGGGGTGCCCCGGCGCATCCGACGCCGTCATCCTCCCCGACTCCTCCAAAGTCTTTGCCGCCTGCTCCGCCGGACATCAAATCGTCGCCATCGCCCTGGCTCGTTCCACGGCGCAGCCCGCCTCCTCCAGCACAGCGTCGTCCGGCCTCGCCCGGCCCGACCGTCTCGAAGCTCTGCTCGACGTTGGCAAGGCGCCGTTGCAGTTAGCCCTCAAGCCCGACGGCGGTGAACTCTTTGTCCTCAACTCCCTCTCCAACACCATCTCCGAGGTCGTTACCGGCACCGACGACGCCGGTGGCTCCTACATGATCGGCGACGATCCCGTCCGCGGCCTCGTCTCGGCCGACAATTCCATGCTCTACGTGGCCAACTTCCGCTCCCAGTACGTCACCGTCTACTCCATCGACGACGGCAAGCGCATCGGCTCGATCGATGTCGGCGACGGCCCCTCCGCGCTGGCCTTCTCCAATTCCGGCCTGCTGCTCTTCGTCGTCGATACCCGCTCCGGCGAGGTAGCCGTAGTCCGCACCGCCTCGAATTCCATCTTCACCCTGCTCCCCGCCGGCCGCGCCCCCAACGCCATCGCCGTCAAAGCCTTCAAGCTGCCCTGAGCAGCATCGCCATCTCCAGCGTCCGGTCTCTATAGCTATTTGTGAAATGTTGTAGACTTATTTTGGCGAGACTCTGAGGCGTGTGAAGAGATGGGGATACCCTATGGGGATGACTTGCGCCGTAAGTTACTGTTTGCCCATGATCGAGGTGAGGGAACGCTGGAGGAATTGGCAGGCCGTTTTTCGGTGAGCGTGGCCTGGGCCAAGAAGATTTCCGCCGCGCGCAATCGCACCGGACAAGCTGAGCGAGTGGCTTACCATCCAGGGCGCAAACCCGCCGTCGGCATTGAGATGCATCCGCGGGTGAAGGCTTGGTTTGTAACGCAACCCGACCTGACCCTGGCTGAAGTGCAGGAAAAGTTGCAGGACGAAGCCAGCATTTCCCTCTGCCAGCCCCAGATTTGGCGTCTTTTGCAAAAGTTGAACCTGCGTCTTAAAAAAAGCCGCTCCACGCCGCCGAACGAGACACCGAGGCCAATCGCAAAAAGCGCCAAGAGTTTGTTGCCCGTGTTGCGGCGATTCCGCGGGAACGCTTGATTTTCCCCCACCCCGCAGACGAAGACCAGTCTGCGGGGGCCCCGGTCCTGGACGAAAGCGGCGTGGCCACTTCGATGACGCGGCTCTATGCGCGCAGCGAAGGTGGTGGTCGTATCTACGAAGCCACGCCTGGAAGCCGCTGGAGAATCATGACCATTCTTGGCGCCATGCGGGGCCCCCAGCGACAGATCTTCGTCGCTGGGGTGGATCAGCCTGCAAGGCATGATCGCAACCATGACGATCGAAGAGGCCACGGACGGCGATATTCCGGGCCTATGTCAAGCATGTGCTGTGCGCGGCACTCGAACCCGGCGACGTGGTGGTGATGGACAACTTGAGTTCGCACAAGGTCTCCGGGGTGCGCGAGATGATTGAAGAGGCGGGGGCGGAGGTGCTCTACTCGCCGCCCTACTCGCCCGATCTGAACCCCATCGAAAAGGCTTGGTCGAAGATCAAACAACTTCTTCGCGCAGACAAGCCGCCGGCTGCATCTCGCCGGGCGGCCCACAGGAGAACTCGCATAAACCTCCGCCGTCCCGATCGTTCGCTTCGTCTGGCCCGCAACGCGACTCGCTTCATCACCCGCATCGTGGCCCCGATCTTGCATCTCGCAGCCGCCGCCACGCACGCGCTATCGCAGCAGCCGGAGCCCGGCATGGCTGCGCTACCAGCCTGCTGGCCGCCTCTGCCAGTCTTCTATCCACAGCTGTAACTCTAAAGTTTCAGCGGATCACGGCGGTCTGCGCCTTCATTGAATGGGAAGCGCATGCATCAGTCCACCGTCCAGCCACAGCGCATTCACTCCGCGCGGTAGCCCGAGAGAAGCGCCGACGGTGCGCTGGTAGATCTCGCCGTAATTGCCCACTGCGGAGATCACAGTGGCGGCCCAATCCTTATTCGGCAGCCCCAACGCCTGGCTCGTAACCCAATCGACTCCAAGCAACCGCTGCACCACCGGGTCTTCGCTCGTCTTTTGCGCGGCCACGTTGGCGCGAGTCACGCCGCTCGCCTCGGCCTGGACAAGTGCATGGATCGTCCAGTCAACCAACAGGCCCCATTGCGCGTCGTCGCGCCGGTAAGCGGGAACCACGGGCGAAAGCGTCAACAGTTCCGGTAAAATGCGCGTTTTCACAAGCTCTCGGTATTGCCGGCGCAGCGGCGCCAGCCGCGTTACGTAGGCGCCCACGGCATCGCACCAGTGAGTCGCCATGGCGTCGTCCATCTCACCCTCTTCCTGCCACGTCGACACCCGCATCTTCAACGCGCCCGCATGGGCGCGCGCTTCCAGCACATGATCGTTGTCGGTGCCGTCGATCACGCAAAGCTTGCGGCCGACGAGATCCTTCACGTGCATCGCCGGCTGCTCCGGCCACACCAGAACGCCGAGACCGTCGTAAAACACCGGCGGACCAAAGGCCACCTTCCATTTCGCGGCCGCTGAAACGCTCGGAGTTACTCCGACCACCAGCTCAACACGCGATTGACTGAGGCCCTCTTCGGCCTCGGCCTCGGAATTGAATATATGGATGTCGATCTTTGCGCGCGTGCCAAGAGCTGCGATACCTACCGCCTTGCAGATCTCGGCATGAAGTGAGCTCAAGTCTCCATGCAGGTCGACCTTGTTCCAGTCTTCTCGCGCCACGACCACGCCGCAGCGCAGCACCCCAGCCGCCTGAATCTGTTGCAGCGTAGAACCGGCGGAGATCGTTGGTGTCTCCGCGCTCGCGCTCGCCGCCAGCGCCAACAGCGCAGCCGCCAATAATCCATTCCACTTGGAGTTCATATCCCTCATCGTAAACAGAGCCGGGACGGCCTCGCGGCCGTCCCGGCTGAGTTGAGTTGTTCCCTCACTGGGGCCAGGGGCCGCCCGTGCCGGTTGTAGAGTTAGAGGTGGTGTTATTGCTGGTGTTGTAGTACGGACTGCCGTTGCTCACTGTCGGACGCGGATTGAAGTCCGCTGGCGGCGGATCGATGACCGGCACGGTTGTTTGCACTCCGGTCGGATCGAAGGCTGCCGAGCTGTAGACGCCGTTTTTGTAGTCCGTCGGCACGATGCTCAGCGCTTGGTTGGAGCAAGCGCCGGTTGCACCGTAGTGCGGCAGCGTACTCGGGGACGAAATCGTGGCGTAGGTCTCCGGCAGCGGGGCAACGTTGCCAAGCAACCGATCGTTGTCGAAGGCTTCCGTCAGATCGCCCATCCCGGGAAAAACGTCTCCAGGCCCCAGAGCGGTCTGCGCCGCGCCGTTGGGTTTGCAGAACGGATTGATCGTCGTTGACGTCGCTTGCGCGCCGGGCAACACCAGCGTTGGTGCGTGAGTGGCGCCACTGTAGGTGGGCGGATTCGCGCACAGGGTTGCTCCGGTGGTGAGCGCCGCGGCCTCGTCCGGCAACTGCCCCAGTGGAACCAGGCCCTTCAGTTCCTCCACGAAGCGGACCACCGCGGAGTGCTCGCTGTAGACGTGGCTCACGCCGTGCGTGACCGCGTAGGGCGAGACCACCAGCAGCGGTATGCGTGGGCCGCCGGTCTCGGGCTGCCCGTCCGGACCCCAGGTGCGGAACTGTTCGGGTTGATGATCGAAGAATCCGTCCGACTCATCGTAGGTGATAATGATCGCGCTCTGATTCCAGTAGGGGCTGTTGGCGATCGCGTTGACCGTCGCGGCTACCATGGACTCCGAGATCTGCGAGTCCGAGTACGAGCCATGGTCGTCGTTACCGGCGAAATCTTGCCTGACGGTCGGATTCGGATCCAGTGGGGCTTGGCCGAGGTTGTTGTAATAGCCGCCGCGGATGTAATAGACGCCTGGGGTCAAAGCATCCCCGGTGACATCGGTGTAGAACTGCTGCAGGCCATGCATATTGCCCTGCTCTTGGGTGTTATCGCCGACGTAGCCGAAGTACTGCGGGCCATTGTGGTGCACGATGTAAGAAGCGTGCTCCGGGGCGGACGTGTAGCTGGCTTCGTCGTCTTTGAACGTTGTGCCATCGAAGGGCTCGGCGCCATATCCCTGCTGATACCATCCCCAGGGTATGTTGGGGTCGTTCGCCTTGATGGTTGCCATGTCTTGTTGCACATCGGCCAGATCGAAAGCGGAGTGCTGATCGAACGCCGTGATGCTGTCAATCTGACTCCCCATGAACGAAAGCGGCAGCGAGGCGAACGTAAGCGTTTCCTGGCCGGCGTTGGGAGTGCCGATGGTGGTTGGCCCCTGGCCGCTCGATTCGTCCGGTCCAAAAGGCGGTTTAACCGCCGCATTGTCGCTTGCGCTGCCTGCAAACGGCGCGGAGTCGGTCTCATTCGGCAGCGTGTACTGGGCGTGGGGCACTGCGCTTGGAGAGCCATAGCTGATGCTGTAGCTGTCGTAGTTGTTCGGATGCAGCACCCACTGTGTGTCGCCCGTCTGTGAACCGATCATCGCGATCGCGTTCGGAGTCGAAGGCCCGATCGCGGTCTGGTGCATATTGTCAAACAGCGTGAACCGGTCCGCGTACTGCCACAGGAACGGGATCGTGTCGCAGTCGACGTGACCCATCACGATCTCGCCCTTTTGCTTGGCTTGCAGAGTAACCTGGCTGGTGGGCGTAGCGTGGCTGGAGGTGCTGTAGATTGGCGCGCTCGTGCCTGAGGAGTCGGTGTTGTAGTAGAGACCTTCCTGATCGAGCGGGAAGCCATCGTTCTTCGGTATCGAGCGGGTGGCTTGGTCGGAGTGGAAATCGCCGATGTAGCCAGTGTGGCTGTGATCCACCGATAACATGTCCTCCGAGTAGGTCGTTGTGGGGTTGCCGGACACATTGACGATCTGGCGTGGCACCAGGAATGGACTCACCGTGGAATAGGTCACGACGCCGTTGGACGTGACCGTCTCGATCGCGGAGTTGAAGCTGCTCGCGAACGCATTGGCCGGCAAGGCGGAAGGGTCGCTCGGGTTTGCGTTGGGGTAGGTCGCGAAGAGTCCATTGGCTCCGGGGAAGGTGCCGAAGTAGTGATCGTAGGAGCGGTTCTCCTGGAAGATCACGAACACGTACTTGATGTTCGCCTGCAGCAGCGCAAGCTTTTGAGCCGCCGTGAGCGATGTCATGGAGCTGACGCTGTGATACTGCGTCGCGGTCGCGCCATAGGAGCTCGAAGATGCCTGAGTAACCACGCCCACGCTGAAAGGCACGGTCGCCGTTTGAATGCCGGTGGCAACCGTCATCGTGTCCGTTTGCACGGTAGCTGAAGCGGAAATACTCAGAGTTGCAGTTGCTGTCGTCAGGCTGGTGACGGTAAAGTTACTGACGGTAATGCCGGAACCGGCCGGAAAGCTCGCCGCCGTGGAACCCTGCACAAAGTTCGTGTAAAGGCCGGTAATGGTCACCGGTACCGTTTGGCCCAGCGTTCCCGATGCAGGCGCCAGGCTGCTGATCTGTGCACCCGGATTCACGGTCAAGGATACCGAGTTGCTCGTAAAAGCCGGGCTCGTGCCGCTGATCGACACTGCATACACTGTGGGGTTTGACACCGCATCCCCGCTCGGAATCGTGAACGTGACTCTGCGGATGCTGCCGCCCACGGTGATCACGCTTGCAGGGGTGATCGATATGGGACCGCTCCCGCCTGTCAGGGTAACGGTAACGGTAGAGGGCGAAATGGTTCCGCTCGGGAATCCACTGCCGGTGATGGCAAGGTTTGTGATGCCTGCTTGCCCTGAGTTCGGCGAGATGGCGATCAACGTAACCTGGGCTTGAGCACCAGCGGCGCCTGCTAAGCAGAGCAGAAACGCCGATAGGTAAAGCGAAATCTTTTTCATCTTTGTGTCCTTAATCCTTTCCAACGACCCCCGCCCTGCGATTCAACGCGGCAGGAAGTCCGTTACATCAGACCCATTGCTCTCGTAGTACGTGCAGAAGGAAGAAGAAACCCGCTGTTGCAGGTGTTATGCAATCCCTGTAAAGAATCTTCCTGCGCCCGCGTACGACGCCTGCGCGCGCCGGCGGCGGAACCACAGGATTACGCCAAGCAGAGCCAGACCTGTGCCGGACAGCCCTAGAGTCGAAGGCTCAGGCGTGACTGTGGCATCGACGTCGAATTGCACGTCGGGATTGCTGTTTGTGTCGAGTACAGGACCGCTGTAGCTCAGCGAAATCGTTGGATAGATCATTTCCTGTTGCCCGTTGACAGTAACCAACAAGGGCGAGGAGCCCAGAGACGCGGTAAGGTCAAATGAGGTAATCGAATCCTGGGACAGATTGTCTAGTTCGTAAAAATACCCTGGATCATCGGCAAGGAGGTTCGTTGTTTGGTCGACTCCATTGACCGTCAAGTCTACGTCGGAAAACGTCAGCGATTCCAACGGAATGTTCGCCGCTCCGCCACCAGGGGTAACATTCGTCAGAAACAGCGTATCCACCCCGTTTGGCCCGGGAATGGTGTTGATCAGATCCAGGGATCCAACTACGACCGAGCCAGCCCTGGCGGCAGTGGATGCGAGCACGAACAGCAGCAGAATGAATGTGCACCGCGTTATTGGCTTCATTACTAGATTCTCCTTCCAAATTTGTGGATCGTGTCTTGCCTGCCGGGCTTGTTGAGCCTGCGGGCAAAAGGAAAGCGTGTTGCAACAACAGGTTCGGCCTCAGGTCAGGCGTGGCTGTGAGAGTGCATCTTGCTAGCGATCCGACACGATACCTGCGGACTCGTCGCTAGTGTTTTGTTTATGCTGTCGATCGCGTTGAAAGCCAAGGCTACGGCCGTATTAGCGATCACGCTTCCGGTGATCGTGGCGCCACACAACGACACTCATATATTTCGGCTGGGCGAAATGCACAAACGCCGGCCATGCCGCTCGATAACTGGAAGTGACATTGACCCGATCCTAGCCGTCACTGATTAAGAAAATATCAATGCATTGTGAAAATTAGAGAATTTTAGTAAATAATGTAGACTGTCGTTGGCGAGACTCTGCGGCGAACACGGATATGGGGAAACCCCTTGGGGATGATTTGCGCCGTAAGTTGCTCTTCGCCTACGATCAAGGC
>JBEKPI010000123.1:0-11654 GCA_049520855.1 Occallatibacter sp.
AACTCCCACGACTATCGCCCGCTGGGCCTCGGCTACGCCAACCTGGGCGGGCTGCTGATGTCCTTCGGCCTGCCCTATGACTCGGCCGCCGGCCGCAGCCTGGCCGCCGCGCTCACCGCCATCCTCTGCGGCCAGGCCTACCTTCAATCGGCCATCGTAGCCGCCAACTGCCCGTCCATCGAATCGGCCACGCCGCTCACCGCCGGCATCGACCGCGAGGGCGGCGCTTGCCCCGGCTTCTACGTCAACCGCGAACCCTTTCTCGACGTGATCCGCATGCATCGCGCCGAGGTGAACAACATCGGCGCATCGCGCCAGAGCGGCGAACCCTTCGCCGTGCCCCAGCTCGACGCCCTCATCGACGCCAGCCGCGAGTGCTGGGACATGGCCCTGCTTTACGGCGAACGCTACGGCTACCGCAACTCCCAAACCACGGTCCTCGCGCCCACCGGCACCATCGGCTTCATGATGGACTGCGACACCATGGGCATCGAGCCGGAGCTGGCGCTGGTCAAGTACAAGAAGCTGGTCGGCGGCGGCATGATCAAGATCGTCAACAACACCGTCCCCGAGGCTCTCTTCAAGCTCGGCTACTCCGGCGACGAAGTCGATGCCATCGTCAGCTACATCGACGCCACCGGCACCATCGAAGGCGCGCCCGGCATCAAGCCCGAGCATCTCGCCGTCTTCGATTGCAGCTTCAAGCCGCTCAAGGGCACCCGCTCCATCCACTACATGGGCCACATCAAGATGATGGCCGCCGCGCAGCCGTTCCTCTCCGGCGCAATCTCCAAGACCGTCAACCTGCCCCAGGAGGCCAGCGTCGACGACATCGTCGAGGCCTACGCCGAGAGCTGGCGTCAGGGCATCAAGGCCGTGGCCATCTACCGCGACGGCTCCAAGGGCACACAGCCGCTCAACACCGGCCTCGACGCCAAAAAGGAGCCTTCGCCGCTCGACGCCGCCGGTAGCCGCGTACTGGCCCAGTTAGCCGCCGGAAAAACCGGCGCAGACGCCGACCTCAAGGCCATCGAAGCCAAGTCCGGCGAAAAGCTGGAGGTGACAGCCAAATCCGTGCTGCTCGCCGCCAACGCCTTCCAGAGCGCTCTGGACGAAATCGCCAAAGCAGCCGCCGTGCCCGTGCTGCAAGCCTCGGCCGCGCCCGAACCCGCCCCCTCACCCGCCAAAGATCCCGCGCAGGATCTCAACGGACCGCCCCGCGCCGTCCGCCATCGCCTGCAGGACGAGCGCGCCTCGGTCACCCACAAATTCGCCATTGCCGGCCACGAGGGCTACGTCACCGTCGGCCTCTATCCCAACGGCCAGGTGGGCGAAATCTTCATCAAGATGGCCAAGGAGGGCTCCACGGTCTCCGGCCTCATGGATGCCTTCGCCACCTCCATCTCCATCGCCCTGCAGCACGGCGTGCAGCTCAAGGTGCTCTGCGAAAAGTTCGCCCACACCCGCTTCGAGCCTTCCGGCTGGACCGGCAACGAGCAGATCGGCTACGCCAAGAGCCTCATGGACTACATCTTCCGCTGGCTCAGCCTGCGCTTCCTCTCCGGCACGCAACTCTCGCTCTTTGCCAGCCTCACTCCGCAGGCTCCCGAACTGCCCGCCCCGCCCAGCATGTTGCCCGAGAACGAGCCGGAAGAGGACGCCTACTCGCAAAGCAGCATGGCCCGGCTGGCCGAGGAGGTCGCCAAGCGGTTGAATCAGGTGAGTGCGCCGCCCGCCGCCCCCGGCTTCGAAAATCCCAAAGCGGGCGGAGGCATCGCCCCCGAGCCGCACGCCGTCTCCTCCAACGACGCCGGTCCCGCCCACGGATTCAAGCTCCAGGACCGCGGCATCTTCCACGCCTCCGACGCCATGCGCTCCATGTACGACATGGGCGACGCCCCCAGTTGCGGCACCTGCGGCGCAATCATGGTCCGCAACGGCAGTTGCTACCGCTGCATGAGTTGCGGCTCCACCAGCGGGTGCAGCTAAACAGAGGTAAAGGAAAAGAAGAGGAATTTAGGAGGTCAGAAATGGCAAAGCGGGAAATCTACATTGAGCGCAGATCGGCGGGCGACTATGCGGTGCGTAGGCCCGGGTCTGAAAGAGCCAGTGCTGTCGAGCGGACCCAAGCGCAAGCAATTGAAAGAGGCCGAGAAATCGCACCGAACGCCGCGATCCACGTCGAAAGGGTTCGCCATACCAGCAATGGAAGGCCAGACGAATGGCGGAATCCCTAGATTTGGGTCGGGCACCCAACCGCGCAGCCAATCCTGTTCTCCCATTTGAACGGTTATTTCAAGAACTTGAACTTCGGATTCACTGCTGCAATTTTGGCGTCGTTGCACAAGTCCTGAAAGGCACGTGCTTGAAAGAGACTTTTTGAATCGGCTTCTGCTAGGATTTTCGCCGAGCGGCGCGAAATTGTATTGAAAGTGCGCATCATTTCAGGGACAGTCGGCTGATTCAGTGGGCGTCGAAAGATGCTTAAAAGCTCACGCATGACGCCAGCAGCTTGTCCATCATGAATCTGCGGATCGATGCCATTCAGATCGCTCAGAGATTGCAGTATGCGGTATTCCTTCTCTTCAAAAACGAACCACCTATGCTTTTTCGGATTGGACTTCCCCCATGCGACTGCGAGACCAAGTTCGAAAGGCATGTTAAATCTTGGCGTAGTAAATCGTGGATTTCGATCCAGACCAACTCTGGAAAGATCATGAATGGAGTAGCGGCATCCGTGAATTTCCGCGAGGATTTTGTCCAGCCTTCTTGTTCCGCTAGGCAGCGCTAGGGGCATACGCGGCACAAAGCCAAGATGAACGAGACCGGCAATGTATGCGAGGTAAAGAGAACGAAACCTCTGATCGTAGGGGATGTTGAGGAATACGGCGTTCGAGGTGAAGCTACCAGCCTTTGGCGGCACCGTTGCTCCTTCCAGCATCGGCGGTGATGACCCTTTGCACCCATTGATCCGTCACGAACGACCCGGCCAAAGGCATCTGCGGACCTGAGCTACGGCTTGCGCCACCTGTCCCGGCTACCACGGGCGGCGTCGTGCGCACGTTCAACCAGTATTGCCCCGTTGCGGCTGAGCTCCCGCGCTCTCTCGATTGCTTGAGCCTGTGTGGGACGGACGGCGCTCGCTCTTTCGGACCCGCCTTTTCTGACCGCATAGCCCCCCTGCGGACGTCGCTCGATGAATATTGGATTGAGAGACCTTCGCCTGGCCTTGCTCATGCCCAAGGCCTTCCCAAATTCTTCCAAGGAGGGGATGGGAGTCGTGATTGTCACCGAGTGAGCCATATTGTTCCCAGTTTACAACGATTGCCGGTTGGTGGCCATCTCCTCGCATGAAAATTTGGGCGTCCAAGGACCGAGTTCTTGGGCCTGGGAAGTCGTGAGCGCCATATCTGGCGCAGTTTTATCGCGTCAGATATGGGAGGTCACGAATCCCAACCGGCCCGGCCGCGCAGCTAATCCTGTTCTCCCATGTGAATGATTACTTCAAGAACTTGAACTTCGGAATCTCTGTTGCAACTTTGGCCTAGTGGCGCAGATACTGAAAGGCGCGCACTTCAAAAAGAGTTGTTGCGCCAGCCTCCGCCAGAATTTTCGCCCTGTAGGCGCGGAACGAACTTCGATCCGGGCCGCATCGAAATTCATGCGATTGCCCTGTGCAAGCCGCTTCGAATTCCCGCCTCTAGCGCCAGGAATGGTATATTAGTCCAACGTCGGCAACACCCCTGCCCATGCCACAGAAGAAGATCAAGTCGATAGCCGCCATCCTGCAGATCGTGCTGGGACTCGTCCTCGCGGCAATCCTGGGTTTGGTGTCGGGACTGCTCATAGGCGGCCTAAAATTCATCACATGGAGCAATGCCCAGCCCTGGTATTCCCCCTGGAACGCGGCGTGGGCCACAATCGCCGTCGTTGCCGCAATGATCCTCGTGGCGACCTGGAAAAATTCCGATGCCCACAACCCCCAACAAGATGCCCACAACCCCCAACAAGAGGAGCCGGCCACGCGCGAAGACCTCGACGCCGCATTGAGGAATGCCTTTGAAGGCTTCGTAGTCATCGCCTGCCAAAACGGATGGGTTCCTCCGCAAATCCTCAAAGACCAAGAAGCCGAAATAGCCAGGCTCACCGATCAACTGCGCAGCTTCCAGCACCAACTCGCGTCCAGCCCCGACCCGGTCGAATCCAAGCTCTCCCAATGCCTCGAAGCCGGCGACTTCGACGCCGCCCTTCGCGAAGCGTCGCAACAAGTCGAGAGCGTGCTCAAGGAAGCCGGCAATCTCCCCCGCGACCTCTACGTCCTCGGCGCCATCCACGAATTCCGCTTTGAATGGCCCCAGGCCCTGACCGCCTGCCGCCGAGCCTGGCAACTCAGTAAAGACTCGGAGCACGGATTCAAATATGCCTATTTGGCCCAGAAGCTCAACCATTCCAGCGAGGCCATCGCCGCCTATGAAGCTCTGATCCTCGTCTACTTTGACCCTGCTCAGCGCGCTGCCACGCTTAACAACCTTGGGCTCCTCTACAGCGACACCAAGGACATGAAGCAAGCCGAAAAGGTCTACGACGAGGCTCTCGCCATCCGACGCAAACTCGCCCAGGCCAAACCCGGCGCATACCGGCCCGACTTCGCCGCCACGCTTATCAACCTCGCAAACCTCTACAGCGACACCCAGCGCATGAAGCAAGCCGAAGAGGCCTTCGCCGAGGCGCTCGCTGTCTACCGGAAGCTCGCCCAAGCCAATCCCGGCGCATACCGGCCCGACGTCGCCGCCACCCTCGACAATCTCGCGAATCTGTACTGTGTCACCCAGCGCATGAACCAAGCCGAAGAAGCCTACACCGAGACACTTGGCATCCGCCGCAATCTCGCCCAAGCCAATCCCGGCGCATACCTGCCCGACGTTGCCACCACCCTCGACAATCTCGCGAACCTGTACTCTGCCACCCAGCGCATGAACCAAGCCGAGTGGGCCCTCGCCGAGGCACTCACCATCCGCCGCAAGCTCGCCCAGGCCAATCCCGACGCATACCGGCCCAGCGTATCTACCACTCTGAACAACCTCGCTTGCTTCTGCTTGTCAGCTGGGCGCATCCCGGAAGCGGAGACATACGCCTTCAGGGCCGAGGGCATCCTCGATCCCCTCTGGCAGGCGGACCCGGAGCTGCACGGCAACCAGATGGCCAGAATTCTTTGGACGCGCACGCTCGTCTCCGAAGCCAGCCAGCAGCCCGCCGCCGAAGCCTGCGCCCTCGCCCGCCGCGCCCTCGCCGCCGCCAACGACCCGGCCCTCAAGCAATCCACCCAGCAATTCATCGACCGCACCTGCCCCGCATCTCAGAGTTGACGGAAGGCGACCGCCGGGCACCCCCACATCTGGCGCTGTCATCCTGAACGGCCCTGAGCGCGGCGAAGGGGAGTCGAAGGACCTGCTTTTTGCTGTTATCGCGCCAGATGTGGAAGACCACGAACCTCAACCCGCGCATAACAAAAAGTCCAGATACGGCTTCCCTTTTTTGCATAGAATTATCTCCCGTTGTCTGACAATGGAAGTAGTCAGCAGAACCGGCATTTCTGATCCCTGATCCCTGTTCCCTGATCTCTGATCCCTGATCTCTGAAAGGACGCTATGCGCAACACCACCAAAACCCGCCCCGCCGAAGCAACTTCGAGAGCCTCATATCCGCCGCAACCTAAGCGGAGTGTGCCGGATACCAGCAAATTCCCTAGTCCCGGTCCGTTTTTTTTCTCAATTTTACCTGTGAAACTGTGGAGCCATCCTTAACAAACCCACAATCAACTACTTACAAGACCCCCTCTCACAGAACCACGCAAACCGTGAATCCGTGAATCGTTGGAGCGCCTCTTAAATAATTCAAAATAAACCACATCCACCTCACGGTTTCACAGTCCCGTGAAACGGTAAATCTGTAAAGCTGTGGAGCCGTCAGCCGGGTGCCCCACATCCGGCACAGCTGTGCGATCCTTCATTGGAATTAGAAACGAAACGGAAGCCCTTCACGAAACACTATTGGCATGGCGGCCTTCTCTTGCATCTTCGGCCAGACGCTGTCGCCAGGCGTCCAAAAACTTGCATGTGTTGTTCGACCGAGTGTAAGCTGCGTCACAGCCTAGGCTGTTGAGGCGCTCGTAGGCTCTTGAACGGAGTTGGAGAGGAAATCCGATGTCAGTCGTCGCCGAAGCAAATGCAATTACGGTTGAGAATCTCGTGGCAGCTTTTGAGGTTGAGTCGAACGCGCACGCGAAGTACACTGCCTTTGCCGCGCGGGCCGACGAGGACGAGTTGCACGGGGTGGCCAGCCTGTTTCGCGCAGTGGCGCGGGCCGAGCAGATTCACGCGGCCAACCACGCGCGGGTGATCAAGCCGTTGGGCGGCCATGCGGAGTGCGAGATTCGCCCGGTCGAGGCAAAGAGCACGGCGGAAAACCTGAAGGCCGCGCTGAATGGCGAGAAGTGCGAGATCGACACAATGTATCCGGGCTTTTTGGCCGAAGCCACGGAGCAGAAGAACGCATCGGCCGCGCACGCCTTTACCGGGGCTTTGGAGGCGGAGAAGACCCATGCGCGGCTCTTCAGCGAGGCGATTGCGCTGTTGGCGGCGGGGAGGCGGGATGCCCCGAATGGATCTTGGATCGGCGAGGCGCGCGAGTTCTATGTTTGCCCGGTGTGCGGGTACACTTCGGAGACCGAAGAGGAGCACGAGCGCTGCCCGGTGTGCAATTGCGCCTGGGAGAAGTTCGAGATCATCCGGTAGTACGGTCGAGGGATTTCTCGATGGTGTTTGTGGTTTCCCCTCGCTCAACACACAACTCATCCAAGTATCCTGCTACTTCTTCGGAATGGTGAGGGCGACGCCTTCGCCGGTTTTGTGGATGGCGGAGAAGTTGCCCTGGTTGGTGGCCAGGCTCAGGCGGCCGCGCGAATCGATATAAAAGAGATCGCTGCCCACTGGAACATCGCTGAAGGTCTTCACGAAGGGGAATGCGTAGGGCTTGCCCGCGAGGGTGACGGGCACGCGGTCGCCGAGCTTGTAGCCGAGCTGGGCAAAGGTTTTGGCGGGGACGTTGAGCACCAGATTGCCAAAGGGGCCGTCGGTGCCGATGACCTGGCCGTGCAGTCCTTGCTCATCGATGGTGGCGCTTTTGAGGTCGAGGCGGATCAGCTTGGCGAGATCGAGGGCGGGGCCGGCGAGGCGGAAGTCTTCGCCGCGGGCCAGATGCGCGCCGGCGGGGGAGAAGATGTCGCGCCCGTGGAAGGTGGAGGAGATGCCGGAGCCGATCATCCAGGCGGGGTTGGTGATTTCGTGGGCTTCGACGATGCCGTCGCGATCCTGAATGAGGGTGAGCAGGCCGTTGTCGGGGAGGACGAAGAGCTGGCCGGCGCGCGATTTGGCGATGATGGCCTTGCGCGTGGAGCCGACGGTGGGATCGATGACCACGACGAAGACGGCATCCTTGGGGAAGTAGGGTGCCGAACCGGCCAGAAAACGCGCGCCCATGGCGATGTTGAAAGGCTCGGACTGGTGGGTGATGTCGAGGATGCGGACGCCGGGGGCGATGCCGTCCATGACCGCTTTGCAGATGCCTACCGCGTCGTCCTTGACGTCGAAGTCGGTCATGAAGCCGATGACTTTGAGGGGCGCGGGCTGCTGGGCTAGGGCGGGAAAGACGAGCGCGGCTGCCATTGCCGCGGCTATTAGAGATTTCATTGCTTTGCGCATGGTTTTGACCTCGCTGATTTCGATGGTATCGCGCGGGGAGAGAAGTGCGTCGGGCGCGGACGATTTTACCAAGGGCTTGGTGGCGGGAGGCAGGATCGAACTGCCGACCTACGGGTTATGAATCCGTCGCTCTAACCATCTGAGCTACCCCGCCGGAAGAGGCGCGGGCCGCGAAGGCCCGGCTGAGAGGGGCGAGAATCCCGCGCCCCCTGTCTTGATGATACGGGGGGCTCGATTGGAGGTCAAACGCGGCGGGCCGCTGGAGATGGCTGGTGCTGTAAACTCGGCTGCATGAGTGTCCTCCGCATTGCAGGGGTGATTCCGGCGCGGCTCGGTTCGACGCGGCTCAGCCGCAAGGTGCTGCGCATGATCGCCGGGCGGCCGATGGTCGAGTGGGTGTGGCGCGCGGCGCGGGCCAGCGGGCTGATGGACCCGGTGGTGGTGGCTACCGATTCGGAGGAAGTGGCTGAAGTGTGCCGGGAGCGCGGGATTCCGGTGGCGATGACGCCGGCGGATTGCCCGAGCGGGTCGGATCGAGTGAGACAAGTGGCCCGCCAGATTGACGCCGAGATTTATGTCAACATCCAGGGCGACGAGCCGACGTTGACGCCGGAGTTCTTTCCGCCGATGCTGGCACTGTTTGCGCGGCCCGAGGTCGAGGCGGCTACGCTGGCGGTTCGCTGCCCGTCGGATGAGTTTGCCAACCCCAATGCCGTGAAAGTGGTGACGGCTCTGGATGGGCGGGCGCTCTATTTTTCGCGGGCGACGATACCGTTCGACCGCGACGGGGCGGGATTCAGCGGCTATCGCAAGCATCTGGGGATCTATGCCTATCGCAAGGCCGCGCTGGAGCGGTTTGCCGCGCTGCCGCCCTCGCCGCTGGAGATTGTGGAGCGGCTGGAGCAGTTGCGGCTGCTGGAGAACGGGATTGGCCTCTATGTGGCTGAGGCGCCCGGAGACACGATCGGGGTGGACACGGAGGCGGATCTGCTGCGGGCGGAGGCGGTGCTGAAGGAGCGAGGCGAGTCGCCGATCTGATTCGCGACATTCAGAAATTCTGAATTGCGCGCAAGAAGCGGGTAGCGCCTCAGTGCGCTGATCGGCGACGATGGTTCTCGTGGAGAAGAAGGCCCAATTCGTTGAGCAGGCTGGTTGCAGTTCGGCCATCGACCCCGATCTCGCATGGATGCAGCTCGTGAGCCACGACCCGGCGGCTGCGTTCTTCTACGCAGTCCTGACGACTGGCGTCTTCTGCCGACCTGGGTGCGCGAGCCGAAGGCCGCTGCGGGCCAACGTAAGATTCTTTCGCTCGGCGGACGAGGCGCGCGCCGCAGGCTTTCGCGCTTGCAAACGCTGCGAGCCGGGCAGCGCGTCTGGCAGTCCTTTGGACAAGATTCGCGCTCATATCGAGGCCCATCATGACCGTCCCGTCCCGCTGGCTGAGTTGGGGCGTCTCGTCCATCTGAGCCCGTTTACCGTGCAGCGGCTCTTCAAACAATCGCTCGGCGTGAGTCCGCTGCAATATCAGCGGGCGTTGCGCGCGGGGGCGCTGCGCGGCGCGCTCAAACAAGGAGAGAGTGTGACCAACGCAATTTACAACGCTGGGTTTGGCTCATCGAGCCGAGGGTATGAGGGCGCGCAACTGGGCATGACGCCGGCGCGGTTTGCCAAGGGCGGGCGCGGCGAGCAGATCGGCTGGTGCTCCGCTCGTTCTCCTTTCGGTTGGGTGATTGTGGGCGCAACGAAACGCGGGCTTTGCTGGCTGGCGCTTGCGGGCACGGTAGCCGAGGCCGAGGCCAGCTTGCGCGAAGAGTTTCCGCTGGCAACGCTCAGGCGCGATCCGTCGCTGAGTGGAATGGTTGATGCGGCGCTGTGCGTGGTTGGCGGCGAAACGAACTCAACCAAAGAGTTGGCCCCACCGCAGGTAGATTTGCGCGGGACGGCGTTTCAGTTGCGCGTTTGGCAAGCGCTGCGGGCAATTCCGCGGGGCGAGACGCGGAGCTATAGCCAGCTAGCCCGCGAGATGGGCAATCCCAACGCCACTCGCGCCGTGGCGCGGGCCTGCGCGACGAATCGCGTAGCCGTGGTGGTGCCGTGCCATCGCGTCGTCGGCGCAAGCGGCTCGCTGACCGGCTATCGCTGGGGTGTTGAGCGCAAGCGGATGCTGCTGGAAGCCGAGATGGCTGACGCGTAAGCGAGTCAGCGAGACAGATTCTGGAGCGATGGTTCGGGCCTGCTTTATTGGCAAAAACCGGATTTTCCGGTGATTTTAGGAGGTAAAATCTCACGCTGCGGGATATTTTTGGGTGGAAAGTTTTCCACAGACGTTGATTTCAATAGGGTTATAAATAATCTGCAATGTTTTTAGAGAAATTTATACCCCATGGGGGTATAGGGGGGTGGGTACCCCCTCAGGCGGCTGTTTTTGGCACGGGCTGGCCGCGCGAAGTAGTGTGGGCGACCTGGGCGGCGTAGAGGAGTCTGGTGGCCGTATCATCCTGGAAAATGTGGACGATCATGGCGTGAGCGACGCAGGCGATGAAATCGCTGATATTTTGCTGCCCGCAAAGCGGCGGCATGGCACTGCGGTAGGCGCGGTCGGCTTCGATGGAGGCATCACACCTGCTTTTTCCTTTTGCGCGTTCTGCCTTGTTGACGCGCGCCCAGGCTTGCAGGCAGCGAGCGACGGCAGGGTTTGTAGCTGCGGCGATGGGTTCGTGCACCTCGATGGGGGCGGGGGTGGTTTGAATGGATTCTGTCATTTTGGTCTCCTGATTTAATTGTTCTACAAAATGCGGTAATTATCTGCAAACCACCCGCGGACAGTGGACAGTGAACAGCGAACAGCGGACAGTGGACAGTTGACGGTTTGAGCCGGCGGTTGTTCCTTCTTCTATTGTCTTGGAGTAGGCTGTAATTCTCTGCAAACCACCTTTCGACTTCGCTCAAGGCAGGCTCTGCGGTGGGGCCAACGGCTCGCTTTTCGCTCGCTTGGGGTTCGTGGTTTCCTTCTATTTGGCACAGATCGCGAAAGGATGGGGCACCCGGCTGCAGAATGCCCCTGCGAGCTCGATGTGGTGCCAGCGGTGCTTTTCGGTGTATTCTATTCGCAGGAAGGGGGCTTTCATGGCAAAGGCTGAACTGTATATCGAAAGGCGTGAGCAGGGAGATTTTGCGGTAAGAAGACCAGGTTCGGAAAGGGCCAGTGCAATCGTCCCGACCCAAGCTGAAGCCATTAAGCGGGCTCGCGAGATTAGCCCAAATGCAGCCGTTCACGTTGAGCGCGTCCGCGACACCAACGTTGGCGGCAGGGACAAATGGCGGAAACCCTAACAACCAAATGTGTCATTGTGGCATCTTGAAAGACCGAACTGTCCTGCCGCTCGGCAGAGTCTCGGTTCAAATGCTCACATTCGGTAGTTCACGAGCTAGTTTCCTGCCAGTATTCTACTTCGTCTTGTAGTCATTCTTAATCCAGGCTGCAGCCTTGTCGATCTCGGGGTAAAGTGTGCTTTCATTAATGCCAAGATTATCGAGATCCTCTCGAATACGTCTCTTCTCACCTTGCGGAACTACGAATCGCGTTTCTTCAATCATGTATGGAAAAAACATCGTCTTAGGCGGAGCAAAACCGTACAGGATGAAGGCACCGGATTGCGCCAGAATTCGCCTGTTGCTCATCTTGGGATGAACATAATATGGCACAAATAAATCTATCGGTTTCATAATTGGCTGGAAATATGGTTTTTCAGCTCTGATAAATTGAAGTAGAGAGGGTGTCCCGCGCTCAGTTGAAAGTTGCTGAGCGGCGGTTAGGTTGATGTTACTACGCCGCCTTTTGGCTGGCGGTCGCAGGCGGGTTGAGGATTGCTTCCAAGGCCCACAGATCGCGAT